>DCUZ01000068.1:15162-61069 GCA_002327305.1 Holophagales bacterium UBA2201 | reverse complement strand
TCGCGGAACTTGGTCTGGATCTGGTAGAGGGTGAAGGGCATCTGCCGGTAGGACTTGACGTGGTGGCGGACGATGTCGGTGACCACCTCCTCGTGCGTGGGGCCGAAGCAGAAATCGCGGTCGGAGCGGTCCTTGATGCGGAGCAGTTCCTTCCCGTACTTCCGCCAGCGCCCCGACTCCTCCCACAGTTCCGCCGGCTGGACGGCGGGCATGTAGATCTCGATGCAGCCGATGCGGTCCAATTCCTCGCGGACGATGGCCTCCAGTTTACGCAGGGAGCGCAGGCCCAGCGGGAGCATGGAATAGATGCCCGAAGCGGCCTTTTGGATCATGCCCCCCTTGAGCATGAGGCGGTGGGAGACCACCTCCGCGTCGGAGGGGACTTCCTTGAGCGTGGGGATGAAATAGCCGGACCATCGCATGGTCTTATTCTCCTTGCCGGGATGTCGGTCGGGGCCCCTTCCCCCTGACGGCGCGGCGGGGCGCGGCGGACGCCCTCAGCCGGCGTAGGGGTAGAAACCCTTTCCGCTCTTTTTCCCCAGGAAACCGCCCTCGACCATCTTCACCAGGAGCGGGCAGGGACGGTACTTGGGGTCCTTGAAGCCGTCGTGGAGGACATTGAGGATGTCGAGGCAGACGTCGAGGCCGATGAGGTCGGCCAGGGCCAGGGGCCCCATGGGGTGGTTCATCCCCAGTTTCATCACGGCGTCGATGGCCTCGGCGGTGCCCACCCCCTCGTAAAGGCAGAAGACCGCCTCATTGATCATGGGCATCAGCACCCGGTTGGAAACGAAACCGGGGCTGTCATGCGCCTCAACGGGGGTCTTGCCCATCTTCTTGCAGGTCTCGAGGACGGCGGCCACCGTATCTCCGTCGGTGGCGAGACCGCGGATCACCTCCACCAGGGGCATCAGCGGGACCGGGTTCATGAAGTGCATGCCGATCACCCGGCCGGGGCGCTTGACCTGCGCCCCCAGGAGGGTGATGCTGATGGAGGAGGTGTTGGAGGCGAGGACGGCTTCGGGCTTGGCCAGACCGTCGAGGGCCCTGAACAGGGCCAGTTTGGCGTCCTGCCTCTCCACGATGGCCTCGATGACAAGGTCCGCGTCCGCGGCGGCGCCGAGCTCGCCGGAAAAGGCGAGGGCCTGCCAGGCGGCCGCGGCGGCCTCGGGGGTCAGTTTGCCCTTTTCCGCCCACTTGTCAAGCCCTTTTTTGACCGAGGCCTGCGCCCCCTCGACGGCCTTGGGAAAGGAATCGACGGCCGCGACCCGGTAGCCCGAGGCGGCGGCCACCTGGATGATGCCCCGGCCCATGGTCCCGCATCCGACGACGGCGATCTTGGTCATTTCCATTGACTTCCTCCTGTGGCAGGATTTGAGAAAAGTATCTTTCCATACTTCTCCGCTTTTTGCAAGGCGGGGAATAGGGATTCAAGGTAAAATGATTATCCATAGAACGCCCGACCGCAGGAGATATGTACATGAAGGCATATGAAAGGAACCTCGGCATGGCTTGGCCTGCCGTTCTGGTCATCGCGGCCCTGGTCGCCTTCGGCCTCTATTTTTTCTTCCGCAGCATGGACCAGATGCGGGAGATGGAACGCGAAGCGGCGGCCCCGCCCCCCGCCGCAAAGGCCCCGGCGGCCCCGCCGGGACCGGCGGAGGCCGCCTACGCCCTCCGGTTGACGGACCTTTCGGGCCGGACCGTCTCCCTGGAGGAGTTCCGGGGGAGGCCCGTCTTCCTGACCTTCTGGGCCACCTGGTGCCGCTACTGCACGATGCAGATGCCGTCCATTCAAAAACTGCAGGAATCCGTGGCGGACGAGGGGGTGGCGTTCCTGATGGTATCGAGCGAGAACGGCGCCCAGGTGAAGTCCTTTCTGGACAAACACCGGTACACCCTTCCGTTCCTGCTGCAGACGGGGCCCCTTCCCTCCGTTTACAGAACCAACGGGATCCCCGCCACCTTCATCCTTGATAAAAACGGCGAGGTCGCCCGCAAGCAGACGGGGGCGATGAACTGGGACGACGATGCCGTGAGGAAACTCCTGAGGGACCTTGCCTCATCGTGACCTTTAGGGCGCGGAATTGAGCGAATCCGCCAGACACTCCGCGTGCCAGCGGCACCCCTCCTGGTCGCAAAATCCGGAAAACGCCGTGCCGTAGCAGTCGAAATTCCCCTCGGCCCGCTGGATGGCCCGGATCAGCTCTCTTTTGGACTTCCCAAAGGAGGGGACCCCCAGCGATTTGGCCGAGGCCCGCACTTCGGTCATCCCCACCCCGGTCCCGACGGCGGCGGCCCGCTTTGACGGGCGTTTTTCCATGACGCTCTTCCGAGCGGCGGTCTTTTTCATTAGACACCTCCTACTGATTAGTATAGGCCGGCATCCCCCGTTTGGGGGCAGCACACCATGGGGAGACCCTAAAGGATGAGCGTGGCGTCCCCGTAGCTGAGAAAACGGTACCCTTTGGAAAGGGCCTGATTATACCACTCCAGGACCCGTTCGCGGCCCCCGAAGGCGCAAGTGAGAAGCAACGGGGTGGAACGCGGCAGATGGAAATTGGTCATCAGGCCGTCCAGGACCCTGAACCGGAACCCGGGGGTGATGAATAGGGCGGTTTCCCCCCCGCCCGGGCACACCCGCCCGTTCTCCTGGGCCGTGGCCTCCAGCGTGCGGGTGGTGGTGGTCCCCACGGCCACCACCCGGCGCCCCTCACCTTTCGCCCGGTTGACGGCCTCTGCCGCGGCCTCGGAGACATGGAACCGCTCGGCATCCATCCGGTGCCCTTCGGCCGTCTCGCCCGCGATGGGACGGAAGGTGCCCATCCCGACATGAAGGGTCAGGTGGACGGTTTCCACCCCCGCCTCCGTGAGCGCCTCAAGCAGTTCGGGCGTGAAATGGAGCCCGGCCGTTGGGGCCGCCACCGACCCCTCCTCGCGGGCATAAACGGTCTGGTACCACGTCCGGTCTTCAGCGCGGTCCGGGCGGCGGATATAGGGCGGGAGGGGGATCCGGCCCAGGGTCTCGATGTGGGGTCCGGGATCGGCGGAAAAACGGACCCGGCGTTCTCCCCGGGGGCCGGCCGATTCCACTTCGGCTTCGAGGCCCCCCTCGAAATGGACCGTCGCTCCCGGCCGCAACTTGCGGCCGGGTCGGACCAGGGCCAGGTGGACGCGCTCGTCCAGCCGGCGCAACAGGAGCACTTCGGCCCTCCCCCCCCCGGGCAGGCGGCCGTGGAGACGCGCCGGGACGACCTTGGTGTCGTTGAGAACCAGGACGGTCCCGCGGGGAAGGAGGTCCGGGAGGTCGGCCACGCGGGCGTCCTTGCACTTCCCCGAGGCCCGGTCGCCGACCAGGAGACGGGTGCCCCCCCTCGGGAGGGGTTCCTGGGCGATGGACACCTCGGGGAGGGGATACTCGAAGAGGTCGAGGCGGGACACGATCAGGCCGGAAGACCCGGGGGCGGAAGGGACGGGGCCCCTCCCCTCCTCCCCGCCCCTCCGGGAGTCCGGCACGGCCTCATTTCCTGAACAGGTTCTTCAGAATGAAGAGGACATTGGCCGGACGCTCCGCCATCCGGCGCATGTAATAGGGGTACCACTGGTCGCCGTAGGGGACGTAGACCCGCACGTTCCAGCCGTCCCCCACCAATTGCTCCTGGAGGTCCCGCCGGATGCCGTAGAGCATCTGGAATTCGAATTTCCTTCGGTCGATCTTCTTCTCTTCCGCGTAGGCCTTGGTCGCGCGGATCATGGCTTCGTCGTGGGTGGCGATGCCGTGATAGAGGCCCGAATCCAGCATCATTTTCATGACCTTGACGAAGTTGGCGTTCACATCTGTTTTCCTGGGGAACGCCACGGCGGCGGGCTCCTTGTAGGCCCCCTTGCACAGGCGGATGCGCCCCCCCCGCTTCATCACCTCGGCCGCGTCGCCCTCGGTGCGATAGAGGTAGGATTGCAGGACGATGCCCACGTGGGCCGGACCGACCCGCTCCAACATGGCGTGGAAGATCTCCAGGGTCCGGTCGGTGGCGGGGGTGTCCTCCATGTCGATGCGGAGGAAATTCCCCAGGGCCTGGGCTTTGGCGGCGATGCGCGCCACGTTGTCCCGGCAGAACTCCTGCCCCAGTTCGAGGCCCAGCTGGGTCAGCTTCACGGAAACATTGCCCCGGATGTCCCTGGAGGCGATGAACTCCAGGATGCGGATGGCTTCGTCGGCCGCGGCCAGGGCCTCCGGTTGGGTGGTGACGCTCTCGCCGAGGAAATCCATGGTGACCTGGATCCCCTTGGAGTTGAGTTCCCGGATGGCGGGAAAGGCCTCGTCCAGGGTCAGGCCGGAGACGAAGCGGCGGGCGGCCCGCTGGGCGAGGGCGTTTTTCATGGCGAACGACCGCAGGGCCGTGGATTTGGACAGGGTGATGAAGAAGGACCGGAGCATCAGGAAACCTCCTCGGGATCGGGATCGTAGATGGCGCAGGAGGTCGAGGTCTCCCACACCTCCACGCGGTGGACGCGGGGTCCCGGGGGGAGGCGCCGGGCCACCTCCGCCGCGATGTGCCGCGCCAGGTTCTCGGCGGTGCTGTTGACGGTGTCGAACGGGGGGACCCCGGAGAGGTCGGCGTGGTCGAGAGGGGCGGTGGCTTCCCGCAGGATCCGCTTGAAATCGGTGAAATCCAGCACCATTCCCTGGGGGTCCAGGACAGCGGCCGCGAGGGCCACCCGGGCCCGGTAGTTGTGGCCGTGGAGGCGCTCACAGGGGCCCCGATGCCCGCGGAGGGTGTGGGCGGCGGAGAACTCTATCTCTTTGACGACAAAGTACATTGTTGGACTTGCGCCTGGAGGTCGCGGAGGGCGGCCTCCACGCGGTCAAGGCGGTCGAGGATCCTGCGGAGGGCCTCCACCGGGTCCAGGTCCTCCACGAGGGACCCCAGTTCCTTGAGGGACGGGAGGGTGTCCTCGGGGTCCCGTTTGTCGTAATACCTCAGGATGACCTTGTCAATGGAGGATTGCGGGGCAATGAGGGGGGTGATGGGGCACCCCGTGTGGGCCTCGATCTCCGTGACCGCGTTGATGTCCGTGGGATCGGTCATGGCGACGGACAGCGCCCCCCCTTCCATCTTGAAAGGGACCGCGTTAAGGCGCCGGGCCATCTCGCCCGGGACCATGGAGATGACCCGGGGTGGGATGGCGATGTTGAGGAGGCTCACGCAGGGAATGTCCACCTGCTTGCTCAAAAAGGCGGCCAGGACGTTTTCGTCCACGAATTTCAGGTCTACCAGGGTGGAACCGAACCGTCTCCCCGATTTGCGCTGGACTTCCAGGGCGATCTGCATCTGGATCTCGTCGATGAGATTCGCCTCCAGGAGCATGTGCCCTAAATTCTTTTTCATCGGCTTCCGTATATTAAGAGACATTGAGTTGAATGTCAAGGCAGGGATGTATTACAATACCCTGATGCCAAGGAGGTTGCTTATGAAGTTTTCCATCCGGATCCTGGCGTTTCTGTGCTCCGCCGCCCTTTGGGCGCAGAACGCCCCCAAGATGCTCATCGAGGACGTGGTCCACGACTTCGGCGTGGTGGTGAAGGGGGAGGTCGTGGACTGGGCCTTCACGGTCAGGAACACCGGCACCGCGGACCTGGTCATCACCGACGTCCGCCCGAGCTGCGGCTGCACCGTGGTCCAATGGGACAAGGTCATCAAAGCCGGGGCGACGGGGAAGATCCCGACGAAACTGGAAACCAAGGACTTCAAGGGCCCCATCAGCAAACTCATCACGGTGGTCTCCAACGACCCCGAAATGCCCCAGGCCCGCATTTTCGTCAAGGCGACCATCTCGGCGGTCGTGGACCTTCTCACCGACTCCAACTTCCGCTTCAACAAGCTGAAGCAGGAAACCACGAAGGTCCCGCGCATCCTGGTCACCGAGGAGGACGGGTTCGAGTTCAAGGTGGTCAAGACCGAAACCTCCAAACCGTGGATCAAGCTGGAAACCGCCGCCCTCACCCAGGAACAGCGGCAGCCCAAATATCCGAACGCCCAGTACGAGGTCATTGCCGTGATCGGCCCCGATGCCCCCGTGGGGATGGTCAACGAATCGGGCACCATCCACACCACCAGCGCCAAGATGCCCGCCGTCAAGGTCAAGATCATGGGATTGGTGCGGCCCGACATCATGGCCTCCCCCCCGCGCATGGAACTGGGGACCGTCGAGGCGGCCCCCGATTTCCAGCGGATGTTGAAGATCCGCGACAACACGAAATCGGGCAAGTTCGAACTGACGGAGGTCAAAAGCACCGTCCCCTTCATCGCCGTGACGCGGGAGGTGGTGGTCCAGGGGGAGGAATACAACCTCATCCTCAAATTCGCCCAAACCCCGCCCAAAGGGGACTTCAGCGGCAAGGTGGTCGTCACGACCAACGCCGCCGCCGAGGAGTTCAAGGTCATGGAAGTCCCCCTTACCGGAACGGTCAAATAGCGGTTTTTCCGTGGCGAAACCCCCCCGTCGGTTCGGCGAAGACCTGGATTGGTACCTGATCCAGGTCGCCACCCTTAAAAAGATCGGGTTGATCCTCCTGATCGGATTGGTGGCGGGAGGGCTGGGATACGTGGTTTTTACGCACCTCAGTTCCGAGAAGTCCCGGGCCCAGAGCCGCCTGAAGGAGGCCGACCGGCTGGTGGAGCAGATCCCCAAACTCCCCGACTTCACCTCCCTCAAGCCGGTCTACATCCAGTTGCAGGAGATGATGAAGGAGGCCCAGAGGGCCTTCGCCGCCAAGGACTACGCCAAGACCATCTCCGCGGCCTCCCAGACGGCCCAGCTGGCGCAGGAAACCCTCGCCAGCGGCCAGGCCGGCAAGGGCAAGGGGGTCGAGGAGATCCTGGATCTCGAGGGGAAGGTGCAGATCCAGCGCAAGGAGCAGGGGGTGTGGGAGGATGCCAAGCCCCGCATGCCCCTTTTCGCCGGCGACTTCATCAAGACGGGGTCCGGGGGCTCGGCCCGCCTCATCACCGACAGCACGGGCGTCATCATCTTCCTCCCCCCCAACTCCCTCCACGAAGTGGCTCTCCCCGCCAGCGGCGTGGGGGGCATGCGCCAGCACAAGGTGAGCATCATCTACGGTTCCGCCAACGTCATCACGCCCAGCGGCGGGAAGGCCCAGATCCAGACCATCGCCGCCAACGCCACCGTGGACATCAATTCGGAGGCCTTCGTCTCCGTCACCGACCGGCAGACGGAATTCCTCACCGCCCGCGGGTCCGCCACCGTCGACACCAAGGACGGCCAGACCTTCGACCTCGGCAATCTCCAGAAGGCCAAGATCGCCAAGGGCCGCCCCGTGGAGGTGGACCAGGTCCTCCCCGGACCGCGGCTGATGGAGCCCGTGAACAACAAAACCTTCGCCTACCAGGCCAATCTCATGGTCAAGCTCCAATGGGAGAAACTGGTCGGCGCGGTCCACTACATCGTCCAGGTTTCCGGATCCGCCTTCTTCGTGGAGTTCCAGGAGAAGAAGAAGAACAACACCATCCTCACCGTGAAGGTGCCCGCGCCGGCCGACTACTACTGGCGGGTCGCGGCGGTGGACGCCAAGGGGAACCAGGGGCCCTGGAGCACGCCCAATCCCTGCAAGTTCCGGGTCGTCCCGCCCGGGGAGGCGGCCCGCCTCGACAAGACCCCGCCCCCGTTGAAGGTCACCCCCGGGAACCCCACGAGCAACGCCTGCATCATCCGGGGGGTCACGGAGCCGGGGGCCATCGTCACCATCGACGGCGAGCAGGCCTACACCAACGAGGACGGCAGTTTCTACGCCAACATCACCCTCAAGCAGGTGGGGGTCAACCAGGTGATCGTCAAGGCGGTGGACCCCTTCGGCAACGAAACCATCGAAAAAATCTTGATCACCGTAAGGGATTATTGACGCCTATGTGGTCCTCCCTCTTCCGCTTCTTCTCCAACGACCTGGCCATCGACCTCGGCACGGCCACCACCATGGTCTACGCCCGGGGCCGGAACATCGTCCTCCACGAGCCCTCCATCGTCGCCAAGAACACGCTGACGGGCCGGGTGGAGGCGGTGGGGGCGGAAGCCAAGGAGATGCTGGGGCGCACCCCCGGGAACATCATCGCCATCCGCCCCATGAAGGACGGGGTCATCGCGGACTTCGAAGTGACGGAGCAGATGCTCAATTACTTCATCCGGAAGGTGCACTCCCGCACCTACCTGGTCCGGCCCCGCATCGTCATCTCGGTCCCGTCGGAGATCACCCAGGTGGAAAAGCGCGCCGTGAAGGACTCCGCCCTGAGGGCCGGGGCCTCCGACGTGGTCCTCATCGAACAGGCCATGGCGGCCGCCATCGGGGCCGGACTCCCCATCACCGAGGCCTGCGGCAACATGGTCGTGGACATCGGGGGCGGGACCACCGACGTCGCCGTCCTCTCCCTCGCGGGGACCGTCTTCTCCCGCTCCATCCGGATCGCCGGCAACGAAATGGACGAGGCCATCATCGGCTACATCAAGAAAAAGTACAACCTCCTCATCGGCGAGCGCACCTCGGAGCAGGTGAAGATGGAGATCGGCTCCGCCTACCCCCTCAGCCAGCCCCTCACCATGGAGATCAAGGGGCGGGACCTGGTGGAGGGGATCCCCAAGACCATCACCGTCACCGACGAGGAGATCCGCGAGGCGCTCGCCGAAACGGTGGCCGCCATCGTGGAGACCGTCCGGGTCGCCCTGGAGCGGACGCCCCCCGAACTTTCCGCCGACATCATGGACAAGGGGATCGTCGTGTGCGGGGGTGGATCCCTGCTCAAGAACTTCGACCAGCGCCTGCGGGAGGAGACCGGCCTCCCCGTCTGCATCGCCGAGAACCCCATGGCCTGCGTCGCCCTGGGGAGCGGCCGGATGCTCACCGACTTCGACCTCCTCAAGCGCATTGCCATCTCCTAACCCGCGTTTCCGAGGGGATGGGCCATGCGGGTAAAGCGCGGCCTCGAGTTCCATCTCGTCGTGCTGGTCCTGCTCAACCTGGTCCTGCTCTCCTTTCAGAACAAAGCGGACCTCTGGGTCCGGGGGTTCTCCACCGTGCTGTCACCGCCGGTGATCATGGTCCACCGCGTCTTCGAGTCCCTGTCGGGCCTCCGGGACCGGCTGGACGCCCTTCGGCTGGCCGAGCGGGAGAACCGGGAACTGCGCAACCGCCTGTTTTGGACCCGGTTAGAGAACGACCGACTCCGGCTGGAGACCCTCTATCTGAGGGAGTTCCGCCGGATGGCGGAGGGGTTCGACCCCTCCGCCGAGGGGGGGCTCCGCGTCGCCATCGTCCGGCGGCGAAGCGCCAGCTACTTTTCGGAGGTGCTGATCGACGCCGGTTCGGGGCGGGGGGTCCGGGCGGGCCAGGTGGCCCTCGCGCCGGGAGGAGTGGTCGGGCGGGTCATCGCCGTGGGCCCCCTCAGCGCCACCGTCCGGCCCCTCGTCCATCCCGACAGCGTCGTGTCGGTGGTGGACCTGCGGAGCGGGACCCACGCCGTGGCCCGGGGGGACGGGACGGGATTTCTCGACCTGAAGTACCTTCCTCCCTACGCCGATGTCCTCGCGGGGGACGCCTTCGTCACCGATTGCTGGGATCTGCAGTACCATCAGGGCCTTCCCGTCGGGACGGCGGTGGAGGTGGAGGTGGAGGAGGAACGCACCAAGGTGCGCCTTCGCCCCGGGGCCGACCTGACGGCGCTCCACTGGCTGACCCTGGTGAAAGGGGAGACCTAAGCATGGGGCGCGCCTGGGTGGTCGCCGCCGTCTGCCTTCTGGCGGTCCGGGTCCAGTTCGGTCTGCTGAACGACGCCGTCGTGGCGGACCCCCTGTTCATCGCGGCCGTCCACGCCGCCGTCACCCTCCGGGGCTCGCACGCGCTCTGGCTGGCGGCCCTGGTGGGGCTCACCGGGGACTGGCTTTGCGGCCTGCCCATGGGCCTGCAGGGGGCGGCGCTGACCCTCACCGCCTATCTGGCCTTCCGCGCCAGCCGGCATCTCATGATCACCCGGCGCCATCATTTGTTCCTCCTCGCCCTCTTGTTGTTCGGCTTCAACGAGGGGCTCCTTCACGCCCTCAACCTGGCCCTGGGGCTTCGCCTTTCCCTGGGCCTCCCGATGATCCCGTCCGCCCTCCTCTCCTCCCTGACGGTGGCGGCCCTGGGGATCCGCCATGAAGAAAGAAACCCTGTTTGAGGCGGGGGTCATCCTGGGGTTCGCCGTGCTCCTCCTGCGGCTGTTCTCCATCCAGGTGCGCCACGGGGCCGAGTACGACCAGATGGCCCTGCGCAACCATTTCCGCTATGTGTCCATCCCGGCGCCGCGGGGCACCATCTGGTCCGCCGAAGGGGCCATGCTGGCCAGCAACCACACCGCCACCGACCTCGTCGTCTATCGCGAGGAGATGGGAGATCCGGAGGAATTGAAGCGACGGCTGGGCGAGATTCTGCCCTATCGGCGGGACGAGGTGGAGGCCCGCTGGCGGCAGATGGCCCACACCCCCCCCTATATCCCCCACATCATCCTCTCCGACCTTGAGGAGACCGAAGTGCCCCTGATGGAATTGGAACGGGTCCGCTTCCCCGCATTGGCGGTGAGCAAGCCGATGCGGCGGATCTATCCCTACGGGGAGCTCTTTTCCCACGCCCTCGGCTACATCGCCGAACTCTCCCCTGAGGACCAGTGGGCCGTCGGGGCGCAGGTCGGGGACTGGGTGGGCAAGGCCGGGCTGGAGCGGACTTACGAGAAACACCTGCGGGGCGAGGATGGGCGGTGGGCGGTGGTCGTGGACAGCCATGAACGGAAAGTGGCCCGCTACCTGGTCCGCCCGGCGCGGGACGGGACCCCCCTCCGCACCGGACTGCGGACCGCCCTTCACCTGATGGCCCGGGACGGCTTCGGGACAGACTCGGGGGCGGCGGTGGTGATGGACATCCACTCCGGCGAGGTGCTCTGCTATTACTCCTCCCCGGGATATCCCGCCGTCCTCCCCACCTCGGGCCCGGCCCAGGCCGTCTGGCGCCAGGTGTTCGCCGACCCCCGCAAGCCTATGCTGGACCGGGTCTCCCAGGGAACCTACGCCCCCGGATCGGTGTTTAAGGTGGTCCTTGCCGCGGCCGCCCTGGAGGAGGGCGTGTGGGGACCCTCGCGTGGGGTCTTTTGCCCGGGCCATTTTCAATTCGGGAACAGGGCCTTTAGGTGCTGGAACCGGGGAGGACACGGAGGGGTGGACATGAAGCGGGCCCTCACGGTTTCCTGCGACGTCTATTTCTACCAGCTGGGGCTCGCCCTCGGGGTGGACCGCATCCATGCGTGGGCGGCCCGGTTCGGGATGGAAGCCCGGACGGGGGTCGACCTTCCCTTTGAAAAGACCGGCCTGATCCCGTCGGAGGCCTGGAGCCAGCGCGTGAGGGGGGTGCCGTGGTATCCGGGAGAGACGGTCTCGGTGGCCATCGGCCAGGGACCCGTCCTCACAACCGCCATGAAGATATGCCAGGTCTACGCCGCCATCGCCAACGGCGGCACCCTTCCCGTCCCCCGGCTCGCCCGGGAGGGGGAGCCGCGCCGGCAGCGCGTCGAGGTTTCCGCCGTCACCCTGGCTTTCCTCCGCGAGGCGCTGGGGGAGGTCGTGGCCGATCCCCGGGGAACGGCCCACCGCGTGGAGGGGGTCCCCACCATCGCGGGCAAGACCGGCACATCCCAGGTGATGTCCGAGGTCGAGGGGAGACCCTACACCAAGGAACACGCGTGGTTTGCCGGGTTCGCGCCGCGGGAGGACCCCCGCGTGGCGTGCGTGGTCCTGCGCGAGCATGCCGGCCACGGCTCCGTCGCCGCCGCCCCCCTGGCCGCGGCGCTGATGCGGGAGGCGCTCCAATGAACCCCCACCCTCATCCACCAGTTCCAAGTTTCAAGTTTCAAGTTTCAAGTTTCAAAACCTGGAACCTGAAACCTGAAACCGGCACTCGGGGACCGGCATGAGCCGGCGCACCACCGGCCCCGTCTTCGGGCGCTCCGCCCGCCTCCGGCACTGGGACCCGGTCTTTTTCCTCGCGCCTCTCCTCCTCAACGCCGCCGGGCTGTACCTCATCGCCGTCACGGCGCCCCGGGCGCTCCCCGCCCAGGCGGTCTTCACGGCCGCCGGGATCGCCCTGTTCACGGCCGTCTCCCTCCTCGGGCACGGCCTCTTCGTCCGTTTCTCCCGTCCCCTGTACGGCCTCTTCGTCCTCCTGCTCCTGGCCACCCTCTTCTTCGCCCCGGTCATCGCCGGGAGCCGCGCGTGGCTGGTCCTGGGACCGGTCCACCTCCAGCCGGCGGAGTGGATGAAGCCGGTCCTCGCCCTGGCCCTGGCGGAGCTCTACATGCGCCCCCCCGCGAAGCTCGTCAAGATCCTTCTGCTCGGCATCGTCCCCCTGGGATTGGTCCTCGCCCAGCCGGACCTGGGGACCGCGGTGGCCCTGGGAACCGTCCTGGCCGTGACCCTGTATTTCCAGAGGATCTCCCTCCGGATGGTGGTCACGGTGGCGCTTCTGGCCGCCTTCCTGTTCCTGTTCGCCTGGCTCTTCCTCTTCAAGCCCTACCAGAAGCAGCGCATCCTCACCTTCCTCTTTCCCTCCTACGCCACCTCCCACTCCGGGTATCAGGCCAAGCAATCCCTCATCGCCGTGGGCTCCGGCCGCCTGACCGGGAAAGGGATGGCGCTCTCCACGCAGACCCAACTGAGGTTTCTCCCGGCCCAGCACACCGACTTCATTTTCGCCACCCTGGCGGAGCGGCGCGGTTTTCTCGGGGCCGCCTTCGTCCTCGGGCTCTTCGCCCTCCTGATCCTGCGGATGACCGCGGCGGGGCGCGCCTCCCCGGAGCCGGACGCCCGGATGCTGGCCTACATGCTGGCGGGGTTCTTTTCGTTCCATGTGATGTACAATATCGCGATGGTTCTGGCCCTCGTCCCCATCACGGGGATCCCCCTGCCCTTCCTCTCCTATGGAGGCTCTTTCCTGACGGCGTGCTGGTTTTCGGCGGGACTGCTGAACTCCCTCGCCGCCCGGCGGTACGGCCAGTATGAAAGTTGACCTTGTCGTCGCCGCGCGTGGCCTGCTCGACCGGGTGGTCCTGCTGGAGGACGACCAGCCCCAGGAGTTCACCGTGGAGCCGAAGGCCGCCCCTTCCCTCGTGGGCAACATCTATAAGGGGATCGTCCGGAAAGTCCTCCCGGGGATGGAGGCCGCCTTCGTGGACATCGGCCTGGAGAGGAACGCCTTCCTCCTCAAGCGCGACATCCTCGACGAATGGCAGGAGTTCGCCGACCTCTTCGGGGTCGCCGGCGCGTCCCCCGCCTCCCGTCGGACCGGCATCGACGAGATGCTGAGGGAGGGGCAGACCGTCCTGGTGCGGGTGCGCCGGGGCATGCGGGACGCCAAAGGGGCCCGCGTCACCACCATGGTGACCCTGGCGGGCCGCACCCTCGTCTACCTCCCCTTCAACGATTTCTCGGGCATTTCCCGGCGCATCGAAGACGGGGAGGAGCGGCACCGGCTGAGAGAGGCCATGGAATCCTTCGGGCCGCCCCCCGCGGGCGGATTCATCGTCCGCACCGCCGCCCAGGGACTCCCCCCCGAAGCGCTGGGGCTGGAGCGCGACGCCCTCCTTCGGCGCTGGCAGGCCATCCTCCGCCAGAACGACACCCGCCCCGCCCCCGCCTGCCTCGAGGAGGAGCCCCCCCTCTACCTGAGGGTCCTGCGCGACCTGCTGGGGACGGAGGTGCGGTCCATCACCGTGGATTCCCCCGAGGCCCACGCCCGCATCGCGGCCTTCCTGGAGGATCCGCCGCACGACCTCCGCCGGCGCCTGCGGCTGTACGAGAGGGCCGCCCCCCTGCTCGAGGACCTCGGGCTCCAGAAGGACCTGGACCGCGCCCTCGGCAGCACGGTGTGGCTGCGCAGCGGGGGGACCCTGGTGGTGAACCCCACCGAGGCCCTGACGGCCATCGACGTCAACAGCGGCAAATACGTGGGGAAGCGCGACATCAACGAGACCGCCCTCAAGATCAACCTCCAGGCGGTGAAGGAGGTGGTGCGCCAGATCCGTCTCAGGGACCTGGGCGGCATCATCGTCATCGATTTCATCGACATGGGGCCGGAACGGATGAGGCGCGAACTGATGGAGACCCTCCGGGCGGAGATGAGGCGGGATCGTTCCCGCTCGCGCGTGGAGGAGATCTCGGCTTTCGGGGTGGTCCAGATCACCCGCAAGCGCCTCTACGGCTCCCCGGAGCAGACGGCCCTGCGGAAATGCCCCTGCTGCGGCGGGGCGGGGCGGGTCAAGTCGGCGGCCTATATCTGCCAGGAGATCTTCGACCACGCCGCCGGCGTCCTGGCCGGGTCCGTCGGGAGGTCGGTGGTCGTGCGTTGCCACCCCGAGGTGGCCCGGGAACTCGGCTCCGACGCCTGGCGGAGCGCGCTGGCCTCCCTGGCGCCGGAGTGGACGATCCAGCCGATGGAAGGAGGAGCCCGTGAACGCCATGAGATCATCGCGTGAGCCAAAACCGCCGCGGAAGGCGGAACTGCTGGAGATGCTCCGCGCCTTCGCGGGCCGCCGCGTCCTGGTGTGGGCCGACCTGGGGGTGGACCGCTACCTCTGGGGCGCTCCCAAGCGGGTGTCGCGCGAGGCCCCGGTCCTGATCCTGGGCCTCCGCCGGGAGTGGTGGGTCCCGGGCGGCGGGGGCAACGCCGTCATGAATCTGAAGGCCATGGGGGGGGAGCCCATCCCCGTCGGCGCGGTGGGGGCGGACGAGGACGGCGACCGCCTCCTGGAGTGCTTCCGACAGCGGAGGATCTCCGTCCGACACATCCAGCGGATCCGGGGATACCGCACCGTCTCCAAGACCCGCGTCCTGGCGGGCCCTGAAACGGGCGTCAAGCAGCAGGTGGTCCGCTTCGACCGCGAGGAGCCCCTCCCGGAGGGGGTGCGGATCGTCCCCGACGGGGCGTTGAGGGCCGGCGCCCTGGTGGTCTCCGACTACGGCTACCGCACGGTGGACCCCGCGGCGCTGGCCCGGGCCCGCGTCCCCATGCCCGTCGTGGTGGACAGCCGGTTCCGCCTCCCGGAGTTCCCCGGCGTGGCGGCCGTGACGCCCAACGAGGAGGAGGCGGCGGCCGCCGCCGGCCTCCCCATCGCCTCCGACGCCGACGCCGAGGCCGCCGGGCGGAAGATCCTGCGCTCGCTGAAGGCGGGGGCCCTGCTGATGACGCGCGGATCGCGGGGCGTCCTCCTGATGGAGCCGCGCCGCCCCCCCCGCGCCATGGCGGCCCACGGCGGCGGCGAGGTGGCCGACACGACGGGAGCGGGCGACACGGTCCTGGCCGCCTTCGCCCTGGGCCTGGCCTCCGGGTTCCCGACGGACCGCGCCGCCTTCCTGGCCAACATCGCCGGCGCCTTGAAGGTGCGCAAACTGGGCACCGCGACGGTGTCCGTGGAGGAACTGCGGCATGAGATCGAAACGGCCCTCTAAGGTCGCCGCCGCCGCCGACCTCCCCGCCCTGCGGGAGCGCGCCGGCCGCGAGGGACGCACCATCGCCTTCGCCAACGGGTGCTTCGACCTCCTCCACGTGGGGCACATCCGCTACCTCGAGGCCGCCGCGCGGGAGGCCCACCTCCTGGTGGTGGGGGTCAACGACGACGCCTCCGTCCGCCTTCTCAAGGGGGACGGACGGCCCCTGATGCCGCTGGAGGAGCGGTTGGAGATCCTGGCCGCCCTGGAGTGCGTGGACCACCTCGTCCCCTTCTCCGGCCGCCAGCCCCTGGCCGTCATCGAGGCCCTCCGCCCCGACGTCCAGTGCAAAGGGACCGACTACACGGCCGAGAGCGTCCCCGAGCGGGAACTCGTGGAGCGCTTGGGCGGGCGCGTGGCCATCGTGGGCGATCCCAAGGACCACTCCACGACGACCTTGCTGGGGAAGCTCCGCAGTCCGTCCCGGTCCCCGGGCCGGTGAGACGTGAATGGTGAGAGGTGAGAAGGAACCAATGCATCGAAGCACGGACTGCGAGCTGCGAGCTGCCAACTGCCGGCTGCCGGCTGCGGGCTGTGGGGCGCAGGCCTTGAAGCTCGCCGTCCTGCGGCTCACCGCCTTCGGGGACGTGGTCCACGCCCTTCCGCTCTGCTTCGTCCTGAAACGGGGCCTGCCGGAAACCGAGATCCTCCTGGCCACCACGGAGCGCAACGCCGCCTGGACGCGCGGCCTGCCGTTCCTCGACCGTGTCCTGGTCCTCCCCGAAGGGCCGGGCGCCGCCGCGGCGCTCCTCCGGGCCGAGGGGCTGGATGCCATCCTCGACGCCCAGGGACTCTATAAGAGCGCCCTCATCGCCTTCCGCTCCGGCGCCTGCCTCCGCTGCGGGTTCGGGCTGGGCTCGTGCCGCGAGCCGCTGGCCGCCCTGGCCTACCACCGGCACACATCCCCTCCCCCCCGGACCCATATCATCGACAAGAACCTGTCCCTGGCGGCCCTGGCGGGGGTGGCGCCCGTTCCGTTGGAAGGATACTCCCTCGCCCCTGTGGCGGCCGACCCCCAGGGGCGGGCCGCGGCCTTCCTGCAGTCGCTGGAGGGGCGGCGCCCCGCTCTCCTGCACCCCTTCTCCAGCCGCCGCGACAAGGACTTCCCCCTCGAGCCCCTGCAAGCGCTCCTCCCCCCAATGAGGGCCCGGGGGTGGGAACCCGTCCTCTCCTCGGGGCCCGGGCAGGAGGCCCTGGCCCGCGAGGCCGTGGCGGTTTTGGGCTGCCGCACCGCGCCCCCCTTCGGCGTGAGGGAGACTGCCTTTCTTCTGGCCCGCTCCGCCCTTCTCGCGGCCCCCGACACGGGGTTCCTCCATCTGGCCGACGCCCTTGGGATCCCCACCATCTCCCGGTTCACCCACCTCCCCTCCTGGCGCAACGGCCCCCGCTTTTCCCCCCACCTCGTCTTCGACCGCGTCCCGCCCGATCCCCAGACCATGGCGCAGTTTGTGGAGGCGTTGTGAACAGGCGGGCGTTTCAAGCTTCAAGTTTCAAGTTCATCGTTCCACCCGCCCGGGGCGAGGGCGCGCGACCTGAAACCCGGAACCTGAAACCTGAAACCCGGTCCTTCCGCAGGAGAGAGGCTTGATCGTCTCCATTCTGTTGGCCGCCGCAGCAACGGCCCCCTTCGCCGGAGGGGAGCGGCTGGAGTACAACCTCACCTGGATGGG
Organism: Holophagales bacterium UBA2201; assembly: GCA_002327305.1. Classification (GTDB taxonomy): domain Bacteria; phylum Acidobacteriota; class Thermoanaerobaculia; order UBA2201; family UBA2201; genus UBA2201. Next base: position 43,826 of record DCUZ01000068.1, on the reverse strand, counting down.
GATGCACGTGGGGCGGATGAGCCTCGCGGTGGAGGACGCCGGCGAGCACTGGCGGTTCTCCCTCGCCTCCCGCACCGAGGGGAGCGGGGCGAAGATCTATCCGATCCAGGAAGACCTCTTCTCCCTGGTCCGGAAGAGCGACTTCCAAACCATCTATTTCCGGAAAGAGACGCGCAGGGCCAAGAAGCCCGACAAATCGGAGGAGACCCTGTTCGACCCCGAATGGGGATGGTATTTCTACGGGCATTTCCGCCCCCTGGGGGGCCCCTGTGTGGACACCCTCTCCTTCATCCACCTCCTCCGCCTCGATCCGGCCTCCCTCCGCGCCCCGCCGAGGGCCTACGACCGCGGCAAGTTCTACCGGCTCGCCTTCGAGGAGGCCGGGAAACAGCAGATCACCGTCAACGGCCTGTCCCGCCTCGCCCGCAAAGTGGTCCCCCGGATGGTGTCGGAGGAGGGAAGCCGGAAGAAAAAGGGGAGCATGACCCTCTGGTTCGGCCCCGCGCCCTTCAATGTCCCCCTGCGCATCGATTTCTCCATCCCTTTGGGGACGCTGAAAGCCGAATTGGTCTGCGAGCCGTAGCCGGATCTCCTTGAGCCCGCGCATGGGCCTGCGTGCAACACCCCCCATCAGTCCCGCAGGGTGAGGGTTCCGGGGTTTCACCGCCCCCTCCGCCGGGACCCAATCCCATGACGGGCGACAGGAGGTCCCCGCCTGGTGGGGACGGCGGCGGCTTGTGGTCATGGACCCGAAACCTTTCACAGCTCGCGCAGGGCGCCGGCGACGGGGAGGCGGGCGGCGCGGAGGGCGGGCAGGAACCCTCCGACGGCCCCCATGAAAAGGGCGAAGAGCATCCCGTGGACCATCAGCCCCGGCGTGATGCGGAAGGCGAAGGCCAATTGACTGAAGGTCTGCCAGTTGATGGTGGAGGTGGTGAAGCCGTTGACGGGCTGGACCAGGATGCACCCCAGGACGCCTCCGATGGCGGCGATGACGAGCGATTCCACCACCATCGAGAGCATCACCTCACCCCCCGTGAACCCCAGCGCCCGCAGGGTGGCGATCTCGCGGGTGCGGGCGGCGATGGCGCTGTACATCGTGTTGAGCGCCCCGAACACCGCCCCCACCCCCATGACGAAGGCGACAAGGTAGCCCAGCACCGTGATCATGGTGGCCACGGCGCGGCTCTGCTTGGCGTAGTAGTCGGTCTCGCGGGTGACCGCCACCGTCAGCCGCGGGTCCCCCTCCAGGGCGCGCCGGAAGTCACCCAGGGCCTCCGCGCTCTGCAGGCGGACGGAGGCGGAGGAGAAGACCCAGGTGGGGCGCTGGTAGGTCTGCAGAAGGAGGGAGGCGTCGGCCCACACCTCGGAGTCGAAGGCGCTGCCGCCGCTGTCCATGTGCCCCACGACGCGCCAGGTGCGCCCGCCCAGTTTCACCTCGGCCCCGAGGTCGAGACCCGTGTACATGGAGGCGGCGTTGCGCCCCACGACAAGCTCGGCCTGGCCGGGTTCGAAGAACCGGCCGCGGACGACGCGGACCGCGGGGTGGACATCGAGGGCGATGGGGGTGACGCCGCGGATCTGGGCCAGGGCGTCGGAGTCCGAGGAACGGTGGTGGAGGGCGGCCACCACCACCGCCTCGGGCGAAACCAGGGGGCGGCCGTCGGCCCGCTTCTCCACGCCGGGGGCGTCCTGGATGATCTTCACGTGCTCCAGGTACAGGACGCTCTCCATCTCCGCGCTGGCGCCCCCGCGCAGAACCATGGCGTTGCGCTCGCTCCCCGAGAGGACGAGGGTGGCGCGGAACCCATTGGCCATCGAGAGCATGGCCACGAACACCGCCACCACCCCGGCGATGCCGGCCACCGCCACGGCCGTGGAGCCCCAGCGGACGCGGATGGAACGGAGGTTGTAAATGACCGGCACCATCGGGTTACGCCCTCCTCAGCGCGTCCACCACGCGCAGGCGCATCGCGTACACCGCCGGCCAGATCGCCGAGGCCGTCCCGATGCCGAGGGCCAGGAGCATCCCCTTGACCATGTCCAGCGGCGGGAAATAGAACAGCGGCAGCATCCCCCCCGTGGGGTCGCCGCGGAGGGTGAAGGCCTTGGCCCCGGCCACGCCGAGGCCGCCCCCGATCGTCGCCACGAGGAGCCCCTCCGCCAGGACGAGCCCCAGGACCGTGACATCGGAGAACCCGATGGACTTGAGGATGGCGATCTCCCCGGTGCGCTCCTTGACCGACATCGCCATCGTGTTGCCGGTGACGAGGAGGAGGGTGAAAAAGACCACGGCGCCGATGGAGAGGATCAGCGTCTGGATGTCCCCCACCTGCTTGACGAACCCGGCGGCGAAGGCCTTTTCGGTCTCGGCCGAGGTTTCGTAGGGGGAGTTGGCGAACCGCTCGTCGATGGCCCGGGCCACCAGCACCGCCCGGTCGGGGTCGGCCACCTTGGCGACATACCACCCCACCAGCCCTTTCCAGAACGGGCGCCGCTCGTCGAGATAGGAATAATGGAACCAGAACTGCGAGACATCGTCCTCCTGCCGCTTCCCCGTGTAGATGCCGTGGACGGTGAACTCCCACAGCCCCGACCAGACGGTCCCCATGATGGGGACGCGGTCGCCCACTTTGAACCCGTATTTCCGCGCCGTCCCCTCCCCCACAACGCATCCCTCGCGGTCCTTAACGAACGCCTCCCACTGCTCCGGGGGGACCACGAACTCGGGGTACACCTCCCGCCAGGTGGGGGTGTCGATGGCGAACTGGGGGAAGAAGTTGCGCTCCTCCTGGTAGACGCCCCCGAACCAGGTGGCGAAGGTGACCTCGCGCACGCCGGGGATCTGGAGGATGCGCTGGCGGTAGGCGAAGGGCAGGGGCTGGATGAGGGAGGTGCGGTTACGGACGACGAGGCGGTCCACCCCCGCCACCTCGATCCCCTGGTTGAAGGCGATCTGGATGGCGGCCAGGACGCCGAAGAGGAAGAGGGCGACGGCGAAGGAGCCGAGGGTGAGGAGGGTGCGCGCCTTGCGGCGCTTCAAGTTGGCCCAGAGGAGGGGGAGGTGCTTCACCTACCACCACCCTCCCGGCAGACGGCAGTCCGTAGACCGTAGTCCGCAGTCCGTAGTCCGTAGATGGAGCGGGGGCGACATCCTGAGCGGGCATCTCGAACAATCTGCGGGCCCGAGCGTAAGGCCGAAGTCCACAGGATCAAGGCGCGCAGGTCCTCGCACTCCGAACTCCGACCTCTGAACTGGTCCTTCATGCGCCCCGCCCTACCGCCCCGCCTCCACCAGCACCCCCTTCTCCAGGTGCAGGACCACGTGGGCCGTTTCGGCGGCGCGGGGGTCGTGGGTGACCATCAGCACCGTCTTGCCGTGTTCGTGGACGAGGCGGTCGACGAGCCCCAGCACCTCACCGGCGCTGTGGCGGTCCAGGTCGCCGGTGGGCTCGTCGCACAGGAGGAAGGTGGGGTCGGCCACGATGGCCCGGGCGATGGCGGTGCGCTGTTCCTGCCCGCCGGACAATTGGCGCGGGTAGTGGTCCATCCGGTCGGCCAGCCCCACCAGGTCGAGGGCCGTCTCCACGTGCTCGCGCCGCTCCCGTTTGGAAAGGCGCGTGAGGAGGAGGGGCAGTTCGACATTCTGGAAGGCGGTCAGCACCGGGATGAGGTTGAACATCTGGAAGATGAAACCGACATGCCGGGCGCGCCACTCGGCCAGGATGCGCCCCGACATCGCCGTGATCTCGTCGCCCGCGACCGTGATGCTCCCCTCCGTGGGGACGTCCAGGCCGCCGAGGAGGTTGAGCAGGGTGGTCTTACCCGAGCCCGACGGGCCCATGAAGGCGACAAACTCGCCCCGCTCGACGTCGAGGTTGAGGTTCTGCAGGACGTGGATGGCCTCCCCGCCGCGGACGTAGACCTTGTCCACCTCCCGGACCCGGATGAGGGCGCCGTCGCCGCCGCCGTCCACGCGGACCATCTACTTCTTGACCTCCGCCTTCAATCCGGCCTTGAGCGGCTTCGCCGCGGAGATCACCACCGTGTCGCCCGGCTCCGCGCCGGAGAGGATCTCCACCTCACGGCCGATCGTGCGGCCGGCGGTCACGGGATGGCGCTCCAGCAGGCCGCCCTTGACCACCCAGACGACCGGTTCGCCGCCGTCGTCCATGAGGGCCTGGAGGGGGACGAGACAGCGGGCGCCGCCGGAGCCGGCGGCGGCGGGGTCGAGGAAGGAGACCTTCACCCCCATGTCGGGGAGGATGCGGGGGTCCAGCGTGTCAAAGGCGATGCGCACCTTGACCGTGGCCTTCTGCCGGTCGGCCGTGGGGATGATGGTGCGCACCCGCGCCGGGATGTGCCAGTCGGGGTAGGCGTCCAGGACGGCGTCGGCGGGCTGGCCCTCGGAAACGCGGGAGAGGTAGGACTCGTTGACGTCCACCTCCACCTCGAGCGAGGCCATGTTGACGATGGTGGAGATGCCGGTGCGGGTGAACCCGCCGCCGGCGGAGATGGGACTCACCATCTCGCCCACCTGGGCGTCCTTCGACACCGCGATGCCGGCGAAGGGGGCCCGCACGACGCAGTTGTTCAGGTTCTCGTCCGCAACGGCGATCCCGGCCTCGGCCGCGCGCACCTGCTCTTTCGTCAGTTCGATGCGCGCCCGCAAGGCGTCCACGGCGGCCCGGGCGGTGTCCAGGTCCTGCTCGGCGGCAACCTCCTTCCGTTGGAGGTCCTCCACCCGGCGGAGGGTGCGCTCGGCGTCGGCGAGGTTGACCTCCATCTCCGCGAGGACTGCCGCCGCCACGGCGCGTTGGGCCTCGGCGGCCCTCAGGGCGGCGCGGGCTTCGGCGTCGTCGAGCCGGGCCAGCACCTGTCCCTTCTCCACCCGCATCCCCTCCTCGACCAGCATCTCGGCCACGCGCCCGGTGATCTTGGCCGCCACGGTGGCCCGCTCGCGGGGGGTGACGTAGCCCGAGGCGGTGAGGACGGAGAGCCCCCGCTCGCCTCCGGCCTCGCGGGCGCCTGCGACATCCACCGGAACGCGCCTGTTTTTCGCCGCCCCGGCGCCGAGGAAAATGACCAGCAGGGCGATGCCGACGGCGGCCAGGGCCAGCCACCTGTTGCGGCGGCCGTTGCGGCGGCCGCGCGCGGAGGCGGCGATCTTGAGGGCGGAGAGGTCGGGGGGGCGGGGTTCGCGTTCGCTCATGGGGGGGGGTCCTTTGCTCGGTTTGGAGGCGCCCGATAAGTATAAACCAGGGAAGGGGGGGGGTCAATTTGGGTCCGTTTTCCGCAAAAAGTGACGGCCCCGAACGGGTATCCGGGGCCGGCCTGTTGGGAAAGGGGTGGGAGCGGGGCGGGGTGCGGCCTGCCTACTTCTTCTCCCCCAGCTTGCCCAGGATCTTGTAAAAATCGTCGTGAAGGGTCTCGAAGGCCTTCTCGATATCCTTCTCCGCCCCACCTTGTGACGCATTTTCCAGGGCGTCCACATCGGCGGAAACGGCCGCGGCCAGATCGGCCATCTCACCGCCCACCTCCTTGCAATGCTCCACCAGGGCGTCGCGCCGGACCTTCATATCGGCCATGTTCTCCGTGATGGCATCGAAGGCACCGTCATTGACCCCCTCGTGCATCCGGTGCAGAACCGCGTGGAACCGGTCCACGGGGCCGTCGCCGGTGGCGGGGCAGGGGTGGGGCTCCCCGGCCTTGGCCAGTTCCGCCTCGTATCCGGTGGCGTTGACGGCCGCCACCAGGGCTTCGGGCTTGGTCTTGACGGGATCGTAACGGACGGCGGCGAGGGCCTTGTCGAGGTCGAGCCCGACCTCGAGGACCCCCGGGACCTCCCTGAGGGCCTTCTCCACCACCGCCCCGCCCTTGGGGCAATGGACGCCGATGAGTTTGAGATCGGCCAGGTCGGCCGCCGCCACGGACGCCAGGAGGCAAAGGATCGCCCCGACGCAGATTCTCTTCATGATGACCTCCTTGGTCTGGATGGGAATGCGGACCGAGTATAGCACAGCGCCCCCCCCCTTTCCCGCCCTCGATTCTGATACAATAGACGGGCCTATCCCAAGGAGGTTCCCATGAGCATGGACACCCGCGCCGCGATCGAGTTCGCCCTGGAAAAGGAAGTGATGGCCCGCCGCCTGTACGAACACCTGGCCGAGCAGGCCGGAGCCGACGACGCCCGCATGATGTTTTTGGAACTGGTCACCTTCGAGGCGAGCCACGTGGACCAGTTCGTCAAGGCCATGGAGGGGGAAATCAAGCGCCTCGGCTTCGAGGTCAAGCCGTTTTTGGAACTGGCCGAGGGGGCGCCCTTCCACATGCCCGGCGGCGTGGACGAGAAGACCCTGCAGGACCGCTCCATGGAGGAGATCCTCAAGGCCGCCAAGGCGTTCGAAAAACGGATGGCCGAATTCTACGGGGATGTCGCCGAAGGCTCGACGCGCGAAGAGGTGAAGGCCATGGGGACCCGCCTGGCGAAAGAGGAACTGCAGCACTTCGAGCACTTGAAGCGGATCGAGGAGGTCCTCCACCTCTCCCTCGACCAGGACGATGGGGAGTTTCACGCCCAATAGGAAGACGACGACCATGCCGGGCGAGATCAAGTTCACCTACGACGATCGGCGCAACATCCTCTTCACGGAGGACCTCTTCGAGATCAAAACGGAGGCGGATGTGGAGGAGTTCTTCCGCCTCAACGAGGCGGAGTGCGCCAAGCACCCGCCCAAGTTCTACCTGGTGAGCGACATCAACGGCCTGCGCATCCACGCCAAGACCATCGCCGCCTACGGCCGCAAAGGCAAGGACCTGCAGGCCCGCTACATCAAGGGCTGCGCCCGCTTCGCCTCCGACCCGTTCGCCCGCATGTCCATCCGCACCGCCTACTCCAAGGCCGGCGAGCAGGCCTCCATCTACGACACCAAGGAAGAGGCGCTGAAGGCCCTGGGGTTCAAGTAGCGGAAGACGGAAGTCGGAAGCTGGAAGCCGGGGGGGGAGAGACGAGAGAGGGGAGACGGGAGAGCGTAGATGGTAGTTGGTTGATAGTAGATGGGGGTTAGGGAAGAGAAACGGGAGAAAAGGGACGGAAATGGGCTGCCCAGCGAAGGGACATGATAAGAAATGCAGAAATATGAAATTCTCTCATTCCCAGTTTCATTTCTATTTTACTTATCATGGGCTCTAACTCATTGGATTAGAAGCAAAGAATTAAATAACGAACAAAATCTTAAGCATTCAGGCATTCAACAACGCCTGATTATCGCAGCCATTATATTGTTGCTTTTCCCTCTCATAGTCGCTGTTCTTCATGCACTAAGCTTTCCGTTGCTGCTCGGGTCATCTTGGATCATTGCTCATATCCCGATCCCGAACGCCATAGCTTCGATTATCCGCTTCACATTAATGACAGCAATCTTGAGCATTTGTTTCATAGCTGCGCATAAATTATGTGCGCCCTTGTGGCCCAAACATCCATTGACTGAAGATAGCGAAGACATCCTAAACAGCAACAAGGAAGGACATCGCCCTCCAAAGTAAACGAGGCGCATCACGATACGCCCCTGAAAATTTCTCGCCTTTCTCGCTTGTCTAGCTTTTCTAGCCCCTGTGCGCTCACCCGTCTCGCTATTCCGTCTCCCCTCTCTCCTCTCTCCTCTCCCGTCTCTCCCCTCCCGCTTCTGTCCTCCCCCATCTACCATCTACTATCTACCAGCTACGAGCTACCAGCTGCTAACTGCCTTCCTGCCCCGCTGCCTTCCTGCCCTTCCGCCCTCAGCCTTCCGCCTTCCGCCTTCAGCCTTCAGCCTTCAGCCTGGTTCGCCGCTATGCGGCGGACCAGCTGACGACGAAATCGCAGACGGGGTGGGGCGAGGCGGTGAGGGTGGAACAGCGGACGTGCCTGATCTTGATCCCCTTGGCGCCCAGTTTCTCCATCGAACCGTAGAGGTACCCCAGGATGGTGGAGCAGTCCATGGGGCTTCCCTTTTCCAGGTGACGGTTGTCCATCGAGATCAGGATCTCGCGCTCCGACCGCTGTTCGATCTTGAGCCCCTTGAGGGCATCGTCGCCGTAGCATTTCTGGTAGAGGACGCGGAAACTCTTGGTCAGCCAGTCCCCGGGGGCCTTCCCGGCGTAGAGCATCCTGAAGACGGTGTCGGCCTGCCGGTGGGCGTTGAACCGGCCCGCCTCGAAGGGGATGCACGATTCATCCGAGGAGGAGGTGAACAGGGTGGCGTCGCGCCCCTTCAGGACGTTGCTGATCGCCTCGAGGAGGACCTTGTCCAGCCAGTCGGGGAGCAGGGAGGTGGAGAGGATGACCCCCTTGAACACCCGGTGGTCCAGGAACTCCCTGCGCTCGGGGGTCCCGGCCAGGCGCATGGCCTCATCGCGGATGGCGTCCATGGTCCCGCGCTTGTCCAACTTTTTCTCCTCACACAATTTCTCGACGAAAAGGAGACGCCCGCGGATGAAATCGCCCAGTTGCTTTTCTTCGCTTTTTTTCGCATCATTCATGGCAATCATTGACCTTAGAAGAGATGTCTTCCAGCGATTATAGCCGCCCCATTCGCCGGGGTCAAGGGGCGGCGGGTTCCTGCACCCTCGCCAGCAGGAGGGCCCCCGCGGCCAGGAAGGGCAGGAGAAGGGCCCACGCCGCCGACTGGCTGCCGGTGGCCGAGGAGACCGCGCCGAAGAGCAGGACCCCCGCCGTGGCCGCGGCCTTCCCCGTGAGGCTGTTGAGCCCGAAGAACTCCCCCGCCCGCTCCGCCTCGACGAGCGATGCGAGGAGGGAACGCCCCACCGCCTGGGTGGACCCGATGACCAGGCCCAGCAGGGCCGCCAGCGCCGCCAGGGCCGCGGGGGACGGCTGGAGCGCCATCCCGACCACCACGACGCCCCATGCCGCCAGCGTCGCCAGCAGGACCCGCTTGCGTCCCAGGCGCGCGGCCAGGACCCCCGTCCCCCAGGTGGATGGAAATCCGACGGCCTGGACCAGGACGGTGAAGAGGAGAATGCGCCCGGTGGAGAAACCGTAGCCGGAAGCCAGCGTGTTGGCGGTGAAGTAGATGACGGTGGAGATCGCCTGCATCACGCACCAGAACCCCAAGAGGAAGGTGAAGACCGGCCGGTGCTCCCGCCAGCGGCGCAGGGTGCTCCACAGCTCCCGGTGGGCGTCCCACGCCATCCGCGCGACGCCGTCACGCCCGCGTGGAGGGTCGGCCGGGAGGAGGAACAGGGCGGGGGCGGCGAACGCCAGGTAGAACAGGGCCACCGCCGGAAATCCCCATCGGAAGGCGGGGGAGTCGCCGGAGAACAGCGGGAGGGTCAGGGCCCAGCAGGCGATGCCTCCCAAAAACCCCAACCCCCAGCCGAACCCGGAAAGGCGGTCGGCCTCGCCCCCCTGCGCCAGCGTCTTGAGGTAGGCATCGTAGAACATCAGCGCCAGCGTATAGGCGAAATTGGCCGCGACGAAGCACCCGATCCCCCAAGCCACCCGTCCCGGCCCCGCCAGTCCCAGCGCCGCGGTGGCGGCGGTCGCGAGGAGGGTGAAGGCCGTGAAGAGGGGCTTGCGCAGACCGTGGCGGTCGGCCAGGGCCCCGAGAAAGGGGGCGAGAAGGGCGGCCCCCAGGACCGAGCCGGCCACGGCGCCCCCCCAGGCGGCGTCGGCCCGGCCGGGGGCGTGGGCGAAGACGACCGTCTTGAAATAGACCTGGTAGGCCACGCCCGAAACGAGGAGGATGAAGGCGGAGTTTCCGAAGTCGTAAAGCGCCCACGCCAGTGCGGCGCGGCTCCTGGGAAGGGGGGAGGGCATGGCTTTCAGCGCGGCCGGGGCCCCTTGGCGTCCTGTTTCGCCCGGATCAGTTCCCGCTGGGAGAACCCAAGGAGGTCCCCCAGGCGGTGCATCAGGTGGTCCTCCCGGCCGGCCAGGCGCCCGTCGGCCAGCGCCACGCGCCACAGCATCACCAGGATGCCGAACCGCTCCTCCCGGTTCCACTCCTCTCGGACGGAATGGGTGAAGGACCACAGGTCGATACTCGCGGCCCGGGCCTCATCGGCCTCCGCCAACAACCCGTCCACCTCGTCCGAGGGCACCTCCAGGTCCCGCTCCAGAATGAGACGGACCGCCTCCCGCTCGGCGGAGGAGTAATCGTCGTCGCTGCGCGCCAGGGCCAGCATCAGCGCCGCCACGGCGTGGCGGCCCCGCGATTCGGGCGTGGGCGGCTCCGGGCCCGAGGGGCCCGCCAGCAACGCCTTGAGGCGGTTCAGCACGGGGCAGACCCCGGCGAACCGGTGAAGACGGTGTGCACCATGGCGATATTGTAACCCATGACGCCCCGCGCCCCTTCCCGTCGGGCCCCTTCGGCACCGGCGGGGACATCCGGGCGGCCGGGGCCGAGAGCGTGGCGAAATGGCGCGAAGGCGGTGGGTCCGCACCTCTTCGCGGAGGAGGACGGGGCCGCCCCTTTCGGCCCTCCGCGCCGCCCTGCCGCACCCTCTTTGTGCTATCATTTATATACTATTATCCCGAAGGAGACAATATGAGCCTGCACGACAAAATGCGCCTCGCCACGCGCATCATCCACTTCGGAAGCCACCCCGATCCCCACACGGGATCGCTCAATGTCCCCATCTACCAGACCTCCACCTTCGTCTTCAAGAGCGCCGAGGAGGGGGGGCGCCGCTTCTCCGGCCAGGAGAAGGGGTACATTTACACCCGCCTGGGCAACCCCAACCATGTCGTCATCGAGGAGAAACTGGCGATGATGGAGGGGGCCGAGGCGGCGGTGTGCGCCTCCTCCGGAATGGGGGCCATCGCCGCGGCGTTCTGGACCCTCCTCGGGCAGGGGACCCACGTGGTGGCCGACAAGACCCTCTACGGGTGCACCTATTCGCTCCTCAAGCACTGCATGCACCGATACGGCGTGGAGACCACCTTCGTGGACTGCTCCGACCTGAAAGCCGTGGAGGCGGCCTTCCGTCCCAACACGAAACTCCTCTATTTCGAATCCCCCGCCAACCCCACGCTGGCCGTCTACGATATCGAGGCCCTCGCCGCCATCGGACACCGGCACAAGGTCATGGTGGGGGTGGACAACACCTTTTGCACCCCCTACCTCCAGCGTCCGCTGGAGTTCGGCGTGGACTTCGTCATCCACTCCGCCACCAAGTTCCTCAACGGCCACGGCGACGTCATCGCCGGCTTCGTCGCGGGGACGAAGGCGTTCATCGACCAGGTGCGCGCGGAGGGGATCAAGGACATGACGGGCTCCACCCTGGGCCCCTTCGAGGCCTTCCTCATCATGCGCGGGATCAAGACCCTTCCCCTGCGGATGGACCGCCACTGCGCCAACGCCCAGGTGGTGGCCGAGCACCTGGCCGGACACCCCATGGTGGAATCGATCGCCTACCCCGGCCTGCCCGGCTTTCCCGCCCGCGACCTGGTGAAGAAGCAGATGCTCCTTCCCGGCTCCCTCATCACCTTCAACGTCAAGGGGGGCTTCGAGGCCGCCAAGGCCGTGGCCAACGCGGTGGAAATGTGCGCCCTGGCCGTCTCCCTCGGCGACGTCGAAACCCTTATCCAGCACCCCGCCTCCATGACCCACTGCTCCTACAAGCCCGACGAACTGGCCGAGGCGGGCATCGGCCTGGCGATGCTGAGGGTGAGCGTGGGGCTGGAGGACCCGGCCGACGTTATCGCCGACCTCGATCAGGCGCTGGCGAAGGCATAGTAGGAAGAGTAGTCCGCAGATAGAAGCTGAAACTCCCCGTCTACCGGCTACCGGCTGCCGGCTGCCGGTCGGGTGGGGGGATGCGCGTGCTACAATCGTCCCGTGCCCCGCACCATCCTCGTCGTGGACGACGACGCACACATCCGCGAGGTCCTGGAATTCTCCCTCGATAAAGAGGGCTACGCCGTGGCCGCCTGCGCCTCGGGGGAGGAGGCCCTCCGCCGTTTCATGGCCCATCCGGCCGACCTGGTGGTCCTTGACCTCAACCTCCCCGGCCTGGACGGCCTGGAGGTGTGCCGGCGCCTTCGGGCCGCTTCGGCCGTCCCCATCCTCATGCTCACCTGCCGCGACGAGGAGGTGGACCGGGTGCTGGGGCTGGAGACCGGGGCCGACGACTATGTGGCCAAGCCCTTCGCCAAGCGGGAACTGCTGGCCCGGGTGAAGGCCCTCCTGAGGCGGGTGGACCTCGACGCGGCCCCGCCCGCCGCCGGCCCCCGCTATCATTGGAAAAATCTCACGCTCGACGCGGGGGCCTTCCGGGCGGCCTGGGACGGAGCGCCTCTCCGCCTCACCCCCTCCGAGTTCAACATCCTCAAGGCCCTCCTCTCCCGTCCGGAGGCGCTCCTGTCCCGCGAGGACCTGCTCAACGCCCTCGATCCCGACGACCTGGAGGCCTCCGACCGGAGCGTGGACACCCACATCAAGCGGATCCGGGCCAAATTGAAGGCCCACGGCCCCGAGGCCGACCCCATCGAAACCGTCTACGGCATGGGGTACCGGCTTCGGAGCGGGTAAGCCGTGGTCCCCTTCCACCGCCGCCTCTGGCTGCGCGTCCTCTTCGCCAATATTCTCATCCTGTCCGTCCCCTACTTCGCCCTGCGCGCCGCCCGCACCTACGAGCGGCACCTCCTCGCGTTGTTGGAAGATGGGATGATCCACCAGGGGCGGGCCGTCGCGGCGGCCATCGCCCCTGAACCGGGCCGGCCGTTCGATCCCGCGAAGGCGCGGGACCTGTTCGACCGGATGGAAGAACGGTGGTCCGTCCCCCGCATCCGCGTGATCACGGCCGGGGGCCTCCTCGTCGCCGACTCGAAAGTGGATGAACCCGCGGCCTATCGCGAGCGTCCGGCCCCGCCGGCCTTTTGGGCAGGACGGGAGGTGCGCGCCGCCCTCGAAGGGGGCTACGGCGCCCAGGCGCGCCTGGAGCCCGGCGGCGGCAGGATGCTCCTCCACATCGCCCTCCCCGTCCGATCCGGGAGCGCCGTGGCGGCGGCCGTGTGCCTCTCCCAACCCACCACCCGCGTCATGGATGCCCTGAGGTCGTTCAAGGCCCTGGCCCGATGGATCTTCCTCGCCACCGGCGCCCTGGCCTTGATCGTGACGGCCCTTCTGACCTGGTCGGTCACCCAGCCCATCGGGGCCCTGGTGCGGCGCTCGGAGGCGGTGGCAGCGGGGAATTGGGACGTCTCCCTCGATCTGGGGCGGCACAGCGAGATCGGGGCCCTCTCCCGCGCTTTCCAGGCGATGAAGGAGCGCCTGCGGGAACACCTGGCCGGAACGCGCCGCCTGGCCCTGGACCTGGCCCACCGGTTCAAGACCCCGCTCACCTCCATCCGCGGCTCGGTGGACATCCTGGAGGAACTGAAGGATGCCGACCCACAAGCGCGGGCTCGGTTCCTGGCCAACATCCGTCAGGACGCCGACCGGATGAACGATCTCCTCAACCGTCTGTTGCTGCTGGCCCGGGCCGAGGACCCCGGGGCGGGCGGGCACGAAACCTTCGACCTCGCCGCCCTGGTCCGGCAGACAGCGGAACGGCTCGCCCCTGCCGCGAAAGCCAAGGGGGTCGCGCTGGTGGTGGAAGTCCCGGAGGGACCGCTCCCCTTCGGGGGCATCCCCGACCTGCTGGAGAAGGCCCTCGAGAACCTCCTCGACAACGCCGTCCACTTCACCCACGGCGGGGGGATCGTTCGGGTGACGATGCTCCCGGAAGGGGACGGGGTCGCCATCGCCGTCGCCGACACCGGACCCGGCGTCCCGGAGGCGGACCGGGAGAAGATCTTCAGCCGGTTCCACACGACGCGCCCGGGCGGCAACGGCCTGGGGCTGGCCATCGCCCGGGCCGCGGCCGAGCGGCATGGAGGGACGCTGGTCCTCTCTCCCCGCTCGCCTGGGGGGGAGGAATTCGTAATGGCTCTGCCGCTCCGCTCAGTTCAGAGTTGAGAGTTCAGAGGCCCCCGCCCAACCATAGTTGCGAGTTTCGAGTTTCAAGTTCCCCCACCCGTCCAACAAGATTTCACGAGGTCATGAATGTGTTTGATCTACCCCAGCAGGTTCGTCCCTCGACCATAGAATTGTGCGATTTTCCGCGAAGGCCGGAAAAGCCACTTTTCCCACCCGTCCACATTGCTATTAGCATTTCTGCATTTGCGATCGAATGGCCACGTAAAGAGAGCATCCTCCGCCCTCTTCAAAAAACAAGAAGCACGACAAGCCCCAACAACAAGCTTAAAAAAAACCTGCGGTGATCATCCCCAGATATCAGTTAGGCGGCGCGACGGGGCGCCCGTGGGAGCGTTCAGTGGTCCCCTTCCACCGGTTGTAGAAGACATTCAGGACCTGCGGGAACTCGCCGGTGGCCTTGAGGTTGCCGGCTCGGGTGGGGTGGTCGTCGCCCCAGGGGTCGGTGGGATATTCGGACACATTGGGATTGCCATCGTTGTCGCCGTCGGTCTTGTGCTGGAGCCCCCCGTTCCACCAGCGGTGGTGGTTGCCGGTCTCGCGCCCCAGGTCGTTGGTGTCGGAGGTCCCGCCGTTCGTGGTCATCACATTGTAGAAGTCGTACACGGCGACGTTGGCGTACGGGTACCCCACAAGCCAGTCGTTGACCAGCCACTGGTTGAACGCCCTGGCATTCGATGAATAAGCCGCATCATAGAGCGGTGGGGCGGTGACGGAGATGAACAGCTTGTCCTGGCGGGTCTTGAAGTACTCCAGCAGATCGATGTAGATCCCCTTGGCGTTTGCCACGGTGTGGTATTCCGACCAGGCATCCATCCCCTTCAGCGGGTTGTCCTCGATGGCGGGTACGGGATCGTCCGGATCCCCCTGCAGAGCGGAGTTCGGGAAGCAGGACTTGAACATGACGATCCGGTTCCCGCCCCCGGGATCGTCCTCCATCCGCGTGTACCACGAGTTCTGCCCGCTCTCGGCGAACAGCGCCTCCAAAAAGGTCGGGCTGTCGGGGGAGCGGAACCAGCGCCACCAGTGCCCGATGTCGGTGGTGTAGCCCACATTGTCCGGCCCCCAGTCGTAATTGGTGTCGCTGACGAAATAATTGTTTTCCATCAGGGCCAGACCGAGGGCGCCGTTCTCGTCGGTGAGCCAGTTCTCGCCGCAGGAGTGGTGGATGAAGATCAGTTTGACGGGCGAGGCCGGGGGGGCGGGATTGTCGGCACCCTGCACACCCGGCGCCAGCATTAGCCCGAGGCCCAAGATCAGAACGAACCCTGCATTGCGCATAATGCCTCCTTCGCTATGGAATATTATAGGCCCGTCCGGGGACTCTCGCAACCCATGCCGGAGGATTTTGCTCCCAACCATCCCCGCGGGTTCCTGCGCCGCCGAAGCACCGCCACATTCCCGCCACAATCCCTCCATCGTTTCGCCGCAACCGCCGCGTATGCTGGCCGTGAAAATTCATTCAAGGAGGTTCCCATGGTCAAACGGTTCATGGCGATGCTGGCAGTCTGGTTGTGCGTGGCAGCGGCGTGGATGGTCCTGGGGGGGACGGTGTGGGTGCGCACACAGGAGACCGATTCGGTCCTGCGCGGCAAGGTGGGCAAACTCTGGGGGAATCCCCAGACGCAGTCGCCTCCCGCGGTGACCTGGCGAAGGACCGTGGTGGAGCTTGAGGAATCGCGCCAGAAAGACGCCCAGACGGGGGCTGTGGTGACGGTGACCAAGCCGGTCAGGCGGGAGCTGTGCGGGACCGCGGCGCTGGAGTCGTCACGGGTGGCGGCCGACCTGGAATTGGACCAGAGGCGCAAGGGGCTCCTGTGGTACGCCACCTACACGGTGGACTTCGAGGGGACCTACGCGTTCCGCAATGCCGAACCCGCCCCGGCGGAGCACACGGTCCGCTTTCCCCTCCCGGACCGGGACGGCATCTACGACGCCTTCGCCTTCGAAGTGGACGGCCAAGAGGCCCCGGTGAAGGTGAGCGACGGGGCGGTGCTGTGCACCCTCACCCTGGCCTCCGGCGAGGAGGCGCAGGTGAGGATCGCCTACCGCTCCTTCGGCCAGGACCGGTGGATGTACAAGTTCGACACCTCTTCCGAATCGGGCAGCGTAAGGGACTTCTCCCTGGCCCTCACCACCGACTTCACCGAGGTGGATTTCCCCGACGGATCGCTCTCCCCCACCGTCAAGACCCCCGGGGGGGGCGGCTGGCGGTTGGAGTGGGCCTACGACAACCTGATGGCCGGCACCGGCATCGGCGTGGCCATGCCGCGCAGGACCAACCCCGGCCCCTTCGCGGCCCGCATCACCTTCTTCGCCCCCGTGTGCCTCCTGTTCTTCTTCTTCGTCCTCTTCATCTTCACCCACGTGCGGGGGACGCCGCTGTCCGCCGAGCACCATTTCTTCCTCGGGTGCGCCTTCTTCGCCTTCCACCTCCTCTTCACCTACCTGGTGGACCATCTAGACCTCCATCTGGCCTTCTTCATCGCGGCGGCGGTGTCGGTGTTTTTGGTGGTCACTTATCTGCGGCTCGTGCTGGGGACCCGCTTCGCCTTCCGGGAAGCCGCCGGGGCCCAGATCGTCTACCTGGTCCTGTTTTCCTACTCCCACTTCTACGAGGGGTACACCGGGCTGATCGTGACGGTCGGGGCGATATTGACGCTGTTCATCGTCATGCAGGTGACGGCCCGGTCCCGGGCCTTCCGACAGGCCGCCCATGCGTGACCCCGGGAAACGGGGAATTATTTCGTCTCCCAAAGCATTATCATCTTTATACATATCTTATGCGCATATCTCTATTTCAGCCATCCAAAGGGCGGTCTTCCTCCGGAGCCTCGGACCTGCTGACCATGCAGGCCAGAAAAGAGGTGCGCCTGGCCCACTACGAGCGGTTCATGGGTTCCTCCTTCACCCTCGGCGCGGGGGTGGAGGAGTCGCCCTTCGTGGACCTTTGCGTCTTCCCGCCCAATCCCCTCAAGGGGCGGAACTACTACACCCTGGCCACCGACGGCCTCAGCGACCTGTCCCTTTTCTCGCCCAGCGGGCGGGCCACCTTTCCCGCCGTGGAGGTGCTGGCCTACACCGAATCGGTGAGCGGAGAGGCCTTCTCGGTGCGGTTCATGCAGGCCCTGGCGCGGGCCATGGCCGACCCCGGCTGGAATTGGACCGAGGGGAGGCCGGTGAACGCCCTCGATATCGATCCCGCCATCCCCGCCGACGCCCGGGCCCGCCACCTGATGCTCCTCCCTCCGGTCCGGGAATGGCCCGGGTTCGAGGTGCGCCGCTACACGAACGGCAGCGAAGTGCGCTTCCTGTGGGCGGCGCTATTGGCGGTCCCGGAATGGAAGGCGGCGCAAGCCGGCCGGGAGGATATTCTCGCCCGCCTGAAGTCGGCCGATCCTCCCCCCTTCCTTGATCCGACCAGGCCTTCGCTGATTTAGCCGGCTCCCACGAAGGGGTTCCCGTTCTTCGTTCTTGGTGCCTCGTTCTTCGTTTTTTGTCTCTCGTTTATCGTCTTTGGTTTGGACCCAAAGTTCGCCCAAAATGCCCGCCAAGGGTTACGCTCCCGCTCCATCTTCGGGCTACGGACTACCGGCTACCGGCTGTGGATCACAGCCACCCCCGGATCCGCTCGACCGCCCAGCGGCGGAGCCGCGTCCACAGCGATGGCCGCGGCAGGTCCGATGTCCGCAGAGGCGTCCCTTCGGCGCGCCACCGCTCGAGGATGGCTCTGAGATCGGCCACCATGTGGGCCTCCTCAAACACCAGGACGGCCTCGCGATTGATGTGAAAGGAGCGCGGGGTGAGGTTGGCGCTCCCCACCATACCGAAGGTGTCATCGGCCACCGCGGCCTTGGCGTGGTTCATCTGGGGCAGAAGCACCAGAGCGGCCCCGCACCGGAGGACCGGACGGTAGAATACGGCGTTGACCCACCGCATCAGGGCCAGGTCGGTGCGCCTCGGCAGGAGGAGGGTGACCCGGACGCCGCGGGCCGAAGCCCTCCGGATGCCCCGCAGGAGGCCCCGGTCGGGCGCGAGATAGGGGGTGGCGATGATCACATCTTCATTGGCCAGCTCCAGGGCATGATGAAAGAGGCGCTTGACCTTGGAGCGGCGGGAGAGGCGCCGCGGCACCCCCAGGACGAAGCGGACGCGCTCCTGCCACTGGCTCGACCTCCCGGGAAATGAGGGGCGCAGGATACGCTCCACCCGCGCCGGGTCGCCGCCCGCCGCCACGAAGCCGCGGGCAAAGTCATAGGCCAGGCGCGCGGCCATGGGCCCCCCCACCTCCAACTGGAGGTCCAGCCAACCGGCCGCCCCGCTGGTAATATTGACGCCACCGAGGAACGCCCGCTCTTCGTCCACGATCAGCACCTTGCCATGGCTGCGCCGCCACACGGCGCGCATCCATTCCACCAGGGAGCGTTGATTCCGGGCGAGGCGGTTGAAGAATTCCACTGAAACCCCCGCCGCCTCCAGCCGCCCCACGGCCTTGCGTGAGAAAGAGAAACTGCCCACGGCATCCAGCACGAGGCGCACCTCCACACCGGCCCGCGCCCGCTCGCACAGCAGGTCCACAAAGGGCCGTCCCTCGGCGTCATCCAGAAAAATGTAGACCTCCCAGAAGATCGAGCGGCGGGCTGCGGCGATGGCCGCGGCCATGGCCTGCCAGGCGTCGCGCGTGGTGGCGTGGAAGCGGTAGGCGAAGGCGTTTTCCATGGTCCGGAGTACGATTATCCCAGAGTTGGAAGGCTGAATCCACCGGACCCTTTAGGGGGGCCTTGTCCACGCCGGCTGCTGGCTACTGTCTACCGGCTGCGGACTACCGCCTTCCGACTTCCGCCTTCCGCCTTCCGCCTTCCACCTTCCGTCCATCTTGCCGTCCCGCCCCCCCCGTGCTAAAGTGTTCCGAATGGACAAGAAAGCCATCGGGCGGGCCCTGGAACGGATTGCCGACCTTCTGGAGGTGAAGGGGGAGAACCCCTTCAAGGTGCGCGCCTTCGCCAACGCGGCCCGTCTCGTCCCCTCCCTGCCCGATTTCGACGAGCGCCTCGCCGCCGGGACCCTGACCGGGGTCCGGGGAATCGGGGAATCGCTGGCGGGGGTTGTGGCCGCCCTGGCCTCGGACGCCGGCCACCCTCTCCTCGACGAATTGAAGGCCGCATTCCCGCCCGGCCTGCCCGACCTCCTGGGGGTGCCCGGGTTGGGGCCGAAGAAGGTCAAACTGCTCTTCGACGAGTTGAAGATCGGCTCCCTCGGCGAACTGCGCTACGCCATTTACGAGAACCGCCTCGTCGACCTCCCCGGCTTCGGCCCCAAGACCCAGGAAAAACTCCGGGTGCAACTGGAACGGATGGAGCGGACCCGGGGGTGCCTCCTCCTCGACGAGGCGGTGGAGGCCGCCGCGGAGATCCTTCGCAAAAGCCCCGGCCTATTGGAGGCCGGCGGCCTGCGCCGCCGTCTGCCGGTCGTGGAGATCCTGGAATTTCTCGCCGCGCCGATGGCGACCCCCGAGCGGATCGAACAGGCGCTGGGATGGAAATTCTCGAAGGATGGGGTGATCCTTTCGGCAGTCCATCCCGGCACGGGGACACCGGTCCGCGTCCACCTCCCTTCCGGGCGGATGGCCGTGGACCACTTCTTCCTGACCGGAAGCGCGGCCCATGTGGAGCAGGTGCGGGCCCTGGGCCCCCTGCCGGAAAACGCTCCCACCGAGGAGGCCCTCTACGCCGCGGTGGGCCTGCCGTGGATCCCCCCCCAGATGCGCGAAGGAATTGGAGAGGTGGAGCTGGCGCGGACCGGACGACTGGGCGAGGTCGTATCGTGGGAGGACCTGTGCGGGTGTTTCCACAACCACACCGTGGCCAGCGACGGGGCCTCAACGCTGGAGGAGATGCGGGCGGCGGCGAAGGCGCGGCAGTGGCGTTTCCTGGGCATCGCCGACCACAGCCGCTCCGCCCGCTACGCCCGCGGCCTCGAGCCGGAACGGCTGATAGAACAGGGGCGGGCCATCCGGGTTCTCAACGCCGCCGATCCCGGCTTCCGCCTCCTCCACGGCGTCGAGAGCGACATCCACCCGGACGGGACGCTCGACTATCCCGACGCAATCCTGGCGGAACTCGACTACGTGGTGGGCTCCATCCACTCCCACTTCAACCTGAAGCGGGAGGCGCAGAACGCGCGCCTCCTTCGGGCCCTCGCCCACCCGTCCCTCAAGATCCTCGGCCATCCCACCGGGCGCCTTCTCCTGGGACGTGACGGGTGCGACCTCGACATGGAGGCCGTGCTGGAGGCGGCGGCCGAACACGGCAAGGCGGTGGAGCTCAACGCCAACCCCCACCGCCTCGACCTGGACTGGTCGCTCCTGCCACGGGCGCAGGCCCTCGGCGTCACCATCGTCATCAATCCCGATGCCCACTCGGCGGCGCACCTGGACGACATGCGATGGGGCCTACTCATGGCGGGCAAGGGCCTTCTCCTGAAAAAGGACTGCCTCAATTGCCGGCCCCCCGAGGCCATCGAAGAATTCTTCGGAGGGAAACGATGAGCGCGACGATCATCCTCAAACGACTGAAAAAAGAGTACAAGTGGAGCGGACCGTTTTTGAAGTTCGAGAACCCCCTCGAGTCGCTCGTGGCCACCATCCTTTCGGCCCAGTGCACCGACGCACGGGTGAACATGGTCACGCCCGGCCTCTTCAAGAAGTACAAGAAGGCCGCGGACTACCTCGCGGTCCCGCAGGAGGAGCTGGAGGAGGACATCCGCACCACCGGCTTCTTCCGCAACAAGGCCAAAAACATCCGGGGCGCGTGCGAGGCCATCGTCAAGCGCTTCGGGGGGAAGGTCCCCGCAACGATGGAGGCGATGCTCACCCTCCCCGGCGTGGGGCGCAAGACGGCCAACTGCGTCCTGACGCAGGCCCACGGGGTCGTGGCCGGCGTCATCGTGGACACCCATGTCCTGCGCCTCTCCGGCCGGCTGGGATTGTCCGAGGCGACCGACGCGGAAAAGGTCGAGGCCGACTTGATGAAACACTTCAAGAAGGAGGACTGGTACGCGATTTCCACGCTCCTCATCATCCACGGCCGCACCCTCTGCATGGCGAGAAAACCCAAGTGCCCGGAGTGCTTCCTCGCCGACCTTTGCCCCTGGCCGGACAAGACGGAATAGCCCGTGTCCCTCTTCCGGCCGCCGACTGCCGCCTTCCCCCTTCCGCCTTCCGGCTTCCGGGCGGCCGGGTGGAGGCCTGCCGCCCCATGAGTATCTTCATCGACGACACGAAGCGGGAGCTGTCCTGCTCCGTGGGCGACCTGGTCCTCCAGGAGGATCGGTTCCGTATCGGATTTTCCGCCCACGAGGGGTACGAGCGGCTGTGGGTGGGGCAGTCGGTCCATGCCGCCTACGGCGAGGGGATGCGCGAACACCACCCGGAGTACCGCACCGAGGTGACGGTGCGGGGCGAGTTCGATGTGGAGGGGTACCGGTGCACCGTGCAGGGCCGCATCGACGGCCTGGTGCGCACGGCCGAGGGGCTGAGGGTGGAGGAGGTGAAGTCGCTCCACTTCGGGCGCGACCTGGCCGACTTCTATGACAGCGCCGCTTACGGCCGCTACAAGTTCCAGACGGAGATCTACGCCTTCCTCGTTTCCCGGCAGGAGGGGCGCCCCGTCGAGGCGCGCCTCATCCTCATCGACATCGCCAGCCGGGAGGAGAAGACCGTCGCCGTCCGGGTGGACCCGGCGGCGGTGCAGGGGCGGATCGAGGGGCGTCTCGGCCGCCTTCTGCGGGCCCATTTCAAGGACCTCAAGGGGCGGGAGAAGAAGGCCGCGGCCGCGGAGCGGATGCCCTTCCCGCACGAGGGGGAGCGCCCCTTCCAGGCCGACATGATGCGGGAGGTGGAGGACGCGTTGCGCAACCGCAAGCCGCTCCTCGTCAGCGCCCCCACCGGCGTGGGCAAGACCGTGGCGGCCCTCTACCCCGCCCTCCGTCACTGCCTCGCCAACGGCCTCAAACTGTTCTTCCTCACCGCCAAGACCCTCCAGCAGGAGATGGCGGTGGGGGTGCTGAAACGCCTCAACACGGAAGGGGGGTTCCGCTCCATCCAACTGCGGGCCAAGTCCAAGATCTGCGCCCACACCGAGCAACTCTGCCACGAGAATTTCTGCCCCTACGCCAAGGACTACGGCGACAAGATGGAATCCACCGGCGTCCTCGACAAACTCCTCTACGCCTTCCCCCACATCGAGCCCGACGCCGTCTTCTCGGCGGGGCGGGCCGCGCAGGTGTGCCCCTTCGAGGTGTCGCTCGAACTGGTCCGCCACAGCGACGCCGTGGTGTGCGACTACAACTACATCTTCGACCCGGCCGTGGCGCTCAAGGACACCAAGGAGCCCGGCGCCCTGGCCGATTCGGTCCTCATCATCGACGAGGCGCACAACCTGGTGGACCGCGGCCGCGGCTACTACTCCCCCGTCCTCTCCCGCGCCGGGGTCCGGGCCGCCCGGGCCGCCCTCGACGCCGTCCCCACCGCCTCCGGGGGACGGATGGCCGCCGCCCTCGACCGCCTCCTGGACGCCCTCGACCACCTCGACCGCGGGCACCCCGGCGAGGCCGAGCGGGTCATCGAGCCCGACCCCGTCCCCCTCAAGGAGCCGATGGAGGCCCTGGAGTCGGAGATCGTGGACTACTTCACCTACCTGCGGGAGAAGGAACTCCTGCGCCCCAACGACGTCCTCATGGAGCTCTATTTCGAGTACTACCGGTTCGTCAAGGTCCTCGGCCTGGGCGGGGGTGAGTTCACCACCCTCCTGCGCCGGACCGCCGACGACCTGCAGGTCAAGATCCTCTGCGCCGACGCCTCCCGCTTCCTGGGCGAGGCCCTCCGCTCCGCCCACGGCGTCATCGCCATGTCGGCCACCCTGACGCCGCCGTGGTTCTACCGGACGGTCCTGGGGTTCCCCAAGGAGGCGGTGGACGCCTCCTTCCCCTCCCCTTTCCCGCGGGAGAACCGCAGGGTGCTGGTCTACCCCCACCTCGACACCACCTATCGCAAGCGGATGGAACAGGTGCCCGACCTGGCCGCCCTCCTCCATAAAATGGGCAACGCGGCCCCGGGCAACTTCCTCGCCCTCTTCCCCTCCTACCTGTTCCTCAACGCGGCCCTCCGGCACTACCCGCGCGGCGGAAAGGCGGTCATCGTCCAGGAGCCGGGCCACTCGATGAAGGAGACCGCGGCCCTGCTGGAGCGCCTCAAGGGGTCCCGCAAGAGCCACTTCCTCTTCGGCGTCTCGGGGGGGATGTTCGCCGAGGGGGTGGACTATCCCGGTGAAGCCCTGCGCGGCGTCTTCATCGTCTCCCCGGCCCTGCCCCAGGTCTCCCTCGAACAGCAGATCCTGAAGAATTACTACGACCGGACGCACGAGGACGGCTTTGCCTACGCCTACCTGGTCCCCGGGATGACCCGCGTGGTGCAGTCGGCCGGGCGCGTCATCCGGTCGGAGACGGACCGCGGCGTCATCGTCCTCATCTGCCGCCGGTTCGCCGAGGCGCAGTACGCCCAATTCTTCCCCCGGGACTGGTATGATAGGAGCGTGAGCGAACTGGTCACCGACGACCCCGCGGGGGAGATCAAGGCCTTCTTCGGAAGCAACCGATGAAGCCGGTCTGCCCCCTCCTGACCGTGGACGGCATCCTCCGCAACGGCGAGGGGAAGTTCCTTCTCATCCGCCGCAGGAACCCGCCCTTCCAGGGGCGGTGGGCCCTGCCGGGCGGCTTCGTGGACGTGGGCGAGACGGTGGAGGCGGCGTGCGCGCGGGAGATGCTGGAGGAGACGGGGCTGGCGGTGACCGTGGAGCGCCTCGTCGGCGTCTATTCCGACCCCCACCGCGACCCCCGCGGCCACACCGTCGGGATCGCCTTCGCCTGCTCGTGCGAACACGAGGACCACGCTGCGGGCGATGACGCCGAGGAGGCCGCCTGGCTCACCCTCGACGAGGCCCGCCCCCTGGCCTTCGACCATGAGAAGATCCTGGTGAATTACCTCATCCAGACCGGCCGCACCGATGGAGAATGCCCCGATGATTAAATCTCCTTTCCATGCTCGTAGGGGCACAGCACGCTGTGCCCAAAATACAATCCCCTTTCCATGGTTTTGGGGCGCAGCATGCTGCGCCCAAACACGATTTCCATTTTATGGTTTCAGGGCGCAGCATGCTGCGCCCCTACGATGAAGACACCATCCCGGAAGGATTAACAATGCCCGACCCGTCCTATCTGACCCCTGAGTGGCTCCAGTTCTGGCTGGAGAAACGCCGCCTGCGCGACGACCTCCCCTTCGTCCCGGAGAAGTCGGCCCTGATGCTCGTGGACCTCCAGCGCTACTTTTGCGATCCCGAGGCCGGTGCCTTCGTTCCCGCGAGTGCGGCCATCCTCCCCAACCTGTTGGGTCTGGCCCGCCTCTACGCGGAGAAGGGCCGGCCCGTCGTCCTCACCCGCCACATCGACGACCCTGGCGCCCACCCCATGATGGCGAAGTGGTGGAAGAGCGCCATGAAGGAGAGCGACCCGGAGACCCGGCTGGTCCCGGACCTCGACCCGTTCCTTTCCGACGCGATCCTCATCACCAAGAAATACTACGATCCCTTCTTCAAGTCCGGTCTGGCGCAGATCCTCAAGGGGCGCGGCGTGGAGCAGGTGGTCATCGGCGGCGTCCTCACCCACCTCTGTTGCGAGACCGCAGCGCGGGCCGCCTTCGCCCACGACTTCGCCGTCTATTTCCTCCTCGACGGCACCGCCACCGCTTCGGCGGAACAGCACGACGGCACCCTCCTCAATCTGGGGCACGGGTTCGCGGTGCTGGCGACTTGCGGGGAGATCGCGGAGACGATAAAACGTAAAGCCCCCGCCCAGCCACCAGTAAATGGTAAAGGGTAAATAGAGACAGTGCTTATTTCAAAGTTATTAATGTCTGCAGGAGGGGGAACGTCATGGAAATAGAAAAGCAACATAGAATACTTATTGCCGTGATCTTGGCGTTTGGCGTGATCTTTCAACTTATTGCTATTTCAGCAGCACAACACTATGGAAGCGATATGAAGTTCCATTTTGAGTGTCTTGGAGCAACCTTGCCCTTGGTGACAAGGTTGTTTTTTGCTAGTTATAGGCTCTGGTGGTTCATCCCGATTATTGGAGTAGGAATATCGATTGACTTATTGCGAAGGAGCAGCCCCCCATGGCAATACGTGCTTTTGGGCACTCTTTACAATATATGCTGCGCATTTATCTTGATCTATTGGACCAATGCTGCTTTTGTGACGCCTTTTATTCTTCTTGCATCAGGAACTAAAATAGTCTAATTAGCAAAGCCTACAATATAGCAAAACGGACCGCGTGGTGAAGCGGGCTTGGGTGGCAGTGGTCCGGCGGCGCTCCATTGGGTATTTGATGGGTTGCAGGGGAGGGATGACCATAGGGAATCCCTCCCTCGGGCGGGAGGGAGGGGGTGGGGCGCAGCGTGAACGGAGCGCCAACGGCGCGCTCCATTCCAGCCTGGGGCAACGCCCCAGGTCTTCCATGTCCAACAGGGTCAAGGGCTGAAGGCCCGGACCATCAATGTATCGGGCTTTCAGCCCTTTCGTGTTGCGTGGGACAATTTCCTGGGGCGTTGCCCCAGGCTACAATAACCACGGGCCTTTGGCCCTAAACCACCCCCAGACTGCGGCACGCCCTATGAGATTTCTCGCCTTTCTCGCTTTTCTCGCCCGTCTCGCTTGTCTCGCCTTTCTCGCGGGCCCGGGGACTGTGGGCGGTTCAGGCGGTCTCGACGACCTCGTAATCGGTGCTCATGGCCACGCCCTTGCGCAGCATCGCCGCCACGGAGCAGTACTTGTCCTCCGACAGCCGGATGGCCTTCTCCACCGACTCCCGGTCCACGCCCTTCCCCTCGATCCGGTAGTGAAGATGGATGCGGGTGAACACCCTGGGGTAGTCCTCCGTCCGTTCGGCGTTCGCCGACACCTCCACTTTCCGGAGGTCCTTCTTCATCTTCTGGAGGATGGAGACCAGGTCCATCCCCGTGCACCCGCACAGCGCCTGGAGCACGAGCTCCATCGGGCTGGCGGCGGTGTCCGCCCCCTCGGTGGAGTCCATGACAATGGCGTGCCCCGTCTGGGACTCGCCCACGAACTGGTGCCCGTCGGTCCATTTGACCCTTGCGTTCATGCCATTAGTTTAGCATGGAGGCGGCAGGAGGGGGTTCTCCTCCGGCGCCGGGACCGGCCGCCGGAGGCGCCGCATCACCCCCCACGCCGCCAGGTAGGCCAGGGCCCCGCCGGCGGCCATGAACACCAAGCACCCGAGGAGCAGGGGGACGATGAACTCGGGCCTCACCATGAGGTCCAGGGAGAAGGGGGGAAGGTCCCGCCCCAGCATCCACGCCCCCAGAAAATAGGCCCCCCCATAGACGAAGGGGACGCTCCAGGGGTTGTTGACGAAGGTGCCCAGGATGGTCTCCACCTTGTTGAGGCGGAAAAGGAACGAGATCACGACGGCGAGAAGGAGGTGCAACCCCAAAAACGGCGAGAAGGAGATGGCCGTCCCCACGGCGAAGGAGAGGGCCACCCGGTGCGGCCGGGGGTCCTCTTTCAGCGCCTTTTTAAGCTTCTCGGAAATGGTCATAACCGCGGGGCTCCAAGGGTGTCATGCCCCCCCTCCAACGGAGGCGGAGCCCTTTTTCTTCCGTGAGGCGGCCGACGCAGGGGTGGGGTAGGGGGGCCGGGGAGGCGAAGAGGAGGGCGAACTCCTCGCCGGAGTGGAGGAGGAGGTCGAGACGCTCCCGCGGGTCGGCAACCAGCTGTTCGAGCCCCTCCCAGGCGGGGACGCGCTCTCCCTCGATCTCCGCGCCGCAGCCGCTCGCCGCGGCGAGGCGGGCCGCGTCGGTGGAAAGGCCGTCGGAGACATCCATGCAGGCGGTAACCGTCCCCGAGAGGAGGAGGTCGCGCCCCAGGGGATAGGGCAGGGCGATGTCGAAAAAGGCCCGGAGGGCCGCTTCGGCGGCGGACCGTTCCTCCGGGGCCCCGTCCGGGGCCGAGACGCTCCCCCCTTCGAGCGACCAGCCCTTTTCCAGAAGGCGCAGGGCCGCCGCCATTTTCCCCAGGGGACCGGAGAGGTAGAGGTGGTCGCCGGGCCGGCCGGCGGAGCGGGTCAGCGGCCGGCGTCCCGCGGGGAGCTCGCCGGTGACGGTGAGGGAGAGGAAGGCCGAGGGGGACGAGACGGTGTCACCGCCACAGAGGCGGAGGCCCCATGGGGCGCACTCCCGCCGCAGGGCGCGGTAGTAATCCTCCAGCCGGTTCGACCGCCCCGGCGGCAGGCCGAGGGAGGCGAACAGGTCGCGCCCGAGCCCGCCCATGGCGTTGATGTCGGAAAGGGCGGCGCGAACACACCGGGCGACGGTCTGTCCCGGCGAGGCCCAGGCGGGAAAGTGGACCCCCTCGGCGAAGGCGTCCACGGTGACGAGGAGGGCGGCGCCGGGCACGGCCACCAGGGCGGCGTCGTCCCCGATCCCCACCTCCCCCCCCTGCGCCGGCGGAACGTCCCGGGCCAGGAGGTCCAGAAACTCCTGCTCGGTCATTTTTTCAGCGCCGCCTTGAGCGCCTCCTCCACAGTATCCACAAAGGTGAACTTCAACCCCTGCTGGATCTTCTTGGGGATCTCCCCCAGGTCCTTCTGGTTCAGCCGGGGAAGGATGACCTCCCGGATGCGGGCGGCTTTGGCCGCGATCACCTTCTCCTTGACGCCGCCGATGGGGAGGACCTCCCCGCGGAGGGTGATCTCCCCCGTCATGGCCACTTCCCGTCGCACCGGGACGCCGGAGAGGGCGCTGACGATGGCCGTGGCCATGGTGATCCCGGCGGAGGGGCCGTCCTTGGGGGTGGCCCCCTCGGGGACGTGGACGTGGAGGTCGCGCTCCTTGAAAAGGGCCAGGGGGATGTCGAAGGTCTCGGAGCGGGCCTTGATGTAGGAGAGGGCCGCCATGGCCGACTCCTTCATCACCTCGCCCAGGTGGCCCGTGAGCTGGAGCCGTCCATCCCCCTTCATGGCCACGGCCTCGATGAAGAGGACGTCGCCGCCGTAGGGGGTCCAGGCCAGGCCGGTGGCCACACCGACCTGGTCCTTCTTGAGAAGGTTGTCGGAGAGGTGCCGGGGAGGCCCCAGGTACTTTTCGACGGCCTTCTCGGAGACGGTGATCCGCTTGCTCCACTTCCCCTCCGCCACCTCCACCGCCACCTTGCGGCAGACGGAGCCGATCTCCCGCTCCAGGTTGCGCAGGCCCACCTCGCGCGTGTACTGCCCGATGATTTTGCGCAGGGAGCGGTCGGTGAATTCCAGGTGCTTCCCCGTCACCCCGTTCTCGCGCATCTGTTTGGGGATGAGGTGCCGGCGGGCGATCTGCAGTTTCTCCTCCTCGATGTACCCGGAGAGGTGGATCACCTCCATCCGGTCGAGGAAGGCGGGCTGGATGGTCTCGAGGACGTTGGCGGTGGCGATGAACATCACCTGCGAGAGGTCGTACGGAACGCCCAGGTAGTGGTCGCGGAAGGAGAAGTTCTGCTCCGGGTCCAGGACCTCGAGCAGGGCGGAGGAGGGGTCGCCCCGGAAATCGGCCCCGATCTTGTCGATCTCGTCGAGCAT
>DCUZ01000068.1:0-15156 GCA_002327305.1 Holophagales bacterium UBA2201 | reverse complement strand
GCGCCGATGTAGGTGCGCCGGTGGCCGCGGATCTCGGCCTCGTCCCGGACGCCGCCGAGGGAGATGCGGACGAACTTGCGGTCCAGGCACCGGCCGATGGAGCGCCCGAGCGAGGTCTTGCCCACCCCCGGCGGACCGACGAAGCAGAGGATGGGGCCCTTCATCTTGGCGCCCTTCAGTTTCCGCACGGCGAGGAATTCCAGGATGCGGGCCTTGATCTTCTCCAGGTCGTAGTGGTCCTCGTCCAGGATTTTGCGCGCCCGCTTGAGGTTGAGCCGGTCGCGGGTCTTGACGTTCCACGGCAGGGCCGTGACCGTCTCGAGGTAGGTGCGGATGACGTTGGCCTCCGGGCTCTCGGAGGACATCTTCTCCAGCCGCCCGATCTGCTTGTTCAGCTCCTTCTGCGCCTCCTCCGGGATCCCCTTCTCCTCGATGGCCTTCTGGTACCCCTCGATCTCGTCCCGGATCTCCTCCGATTCCCCCAGCTCCTTCTGGATGGCCCTCATCTGCTGGCGCAGAACGTACTCCCGCTGGCTCTTGTCCATCTGCTGCTGGGCGTCGGAGGCGATCTTCTGCTGGACGGAGAGGAGCATGATCTCGTGCACCAGCACCTCGTTGATCCGCTTGAGCCGCACCATGGGGTCCGTCAGTTCCAGCAGTTCCTGCGCCTCCCCCAGCTTCAGCTCCAGGTTGGCGGCGATGAAGTCCGCTAGGCGGCCGGGTTGCTCGATGGAGAGGGCGAGGGCCTTCAATTCGTCGGAGAAGGGCTTGCCCAGGGAGATCACCCTCTCCAGGTTCTCGTGGGCCGAGCGGACGAGGGCCTGCACCTCGATGGCGTCGGCCCGTTCCTCCTTCTCGGGCACCAGGGTGATCCGGGCCTGGAGGGAGGGTTCGGAGCGGGTCATCAGGTCGATGCGGGCCCGCGACACCCCCTGCACCAGCACCCGCATCTGCCCCTCGGTGAGCTTCACCATCCTCAGGACGATGGCCACCGTCCCCATGGTGTGGATCTCCTCGGGCTTGGGGTCCTCGATCTCGGGGGAGCGCTGGGCGGCGAAGACGATCATCCGGTTGGAGGAGAGGGCCTCGTCCACCGCCCGCATGGATTTGTCCCGCCCGATGAAGAGGGGGAGCATGGCCGCCGGGAAGATGACGGCGTCCTTGATCGGAAGGACGGGAAGGATGTCGGGAATGCGGAGTTTCTCTTCTTTTTCGCTCATGGGTGCTCCACTTTCAGGGTGATGGTCCGCTGGCGCCGCTCGGGGACCTTGGGAAAGGAAACCTTGAGGAAACCGTTTTCCAGCACGGCCCGTCCCTCCCGGCTGTTGAAGGGGACCAGGATGGGGACCGCCTTGTAGAACTTGCCGTGGGCCCGCTCCAGGCAGAGGAAGCGGGGGTTCCCCTCGGCGACCGGGGCCGGCTTCTCCCCCTCGATGATGACCCAGCGCCCGGTCAGGTGGACGCTGACCTGCCGGATAACGATGCCGGGGGCCTCCAGGACGACCATGATCCGGTCGGCGGTCTCCACCACGTCCAGGCAGGGGTCGTAGGTGTACTCCCCGGAGGCGCCCACCTTCAGGTGCGACAGCACCTCGGAAAAGATCCGGTTGATCTCGTCCTGGAGCTGCAGGATCTCAACGGTGCGTCGGAGCATGGGTCACCTCTGGTGGAGGAGGGTCTTGAGTTCGTCCATGAACTCGTCGATGTCCTCGAAATGGCGGTACACGGAGGCGAACCGGACATAGGCCACCTTGTCCAGGTCCTTCAACTGGTCCATGACGATCTGCCCGATGGCCTCGGTGGAGAGCTCCCGCCCCTCTTGGGCGTGCAGGACCCGCTCCACCTCGTCCACCACGCGGTCCAGTTCCCCGGCGGCCACCCGGCGCTTGTGCATCGCCTTCATCAGCCCGCTCATCACCTTGTTGCGGTCGAACAGTTCCCGCTCGCCGTTCCGCTTGACGACGAAATAGGGGATGTTCTCCAGCGACTCGTAGGTGGTGAACCGGTGGTGGCAGGAGAGGCACTCCCGCCGCCGGCGCACCACCTGGTGGTCCTTGCTCTCGCGGCTGTCCACCACGTGGTCGTTGAGGTATCCGCAGTAGGGGCATTGCATCGCTTCAGTCCTTCATTTTAGCAAACCGCAGCATCTCTTTGAAGGGGACCCCCGCCCACCAGAACCCGGCCAGGCCCACGAGGGCGATGGGGCCCAGCCCCAGGGCGTGCCCCACGAGGGCGATGGCGGTGGCCAGGTCGTAGTTCACCCCGTGGAAAACCACCAGCCCCACCTGGAATGCCTTGTGGACCCCCCCGATGCCGGCCGGGGTGGGGATGAGGAAGCCCACCGCGGAGACCGCCATGAGCATGAAGGGGGCGGTCAGGGGCAGGGAGACGCCGAAAGCCCGCACCACCATCCAGGTGTTGAGGCCCACGCAAAGCCAGATCAGGAGGGTCAGCCCCAGGACCGAGCCCGCCATCCGCGCCCCGCTGAGGAACTCCAGCCCCCGGCGCACGTTTTCCACGTGGGGTCGCAGGGCGCGGGGCAGGGGGAGCTCCCGGCGGGTGCGGACCAGCCAGTACAGGACGCCGAACACCAGGAGGCAGGCGGCGATCCCCCCCGCCATGATGCGCATGAGGAGTTCCAGGGAGTATTCGTCCGTGGAGGGGCGGAAGGTGAAGAGGTAGATGCCGAAAAGGATGAGGAGGGCCAGAACGTCCAGCACGCGCTCCACCACGGCGGTGGACAGGCAGGTGACGCGGGAGATGTCCTCCCGCGCGGCGACGTAGAGGGGGCGGATCACCTCCCCCAGCCTCCCGGGCAGGACGGTGGAGATGAGGTAGCCCCCGAAGGTGGCCACGGCCAGGGTGATGTTGGAAGGATCGGGCTTGGCAGGGCGCAGGAGGACCCTCCAGCGCCACACCCGGACCACGATGGAGAGGAGGTTGACGGCCACCGCGGCGGCCAGGAGCATCCAATCGGCCTCCGCCAGATACCGCCCCACCCGGTGGAGGTCCGCCTGGTAGAGAAAAAGATAAAAGATAAGAAACCCCAAGGCCAGAAAAAGGCCGAAGCTGAAAAACTTTCGCATAGGACTTGACTTTGCTATTCTATCATGGTAAGTTAAATCCAGCACTATGAGTGATTTGGCAACCTGCAGCCCGAAGTTCAATCCCAATCATGGAGGGTAGAATGCGTAAAATCCTTACCCTTGCCTGCCTTTTCCTGTCCCTGACGGCGTTCGCCTCGGCGGTCGGAGAGGCCAACCTTGGCCCCAGGCTGAATCCCGGCGTTACGGATTGGGCCTGCGAGACCACCGGGGACCTCCTCTGGCACATCCAGTCCCCCGGTTACGCCGCGACGGTCTCCGGCATTGTGGTCGTGGAGGGATGGGTGCTCTCGGAGGTCGGGGTCTCCCGGATCGACCTCTTCGTGGACGGCGACTATGTCTCCACCGCCAATATCAACATCCCGCGGGACGACGTCATCGAACATTACCCCGAATACTCCGACACCCCCTCGGGCAGACCCGGGTTCACGGTCGGGTTCATCGCCGGCGACTACGCCAACGGCGTCCATTACCTCCACCTGGTGGTGACCGACTCGAACGATCATACCGAGGTCATCGGCCAGCGCAGCGTCCGCGTGGACAACTCGCTCAACCCCGCTCCCCGGGGTTACGTGGACGCCCCCACGCCCCAGGACTTCGTCAGCGGCCCCTTCCCGGTGTACGGGTGGGCCATCGACGAGAACGGGATCGACCGGATCGAGGTGATGGTGGACGGGCTGGTGGCCACGCGCGGTGTCTTCGGCGGCCTCCGGCAGGACATCTACCACGCCTTCCCCATGTTCCCGAATTCGGCGCACTCGGGGTTCATCGTCTACCTGGATTCCAACCGCATCGAGAACGGGAGCCACACCATCACGGTCCGGGCCTACGACAAGCTGGGCCAGTCGCGCGACATCGGGTCCCGCCAGGTCTTCTTCTCCAACCAGCCCATCAATTCCCCGCCTTTCGGCGCCATCGAGTGGCCCCTGCGCGACACCGCCATGGAGGGCCAGTGCGACGACTTCTGCGGCGGCCCCTCCGGCGACCCCAGCTGCTTCCATCCCCTCTGGTTCATCAAGGGGTGGGCCCTCGACACCGGCGTCCGGGAGGACCAGGGCGGCGTGGCCTGGGTGGAACTGCTCCTGGACGGCTCCATCATCTCCAACACCCGGTCGGATTGCCACTACGACGAGACGCTCAAGTCCTACGTCAACTGCTACGGCCTCACCCGGTTCGACATCCAGCAGCTCTACCCCGGCTACACCAATGTCCCGCAGGCCGGCTGGAAATTCTGGCTCGACGTGGGGTACCTGATCAACCACATGGGCTATACGGAAGGGGCCCATTACCTTTCCATCCGGGCCGGAGACGTGGAGGACACCAAGGCCACCATCGCCACCATCCCCGTCTTCTTCGACTGCGTCTGGGCCGGCAACGCGGCGGGCAACCGTTACCCCTCCATGGGCTACATCGACATTCCCTACGATTATCAGAACCTCCAGGGCACCGTCCGGATCACCGGCTGGGCCATTGACTACAACATGATCGATTACATCCGCGTCTGGGTGGACGGCGTGTTGATCGGCCTGGCCGAGTACCCCTACGAGCGGCCCGATGTCCGCCTCGAGATCGACTCCTCGTCCTACGGCCGGTACAGCGGCTGGTATTTCGACCTGGACACCACCCAATTCTCCGACGGGGAGCACGACCTGGTGATCGAGGTGGTGGACAAGCTCAAGCCCGTGGCGGATGAGCGCATCCTGGGCGAGCGGCGTTTCGTCTCCGACAACAACCCCGCCGCTCCGTAAGCGCATCCTCCATCAAACTCAAAAGGCCCTCCGAAAACGGAGGGCCTTTTTTCGTAGCCTGTAGTTCGTAGACCGTAGACCGTAGGCCGTGGTTAGTTGAAGGGTGGAGGGAGACGAACTGCGAGCTGGGAGCTGCGCGCTACCGGCCGGGCGGGAGGGCTTCCAGCGCCTCCCGCGCGGCCGCCTGCTCGGCCGCTTTTTTGGACGGCCCCACCCCCTCCCCCGCCGGGCGGCCGCCAATGAGGACCCGGACCCGGAACTGCACGGCGTGGTCGGGCCCCTCTGCGCCGACGGAGCGGTATTCCGGCAATCCCAGCCCCTCCTCCTGGCACCGGACCTGAAGGAGGGACTTGGGGTCCTCCACCACATCCGGGTCGGTCCTCAGGGCCTCCAGGTCTGGGGAAAACCATTCCCGGACCCGCGACCGGGCCGCCCTGGGCCCCTCCTCCAGCCACATCCAACCCAGCCACGCCTCGAAGGCGTCGGCCAGGTTGGAGTCCCGCTCGGCCCCCCCGCGCCGCCGCTCCCCCTCTCCCAGAAGCAGTTTCCGGCCGATCTCCAGGCGGCGGGCCGCTGCCGCCAGGGCCTCTTTCCGCACCAGGTGCGCCTTCATTTTCGTCAGGATGCCCTCCCGGGCAAGGGGAAAGGCCTCGTAGACCATCTCGGCCGCCAAAAGGCCCAGGACCGCGTCTCCCAGGAATTCGAGGCGCTGGTTGTCCTCGGCGAGGCGCTGTTCGTGCGCGTAGGAGGGGTGGATGAAAGGCAGTCGGGGATCCATCGTCCCCATTCTACCACCGGGGCGGGAAGCCGGAAGCCGGCGTGGCGCAAGGCACTGGATCACTGCCACCCGTCCCCCGTCCCCCGTCTCCCGTCTCTCGTCTCTCGTCTCCCGTCTCTCGTCTCTCGTCTCCCGCCTCCCGTCTCCCGTCTCCCGTCTCCCGTCTCTCGTCTCCCGTCTCCTATTTTGTGTCAATTTTCACGAGAACTATGGTAGAGTAGGGCTTCTCACAATCGTCAAATACCTTAGGAGGTCGTTATGTACAGGTTGGCCCTCATCGGCTTCGGGACCGTGGGGCAGGGGTTCGCCGAACTCCTGGTGAAAAAGGAAAAACAACTCAAGAAAAAATTCGGCATGGAGGCCCGGGTCACCGGCATCGCCGACACCCTCAAGGGCTCGGTCCTCGACCCCGAAGGGCTGGACCTCAAAAAGGTCCTGGCCTGGGTGGCCAAGGGGAAGACCCTCAACGACTTCCCCGCCGGGGTCCGCGGCCGCGACGCCCTCTCCACCATCAAGCAGTCCCGCGCCGACATCGTCTTCGAGGCCACCTACACCGACATCAAGACGGCCGAGCCCGCCGTCACCCACATCAAAACAGCGCTTGCCGCCGGCAAGCACGTCGTCACCACCAACAAGGGCCCCCTGGCCCTCCACTACGCCGCCCTGCGCAAGCTCGCCCTCTCCAAGAAGGCCCTCCTGATGTTCGAGGGGACGGTCATGGCCGGCAGTCCGGCCTTCAACTTCATGAACTACTGCCTCCCCGGCGCCGAGATCACCGAGATCAAGGGGATCCTCAACGGCACCACCAATTACATCCTGACCCGGATGGAAGAGGGGCTCTCCTACGAGGAGGCCCTCAGAAAAGCCCAGGAGCTGGGGTACGCCGAAGCGGTCCCCGACGCCGACGTCCTGGGCTGGGACGCCCTGGCCAAGGTGTGCATCCTGGCCAACGCGGTCTTCGGCGCGGCCATCAAGCCCGACCCGAAGAAACTGCCCTGCACCGGCATCACCAAGATCACCGCCGCGCACATCAAGAAGGCCAAGGCGCAGGGGAAGCGCTACAAACTCATCGGCTGCGTCAAGCGCGAGGGCGGCAAGGTCAGCGTATCCGTGGCCCCCCAGGCCCTGCCGCTGAGCGATCCCCTCGCCGGGGTGATGGGCGGAACCAACGCCCTCACCTATGTCAACGACTGCCTCAACACCGTCACCGTGGTGGGCCCGGGCGCCGGCCGCAAGGAGACCGGGTACGCCATGCTCAACGACCTGCTCCTGGTCCACTTCTCCCTGATCTGGAGGTAATGCCATGAAAATGCTCATCAACGGGAAATGGGTGGGCCGGAGGAAGAAGATCGAGGTCCGGGACCCCTGGAACAACCGCCTCATCGACACCGTCCCCGCCGCCTCGCGCGCCGACGCGGCCGCCGCCGTCGCCACCGCGGTGGAGGGCTTCGAGATCTCCAAAAGGATGACGGTCTACGACCGGGCGCAGATCCTCTTCAAGGCCGCCCGGATCATCCAGGACGATCTCGAGGGGTTCGCCCGCACCATCGCCCGCGAAGGGTCCAAGACCATCAAGGAGGCCCGCAAGGAGGCCCGCCGCTGCACCAACACCCTCACCTGCTCGGCCGAGGAGGCCAAGCGCATCCTGGGCGAGACCATCCCCTTCGACTCCTTCCCCGGCGGCGAAAAACGCGTCGGCTACTACTACCGCTTCCCCGTCGGCGTCGTCCTGGCCATCACCCCCTTCAACGACCCCCTCAACCTCGTCGCCCATAAATTGGGCCCCGCCATCGCCGCGGGCAACGCCGTCGTCTGCAAGCCCGCCACCGTCACCCCCCTCTCGGCCCTCAAGCTCGCCGAAGCCCTTCTCGAAGCGGGCCTCCCACCGAAGGTCCTCTCCGTCATCACCGGATACGGCGGCGCCATCGGCGACGCCCTGGTGCAGGACCCCCGCGTGCGGATGATCTCCTTCACCGGCGGCACCGAGGCCGGCGAGCGCATCGCCCGGCTGGCGGGCATCAAGAAGATGGGGATGGAGCTGGGCTCCAACTCCCCCGTCATCGTCCTCGACGACGTGGACCTGGACGCGGCCGCCGAATCGTGCGTCTCCGGCGCCTTCTGGGCCTGCGGCCAGAACTGCATCGGCGTTCAGCGCATCTACATCCAGAAAAGGGTCTACAAGAAGTTCCTCGACAAGTTCGTGGCCCTGACCAAAAAATACAAGGTCGGCCCCAAACTCGACGAGGATTGCGACATGGGCCCCATGATCAGCGAGGGCGAAGCCAAGCGGGTGGAAGCGTGGATCAAGGAGGCCGTCGCCAAGGGCGCCAGGATCGCCTGCGGCGGCCGGCGCAAGGGCACCGTGGTCCAGCCGACCGTCCTCACCGACGTCCCCATCACGGCCACCATCCACCACCAGGAGGTCTTCGGCCCCGTGGTGAACCTCTACCCGGTCTCCACCCTCGACGAGGCCATCGCCAAGGCCAACAGCGTCAACTACGGCCTCCACGCCGCCATCTTCACCAACGACGTCAACAAGGCCTTCAAGGCCGCCTACGAATTGGACTGCGGCGGCGTCATGATCAACGACTCCACCGACTACCGCCTCGACTCCATGCCCTTCGGCGGCGTCAAGTACTCCGGCCTCGGCCGCGAGGGATTGAAATTCTCCCTCCAGGAAATGACCGAGCCCAAGGTGGTCTCCTTCTACCTGCCGGACTGGCGCAGATAGTGGTAGGGGCGGACCCATGCGTCCGCCCCATAGTTTCAGGTTTCAGGTTTCAAGTCATAGGCGGCCTCAGCGGCCGCCTATTTTTTGGCCGGTACAGCGTCCTCCGCTTACTGAGGACAGGGAGAGCGTGCCATTGCCCCACCCGAAAGCCGTCCCGACCGGAGGCAGAACGCCACAGAAGAAATCAATAGCGCCCCGAAATCCGGGGCGCTTTGTCTTGACTTGGAACTTGAAACCTGAAACTTGAAACTGAATTTATGTTCGCGGGCACTTCTTCTCGAGGGCGACCAGCACCTTCACGGCCTTTTCCTCCTCCCCCGCCTCCATCAACTTCTTCACCATCCCGGCGCGCGTCATGCGGGCCAACTGGGAGAGGATCTTGAGGTGGAGGGTGTCGTGCCGCAGGCCCATCAGGACCAGCACATGGGTGGGTTTCCCGTCGGGGGCGTCCCAATGCAGGCCGTCCTGCGAGACCCCCACCAGGATGAAGGGGCGGAGGATGTTCTTGGGGATCCGCCGCCGCGTGTGGAGGAAGGCCACCCCCCCCTCCAGCGCGGTGGAGACCATCTGCTCCCGTTCCTTGAGGGCGTCGAGGAACCCCTCAGGGTCGGAGATGCACCCGAACCGCTGGGAAAGGGTGACCAGATGGGAGAGGATGGCGTCCTTGGGCTTCTTGCCGAGGGTGAACAGGATGCCGCCCCGGGGGATGAAATTGGTGAGCGGGACCTTGAGCAGGGTGTCCGGCGGGGCGCCCTCGTCGAGGTCGGCGGGCAGGTTGTTCTCGATCCAGGCCTCGATCTTGTCCTTCGGGAAGAGGTGCTTGCCCTCCAGTTCCACGAAGGGGATGCGCTTGGTGCCGACCAGGTTCATGATCTGCTCCTCCGAAAGACGGAGGAACGCCGCCACCTCGTTGAGCGTGAAGAGGTTGGGGTCCATGCCTCCCCGCCTATCCGAGGGCCTGTTTCTCGTCGCGGAAGACGGGCAGGACGGTCACGAGCTTGGTGAGCATCAACAGGTCGAAGATCTTTTCGTTGGGGTTGAGCAGAACCAGGTCCACGCCGTCCTTCTTGGCCGTGGTGTAGGAGCGGATGATCTCACCCAGGCCGGAGGAGTCCATGGCGGTGACCTTCTCCAGGTTGAGGACGATGCGCTTGACCCCGGACTTGAGGGAATCCAGGACCTGGCCCCGGAGGGCCACGTCCCCCTCACCCAGGACCAGCTTGCCCTTGAGATCCATGATGGATGCGCCGGATTCTACGCGGACGGAGATGTTCATGCAGTGCCTCCTATGGGTTTCATCGTAACCCTCATTTTAGGATTTCCGCGGCCATTTGTCAACCGTCGCCCCTGCCGCGGCGTCCACCCCGGTTGAAAAGCCGGTCGGAGAGGCGCTGGAGCCAGGTCCGCTCGTCCCGGGGCGGGAAGGGGGCGATGTCGCGGTCTTCCAGCACCGCCGCGGCGTTTTCCATGATGGTGTTTGCATCCTCGTCCCCGGCCCATTCCCGCAGGACGAGGAAGGCCTTGCGCAGGCCCGGATGCCTCCGACGGGGGCTGTGGGCGTCGGACGCGACCAGGTGGATGAGGCGCCGGCGGGCCATCCGGCGGCAAAAGGCCTGGGCGGGCCGGCCGAACCGCCCCCGCAGGGCGCCGGCGGTGACCTGCATGAAATTGCCCTGCTCGGCCAGCCGGTCCACCAGGCCGGGGGCGTCCAGGAACGCGGCGTACCGCTCCGGATGGGTGATGATGGGGCGGTACCCCTCGCGGCGGAGGACGAACAGGATGGACTCCAATTCCGCGGGGCTGAAGAACTCGGGGGGCTCCACGAGGCAGTAGCGACCGCCGTTGAGGGTGAGGACCCTCCCGGACTTCAGCCAGTCCAGCGTTTCCGGGACCAGGTGGATATCGTGGCCCAGAAAAAGGTCCATCGGAATGCGGGTCTCGGCGAGGCTGGCCTTGAACGCGCCGAACGCCTCCCTCACGCGCTCCAATTCCGGGAAATAGACATCCGGAAAGGCGTGCGGGGTGCAGACGATGTGGGTGATGCCGTCGGAGGCGGCCATTTCGGCCATGGCCAGGGCCTCGGGCATGTCCTTCGCCCCGTCGTCCAGCCCCGGCAGGATGTGGTTGTGGATATCGATCACAGGCGGGCTTCCTCCTTCAAACTGCGCGTCATCAGGGCCTCGACGACCTTGCGGGGGGCCAGCCCCTCGAAGAGGATGCGGGCCACCCCTTCGGCGATGGGGAGGTCCACCCCATGACGGCGGGCCAGGGCCAGGGCGGCTTCGGTGGTGGGCACCCCCTCGGCCACCATCCGCATCCCCTCCGTGGCCTGGGCGAGGGTTTTCCCCTCTCCGACCCGCACCCCCACCTGGTAGTTCCGGGAGAGGTCGGAAGAGCAGGTGAGGATCAGGTCCCCCAGCCCGGCCAGCCCGGACAGGGTCTCCCGCTGGCCTCCCATGGCCAGGCACAGGCGCGTCATTTCGTGGACGCCCCGCGTGAGGAGGGCGGCCCAGGGATTGGCCCCGTAGCCCAGCCCCCTGACCATTCCGGAGGCGATGGCGTAGATGTTCTTTAGGGCCCCCGCCATCTCCACCCCCACCAGGTCGGCGGTGCGATAGAACCTAAACTCGGGGCCGGAGAGGGCCTGCTGGAGCCGCCGGGCGAAGGGCTCATCATCCGAGGCGAAGACGGCGGCGGTGGGCATCCCGGCGGCCACCTCCCGGGCGAAGGTGGGGCCGGAAAGGCAGGCGTGGGCGGCGGCCCGCCCCCCCAGTTCTTCGGCGATCACCTCCGACATCCGATGCAGGGTCCCCCGCTCGACCCCCTTGGCGCACGAGACCACCGCCGGCGGGCCTGCCGATACCACGGCCAATTCCCGCAGAACGGAGCGCAAATGCTGGGCGGGAACCACGAGAAAAACCACCTCGGCGCCCTCCAGCGCCTCTGCCAGCCGGGCGGTGCATCGGATGCCGGGAGGAAGGGGGAAGCCGGGGAGGAACCAGGGATTTTCCCCCGTGCGGGAGATCAGCCCGGGCAGTTCGGCCTCGAAGGCCCACAGCGAGACCGCATGATCTGTCCGGCGGAAATAGTGGGCCAGGGCGGTCCCCCAGGACCCGGCCCCGATGACGGCGATGTTCATGAGCGCCCCTTTCGTCCGAATTTGCGTTCCTCCCCCCTCACCAGCCGCCCGATGTTCTCCCGGTGGCGCCAGACGATGAGCCCCGCGATGCAGGCCGCCATGACGGCGGTGGCCTCCGGTTTCCCGAAGAGCAGGAGCAGGAAGGGGAAAGCCGCCGCGGCCAGGAGGGAGCCCAGGGAGACATACCGGGTGAGGGCGATGGTCAGGACGAAGACGCCCGCCGCCGCGAGGCACGGCAGGGGCGCGAGCACCAGGAAGACCCCCAGCGAAGTGGCCACCGCCTTGCCTCCCCGGAATCCCAGGAACAGGGGGTAGCAGTGGCCGAGGACCGCCGCCAGGCCGGCCGCCCCGGCGACGAGGGGGTGGGGGTCGAAGTGGGCCGCCAGGGCCACCGGCGCCGCCCCTTTGGCCACATCGAGGACCATCGTCGCCACCCCCCCCTTCCACCCCAGGGCCCGGGAGACGTTGGTTGCCCCGATGTTGCCGCTCCCCTCCCGGCGGATGTCCCGGCCGGCGACGAGGCGGGTGATGAGATAGCCGAACGGGATGGAACCCAGCAGGTAGCCCAGGAGGGCCCACGGGAGGAGGGATGGGTTCATGCCTTCTCCGGAAACCGGCCCAGGGGGATATACACCGCCCCGGCCGGGGAAAGGATGCTTTCAAACAGAACGAAACCGGCGGCAGGAAAGGGGGGCCAGGGGATCGTCCCCAGGTCCGCCGCGACGCGGTCGGCCTCTCCCGGAGGCCAGGGCCGGCGGAGGCGGGCCAGGGTCAGGTGCACTTCGAAGGGCCGGCGCTCCCTGGCATAGCCCAGGGGGGCCAGACGATCCTCCACCCTCCCGAACAGGTCCACCAGCGCCGGATCCCGATGGTACCGCAGGATGAGGACGCGGGGTTTGCGCTCATGGGGGAAAAAGCCCACCCCCTCGAACGGCAGGGCCACCGGAACAAAAGGCGCCGCCGCCTCCTTCAAGGCCGCCGTGATCTCCTCCAACCGATGGGCTCCGGTTTCTCCCAGGAACTTCAAGGTGATATGGAGGTTCTCCGGGACCACCCAGGAGGCATGGGGGCCGCTCCGCTTCAACCTCGAAAGCCGGTCCGCCCAAAGGGCCTGAATGGGGGGCGGGGCGGGCAGGCCGGCGAACAATCTCACGCGAGGGCCCTCCAGAGCAGGTCGAGGGCATTGGCCACCGCCAGCATCTGGACGCGGGGGCGGTCCCCGCCGAAGAGGAACCTCCGGACCGACTCCACGCAGGGGGTGCTCACGGCGATGCACACCGTTCCCACCGGTTTCTCGGTGGTCCCGCCGTCGGGCCCCGCGATCCCGGTGATGCCGACCCCCACTTCCGTTCCGAAGGCGCGCGCCGCCCCCCGCGCCATGGCCAGGGCCGTTTCGGGGCTCACCGCCCCCTTCTCCTCCAGCAGGCGGGGCTCAACGGCCAAAAACTCCGTTTTGATCTCGTCGGCGTAGGCGGTCACGCCCCCTTTGAACACCGCCGAGATCCCCGGCTCGCGGACGAGGCGGGCCCCGAAGGCGCCCCCCGTGCACGACTCCGCCGCGGCGAGGGTCCAGCCGCGCCCCAGGAGCAGCCGCCGGACCTTCCCCTCCAGCGTCTCCTCGCCCTCGCAGGCGATCCACTCCTGGACGCATTCCCGGATCTCCTCCTCCATGGCGCGGAAGCGGTCCGGGTCGGCATGATGGACATGGAGCCGTATTTCCCCCGCGCCCGCGAGAATGGTGAAATGGTCGGATCCGAACCTCCGGTAGAACGGCTTCAGGTTCTCCTCCACCTGGGACTCGCCGCATCCGGAGAGGCGGAAGGTCGTCCGGAAAATGGGTTTGAGATCGAGGGCCGCCATCAACGGCGCCAGGGCGGGCTCCAACATGGCCTCGAATTCTGCCGGCACGCCGGGCAGGCAGACCCAGGTCTTCCCCCCGCGTTCGAACAGGACCCCGCAGGCCGTCCCCTTGGGATTGGGGAGGGGTTCGGCCCCCTCGGGCAGGAACGCCTGCCGGCGGTTGGTCTCCGTCGGCTCCCTCCCCCACCGGGCGAAAGCCGCCCGGATGTCCTGCCAGAGTTCCTCGTGATAGACCAGGGGGACCGCGAGGTACCTGGCCAGGGCCTCCCGCGTCAGGTCGTCCTGCGTGGGCCCCAGCCCCCCGCTCAGGACGACCAGGGGGACGGGATCGAGGAACTCCAACAGTCTCACCAGGGCATCCCGTTCGTCGGGGACGGAATACCGCCCCTCCAGCGGCAGGTGGTAGCGCTCCAGGTGGCCGGCCAGAACCCCCCCGTTCGTCTCCCGGGACCCGGGGCGCAGGAGTTCGCTTCCGACGGCGATGAACGCGGCGCGCATGTCAGTCCAGCCCCTCCCGGAACGCCATGTAATAGACCGGCTTCACCAGGAAGGCCAAAAAACTGCCGGTGACGGCGCGGTCGCGCAGGAGGCGGTAGAGCCGCAGGAGGTTTTCCTGCAGAAGGAAGAGGCCGAACAGGAACCGCAACCCGTTCCACACCCCCGCGGCGCCGATGGCGAAGGCCCAGAGGTCGGCCACCACGATGGGGACGGCCATGGCCAGATTGAGACCGATCGAGAGGCGGACGAACGGAAGGGGGCGGTAGCGCCCCAGGGTTTCCAGCCGCGCCTGCATGGCGGGGGGAAGATAACCCCACAGCGGCGCCAGGACGAAGGCGCGGTCGGAGGCCACGTTCCGCACCCGCTCGCGCACAGGGTCCACGGGCGCGAAACCCGCGGCCTCGTCCCCGCCCCCGTGGAGCCGGCCGAACCGGTAGAGGTAGGACATGTGGATCCGCTTGCACTCCAGGAGCCGGTAGGGCTCCCCTTCCCACACCACGCCGCCCGGTGTTTCCCACCATGGCTTGGGCACGGGGGTGCGGGCGATGAAAAACTCCCCGGCCACGGTGTAATCGTCGGACATCAGGTCATCCTTGGCGGGGTCTTTGAGACGGAGGTCGAGCAGGTTGAAGGGGACGCTGCCCATCGGATCTCCCGTGGCGAGGTTCAGGACGAGGCGCAGTCCCCCCTCGATCACGGCCAGGATGGCCAGCACCCCCAGCCAGGCGGGGAGGTTGAGGAGGAATTCCCAACGCCCCTCCCCCCCCGCCCCCCCCATCATCCCGGCATAGCGGCCCACCACGAACAGGACCGCCAGAGGAAGGCCCGCCGCGCACTCCAACACGGCCGACCAGAAGGTGGCCCTCCCCGGGTCCAGGCCGATGGAAGCGTTGAGCCGCTCCTGGTGCGAAGCCGGCAAAAAACCGAGGAGGGCCTGAAGGCGCCACGCCAGGGCCCCCTTCCGCCCGGCGGCCTTCTCCAGGCGGGCCCCTTCGACGAACCGCCGCTCGACATGCGGATCCCACTCCACGAGGGTCCGGATGGTCTGCGCGTCATCCCATGGCTCCAGGGTGTACACCCATTCCGGACCCGCCTGGGCGGCCCGGGTCACCTCGAACAGCTCGCCGTTAAAGCGGACCGCGGTGCC
This sequence comes from Holophagales bacterium UBA2201, assembly GCA_002327305.1. Lineage (GTDB taxonomy): Bacteria > Acidobacteriota > Thermoanaerobaculia > UBA2201 > UBA2201 > UBA2201. Next base: position 151 of record DCUZ01000068.1, on the reverse strand, counting down.
CGGATGGTCGGCGCGCAACTGGCCACCCGGCCGGCGGGCGACGAATTGGGGATGGGGGGCGGGCAGGCGGATCTCCCGGGACATGATGCTGATTGTAGCACGGGCGGGGCGCCAAATTCCTCTAATCCGAAGTTGACGGGTCAAAAATAGG
>DCUZ01000049.1 GCA_002327305.1 Holophagales bacterium UBA2201 | reverse complement strand
TCGTCGCCGAAGAGCCCGGCCAGGTAGCGTTCCACTGGCAGGATAACGCAAAGCGTACAGCCATTCAAGATATTTTCTCAGCCGGTCGAAGGCGCGTGCTACAATAGATTACCAAAGGAGATCGCTTCATGTCAAAGAAACCGGCCAAGAGTGAGATTCTGGCAAGCATAGGACGGCTTCCCGCTGACTTGCAGCGGAAAGTGCTGGACTTTGCTTCGTCACTCCAGAACCGAGGAGTGGCCGGAAAGGAATGCCTGAAATTTCGGGGCGGGATCCCGCCCGAGGATCTGCGCAGGATGGCCGAAGCCATTGAAAAAGATTGCGAGCGGATAGATGCCTCCGGCTGGTAAGGTTCTTCTTGATACTAATATAATCATCGCTCTTTTCGCCGGTGATTCCAGAGTGGCCAAGAAGCTCTCCACCACTCCTGAAGTATTCGTTTCCTCCATTTCGCTTGGGGAATTATTTTACGGCGCATGGAAATCATCTCAATCCCGTGCAAACCTCCGCCGGTTGCATGATTTTTCGGCCGCAAGCGCCATTCTCTCTGTTGACGCCGACACCGCTGAAGACTACGGCCGACTCAAAGCTGCCCTGAAGGACAAGGGTCGGATGATCCCTGAAAACGATCTGTGGATAGCCGCCCAAGCCCGTCAGCATGAACTGCTCCTTGTTTCCCGTGACAGCCATTTTGATTTGGTTGAAGATCTTCACCACGCATCCTGGTAATCCCCATCAGCCGAGAAACTTCCGCGTCTCTTCTTCCACATCCTTTCATTTGCCCATTTCTGCCTCACTTATTGGATGGGTGGGAGCCATAATTGTGCAATATAAGTTCGATATTTGTCCCATGCTCCCCGCCATTGAAATCTCTACCCTTCGGCCATGAGGTCGAGGGGTTTTTCGCATGTGGACTAGGCGGCGGAATCTCAGGATTTCAGAGGCTTTGCTTTAAAAGAAGAAAAAGCTTCTTTAGCGCGGGCACATCTTCTGAAGCGGTTTTCCAGACGGTCTCCAAATCCACCCCAAAATATTCGTGGATAAGTTTGTTGCGCATGCCGGCCACTTCTTTCCAAGGAATCGAGGGATGGCGCAATCGGATCGCCGATGGGATCTTGGATGCGGCTTCTCCGATCACTTCCAAAGCATGGATGACCGCATAAGCGGTTTTTTCGTCGCTCTTGAAGGCCGCCAGATCCATATTTTCTATGAATGCCTCAATCTTGTCTGCCGTAGACATTACATCGTCTATATAATCCAAATACTCCCTGTTCATACCGGGATGGCTTCCTTGAGAATCTGTCGACCGATCCTAGGCTTGAGTGCACGTTTCATGACCAGGTCCACCCGTTTGCCAAGAAGTACACTGAGATGATTTTCCAACTCCATAAACTTTATCAGGCCTATGGGGGACTGGAATTCGACCAACACATCGATATCGCTTTTGATTTTATTTTCTCCGCGAACCGTGGAACCAAACAAACTGAGGCGCTTGACGGAGTAGGTTTTTCGCAGGAATGGCAACTCTCTTTTAAGTGTTGCTTTAAGGACTGTCAGGCTGGGCCTTTTTATTGTAGCCATGGAATTATTATAACACTTGGAAGCGATGATAGGGCATGATGCAGTGCTGGGTTCGCGATATCTTGGCACCTTTACATTTGCTCGTGAAAAGCCTCCTGGAGGAAAGTTCTAAACTCGTCCCATGCTCCCCGCCATTTTGTTCGCTTATCACGCGCCCAACGGGGCGCGTTTTTGCGTTCGACGGGATCATCGTGTATCATTGAAACGACGGGAGCGGTCCCGCCGTTTTCCCATCCATCCTTTGACCGATCGGAGATCCGATGAAAAACCTGATGCTGTTCCTCTTCCTGGTTTCCGCGTCCTCCTTCGCCGCCGCCCCGCCCCAGCAGTTCTCCGCCGACATGGTCATGACCGCCCAGGGCCACGCCGTGACGGGCAAGTACGCCATGAGCGGCGACAAGATGCGGATGGAGATGGGGGCAATGGGGCAGACCACCATCACCATCGCCCGCCATGACAAAAAGGTCTCCTGGGTGCTGATGCCCGCGCAGAAGACCTACATGGAGATGAAAATGGAGGGCAAGGGCCAGGGCCCCACCCCCTTCGACGCCGACGCGAACTTCCAATACACGCCGGCGGGCAAGGAGATCGTGGACGGCCACCCCTGCAGGAAGATGAAGTTCACCGTGACCAAGGGCGGGCAGTCCTTCTCCGGCTTTCACTGGCTGGCCACCGACCTCAAGGACCTTCCCGTCAAGTGGAGCGACGAGGCCGGCACCAGCGTGATGGAGTTCAAGAACATCAAGATGGGCGCCCCCCCGGCCGATCTCTTCGAGATCCCCGCCGGCTACAAAAAAATGGAGATGCCCGCCGGCCATCCGTAGGACCGTTCAAAATCGTCATGAAAATCAAGGCGCCCCGTGAGGGGCGCCTTTGGTCTGGGGAGAAGCGATCCGGGACCCGCTACTTCTTGGGAGCGGAATGGCTGGAGGAGGAGAGCGAGGACGAAGAACTCTTGGAGGGACCGGAGGACGATGACGGGGAGGGGGCGCTTTTGCCGCTCGAGGAGGACGAGGGGGCGCTGTGGACCCGGCCGGAGGAGGAGGGGGCCGAATGGGACCCGCTCGAGCCGGAGGGCGCCGAATAGGTGCGCGAAGGCGCAGAATAAGTTCCTCCGGAGCGGGGAGAGGGCGACGAAGAGGCGGAGGGGATGGAATAGGGATAGGGTTGCTGGGAAGGGGTGGAAGAACGCGTGCCATAGGAGGCGGAGGGGCGGGTGACGGTTCCGCCGGAGGAGGCATCCGACCGGGCATAGGACGGCGTGGACACCGTTTGACGGTCGGCGTAGACGGGGGTGCGGGGCTGGGGGGAGGAACCGGTCTCGACGGCGGGCCGGCCGCTCCCGGACCCGGCGCTCCGGCTGGGGGTCCGGGGGCTCTCCCAATAGGCCTCGCCCGAGAAGGACACGCTGCCGGCCCCGGGGGCCCTCGGACGGAGGCGGCTGTCTGGATCTTCGATCCTCACGGACCCGGCGCCGCCGCCGTCACGAAGATTGGTGACCAGCAGGGAGGACTTGGGGGGATCGGCTTTGTTGGGGTCCGAGGGGGCCGGACTGGGCGCCGGCGAGACCGAGGGCCCGGAAGAGGGTTTGGGGGTGGACGGGGCGGTCCTCGGAGCGGGAGTCGGTGAGACACCGGTGGACGGGCCCGTCCTGGGAGCCGGGGCCGGCGCGGCCTCCCGGCCCGGGGCGGGGGAGACGACCCCGCCGGAAGAAGGGGCAGCCGCCGCGGGACCGGAAACGCTCCGCTCGCGCATGGGCTGGCGCTGGGGGGTCTGGCCGGAGGGCAATTCCACCGTCCGGGGCTCCGTGCGGCCGGGGGAGAGGGCGCGGTCACCGCCGGTCATGGGCTGGGTCCCCTTCTCCAGGCCGCGGGCGCCGGCCTCGGTGAGGATCTGTTTCACCTGGGCGGTGGCCGTGAAGTCCTTTTTGAAGAGGGGCGTGAGGTCCTCTTTAAGATCGAGGGAGGCCCTCTGGAGGGCGGCGCCGGGGTTGGCGAGATCGCCCTTTTTCAGCGGAAGGTCCATCGCGGTGAGGGCCCCCTTCGCGTCGAGGCGGCCCTTGAATTCCGGGCCAAGGGTGAAGGCCGGCTTGCCCTTGCCGAACCCCCCCGCGTCGGAGAAGACAAAGCCGCGGTGGTCCATGCGGGTCAGGTGGACGCGCCCGTTGAAGCGGTGGTAGTAATCGCGCGGGTGGTGGGGGTTCCAGCCCCAGCAGGACCATCCGCATCCGCGCCACCACCAGTAGTCCCAATAGCCCAGGGGACACCACCCGATATAGAAGGGGTCGTAGTACCAGTAGACCCAGGCGGGGGCCCAGACGGACCCCGGAACCCACATCCAGCCGTATCCGGGGAACCACGACCACCGGCCGTAGTGGTAGGTGACATAGCCCCACGGCTCGTAGGTGACCCAGTACCAGCCGCTGCGGCTCCAGCGCCAGTGGCCGTGGTAGTAGGGCTGCCAGCCCACGGCCACGACCGGGCGCCAAGCGTAGCCGGAGATGTCGGCCATGTACACCCAGGATCCGTTCTGGTCCAGTTGATGGGAGTAGGAGGAGAGGGCATCCCCCGTGTGCTGGGTGCTCTGCGCGTTGAGGCGCAGTTCGCGGCGCCGCTCCACCCAGGAGGCGAAGGCGTCGTCCTCGCGGCGCAGACGGCGGCGGTCCACGAACCCGTCCTCGTAGGCGATGGCCTCCTCCCCGGCCTGCAGCAGGACGCTCCCCCGGTCGGTCACCAGCTCGCCCCGGCCCGCGTACAGTTTCAGGTAGGTGGCGCGGCCGCGGAGCTCAAGGCCGTAAAATCCGGCGGTGTAGGCGTAGAAATCGCCCGAGGCGAACCCCAGGACCGGTTCCTGCCCCCGCTCGGGCTCCCACAGGGCCTCCATCGCCATCTGCCCATCCCGGAGGAACAGGTAGGAGCGCTGATCGGAGAACCCGTCGGTCCGCGCCAGGGCCCGCAGTTCCACCTGCGACCGCTGGTCCAGCCACAACAGGCTCCCCTCGGCCAGGACCGCTTCCAGGCGGCTGAGGCGGCCGGTGTCGAGGCGGTCACCCGGATAGAGGGGGACGCTCAGGCCCGCCTGCAGGGCTGAAGAACCGTCGGCGGGGAGGATGGAGACCTCGTTTTCGAGGTACTGGATGGTGGAAACACCGCTACGGTCCTGGGCCATGAGCGGGGCGGAGAGAAGCAACAGGCAAAGGGTCAGTCGGGTCATGGTGTCACCTCCTAAATGCGATTTACACCCTGATTATTGCATGGCCCGTGCCACCCCGGCGGCCATTAAATCGTCCCGGATCGGGGACATTGAGCCCCCCGTTGTCCCGCCGCCGGGACAGAGCCCGCCCGCCGACAGCGGCCGGGAGACATCGGCGCCCGGTTTTCTGTGATACAGTTGGCCGCATGGAACGCGCTTTTGAGAAACCATCGCCGGCGCCATCCCCGCGAGGGTACGGGGTCGGCGCGCCGGGCCCGGTCACCACGCTGGAGCCCATGTTCACCCCCTGATCGCCATGGCCAAGATCCTGCTCGTCAGCCCCCCCTACCAGCGGCTCAGAGGCATGGCTTCCAACGAGTTGCCCCTGGGCCTGCTTTATCTCGCCGCCGCCCTCGGGGACCTGGATGCGGAGGTCAAAGTCCTGAACCTCGAAGAGGCGGGTGAAGGGGAACATCTCCTTTCCGGCTATGTCAACGCCTTCAACCGGCATCGCTCGTATCTGGACGGCCTTCACGATCTCGCCCATCCCGCGTGGGTCGAATACCTGGAGGTTCTGGAATCATTCCAGCCCGAGATGATCGGGTTTTCCGTCATGACGCCTTCCTACCCCCTGGCCCTTCAAATGGCCCGCGAGGCGCGCGCGAGGACCGGCTCCTTTATTCTTTTCGGCGGGCCGCACGCGACCCTTTGTCCCGGGGAGGTGGCCGCGGAACCCTCCGTGGACGCCGTTATGATCGGCGAGGGGGAGATCGCCCTAAAGGCGCTCGTGAACGCTTTGCGCTCCCCTTCCGGACCCGATCTCCGCTCCGTACCCTCCCTTGCCTACCGGGACGGGGAGAGGGTCCATTTTACGCCCCTGGAACCCCTCGTTCCCGATCTCGACGCCCTTCCCTTTCCGGAATACCGGTCCCTGCACCGGCCCGGCCCGGCCCATCTCGCGTCCCGCTTCGGGGTCGTCACGGGAAGGGGTTGCCCCTACCGGTGCACCTTCTGCGTCGACCACCGTCTGTGGCGCGACAGTTCCCGCTTCCGGTCGCCGGAGAATGTACTGGAGGAGATCGCGTTCCTGCGCGCCGATTTTGGGATGGAGCGCCTCTTCTTCCAGCAGGACTCCTTCCTCAACAACCGGCAGACGGCCCGGGCGATCGCGCGGGGCATGGTGGACCGGGGCCTCGCCGTGCCGTGGTGGTGCGCGGCCCGGATCGATCAGATCGAGGAGGAACTCCTGACGGAACTCAAGGATTCCGGCCTTGACGCCATCATCCTGGGCATCGAGTCGGGCAGCCCGCGCATCCTGGAGATCATGGGGAAAAGGATAACCCCGGAAGACACGGCGCGAGCGGTGCATCTCATTAAAAAGCACGGGATCAGGGCCCTGGGGTTCTTCATGGCCGGGATCCCGGACGAAACCGAGGAAGACCTGAGGATGACCATGGACCTGATCCGGCGTCTTCCGCTCGACTACGCATCGCTTTCGGTATTCACCCCCCTTCCCGGAAGCATCCTGTTCCAGCGATGCCGGGAATTGGGCCTCCTTCAGGAGAAGGTGGATTGGTCCCGCTTCGACTACCAGTCGCCGGAGAACCGCTTCTGCGCGAACATCGAGCCCGCGCGGTTTTCCGAACTGGTCCGGGAAGCGTCCGAGTTGGTGGACCGGGTCAACGGGGGGGGCTGAGCCGGCCGCGAACGGGCCCCCGGACGCTCCCTCCCCGGCAGGGGGCCGGGCGGGGCGCCGGCGGCCCACCCGAAGCCCTCTCCGCCCCATCGAGACGACGACGCACGCGATGCGCGTCCGGGGAACCGTTCACTACGCCGTGACCGGCTCCGCCAGCGCGATCCTGACGACGGTCTGAAGCCCGGTCGGCGTGAGGTTGAACTCGAGGGCGTCCACATTGTGCCGGACGATGAAGAGGCCGCGGCCGCTGTTCTTGAACAGGTTGCCGTCCTCCGTGGGATCGGCGGGGTGGGGTATCTCCGTCTGCCGCCCCTCGTCGGTGATGCGGGCCTCCAGCATCCCCCTGCGGCGGTCCATCTCCACGGTCACCCAGCGCCCCTCGTCCTCGTGGTTCCCGTGGCAGACGGCGTTGATGGCGAGTTCGTGGATGGAGAGGATGAGCCAGTACCGCTTTTCGGGGGCGAGCGCCTGCTGTTCGATGTAGGCCGAGCACAATTTCTCCGCCGCCTTCAGGCAGCCCAGGGAGGAGCGGAACCGCAGGCAAAATTCGGACATCTGGTTTTATCATATCAAATGTGCTACATTTTAAGCAATGTGGCTTTGTGCGTTGCTGGCCGTCCTCTCCCTCGGGGAACCCGCGCAGTTGCTGGAACGGGTCCGCGGGGTGCCGGTGCCGTCCGATCTCCCGGTCCGGTCCCTGCCCCGCGAGGCCCTGCGCCCCTTCCTGGAGGAGGCCCTGGAGGACGCCTACGGCGACCGCTTCGACGACTTTGCCGCCCTCTACCGCGCCCTGCGTCTCCTCCCCGACGGTGAGGACGCCCGGGAATCGCTCCTGGCCCTCTACGAGGGGCAGGTGGCGGCCTTCTACAACCCCAAGGACCACACGATGACCGTGGTGGAGGGGTTCGATCCCGAGTCCCCCATCCTGCGGCTCCTCCTGGTCCACGAATTGACCCACGCGATCCAGGACCGCCGCCTGCCGCTGTATGAGCGGTTGACCGCGCGGGCGGGAAACCGCGACGCCTCGCTGGCCCTGCAGTCCCTGCTGGAGGGCGAGGCGGTCCTGGTCATGACCCTGGCGGGAGCCGATCTGGACCTTCTGCCGGAGGAGGAGCGCCACCGGCGCCTGGACCAGGCCCTGGCCCCCTACGGCGGGGACCTCTCGGGCTCCGTCCCCGACGCCCCCCCCTTCTTCGTCCACGACCTCCTCATCCCCTACCAGGCCGGCGTCCGGTTCGTGGCCGGGGCCTACAAGCGGGGAGGATGGCCGGCCGTGGACGCCCTCTACGACCGCCTCCCCTGCTGCATGGAGGAGGTCCTCCACGAGGACCCCCTGATCCGGTGCCCCGACCTGCGCCCCGCGGCCGGGGCCCTGACCCTGCCCGGCCGGAGGGCGGCGGTGACCGACACGCTGGGGGAAACCGGCTTCCGGTACCTTTTTTCCACCCGCCTTCCGGGCCCCGAGGCCGACCGGGCGGCCCGGGGATGGGACGGGGACGCGGCCGTCCTCTTCGAAGGCGGCGCGGCGGCCTGGCTCACCCGGTGGGACACCCCCCGCGACCGCCGGGAGGCGGTGGCCGCCATGCGGGCCTGGGCCCGGGCGGAGGGGGTGACGCTGGCCCGCTGGACGCGGGGCAGCAGCGCCCTCTTTCTCATTTCCAACCCCGGGGCCCCGCCCCCGCCCAAACCGGTGGATCTTCGGTCCATCCTGAAACGAACGGAGGAAAGCGATGAGCACGCCTGCGACCACCCCTGAAATGGAGAAACTGCTGGCCTTCAAGGACCAGCTCACCAAGATCATCAACGCCATCCACGCGGCGCCGAACGTTCAGGACCTGATGCTCAACGTCAAGAACCAGATCCTGGCGCTGTTCAACGCCGAGCGGATCACCATCTACGCCATCGACGTGAAGAACCAGCAGCTCTTTTCGGTCTTCAAGTCGGGGGGCGAGGTGAAGGAGATCCGGGTCCCCAAGACCTTCAGCTCCATCGCGGGGTTCGTGGCGCTGTCGCGCCAGCCGGTGTCCATCCGCGACGCCTACAACGCCGCCGAACTGGGCGCCATCCATCCGCGCCTCAAGTTCGACTCGGCCTGGGACCAGCAGACGGGGTTCAAGACCACTTCCGTCATGGCCGTCCCCATGGTGCACGACAAGTACCTGATGGGGGTCCTCCAGGTGATGAACAAGAAGGAAAGCCTCCCCTTCTCCAAGAACGACCTCATCGCCGCCAACGAGATGGCCAAGACGCTGGCCATCGCCTTCTACAACCAGCGGCGCATCACCCGCGCCACCCAGCCCAACCGGTACGGCTATCTCATCGACAAGGGCCTCCTCTCCGAACAGGACCTGGAGAAGGCCGTCTCGCTGGCGCGGATGAACAACGAGGAGATCGAGAAGGTCCTCGAGGAAAAATTGAACCTCCCCAAGGCCGAGATCGTGGCCTCCCTCGGCGCCCATTTCAACACGGGCCACTTCGTCTACGACGGCACCCAGCGCGTTCCGGCCGACCTCAAGGACCGGCTCAACTACGACTTCCTCAAGAAACTGGAGGTGGCCCCCATCAGCAAGGAGGGGGGCGTCCTCACGGTGGCCATGGAGGACCCCACCAACCTGGGCAAATTGGACGCCATCCGGGTGATGGGGCTGGCGGCCCGCAACCAGACCGTCGTGGCCCTCAAGGCCGACATCATGGCCTATCTGGCCGACTCCTTCGGCGTCAAGATGGAGGAGGAGAAGACCTCCGACATCCAGGACATCCTGGGCGAGCTGACCCTGCCGCCGGGCGAGGAGGAGGGGGCCGAGGAGGAGACCGCGGAGGAGGAGGAGGTCAGCGAGAAGGACAACGCCATCGTCCGCCTGGCCAACGAGATCATCAAGGAGGCCTACATCCGGGGGGCCTCCGACATCCACGTCGAGCCCAACGGCCCCCAGGCCCCCTGCATCATCCGGTTCCGCGTGGACGGCGCCTGCTCCGTCTTCCAGGAGATCCCCGCCCCCTTCCGCAACGCCCTGGTCTCCCGCATCAAGATCATGTCCAAACTGGACATCTCGGAGAAACGCAAGCCGCAGGACGGCAAGATCCGGTTCAAGGGGCCCCGGGGGGTGATCGAACTCCGCGTCGCCACCGTCCCCACCCAGAGCGGCGGGGCGAACGAGGACGTGGTCATGCGCATCCTGGCCGGCTCGAAACCCCTCCCCCTGGAACAGATGGCCTTCTCGGAGCGCAACCTCACCGAATACAAGAAGTCCGTGGCCAAGCCCTACGGCCTCATCCTCTGCGTCGGCCCCACCGGCTCGGGCAAGACCACCACCCTCCACTCGGCCCTCGGCTACATCAACAAGCCCGACCGGAAGATCTGGACCGCCGAGGACCCCGTCGAGATCACCCAGGCCGGCCTGCGCCAGGTGCAGATGAACCCCAAGGCGGGGCTCACCTTCGCCACCGCCATGCGCGCCTTCCTCCGCGCCGACCCCGACGTCATCATGGNNATCATGGTCGGCGAGATGCGCGACGAGGAGACCGCCGCCACCGGCATCGAGGCCTCCCTCACCGGCCACCTCGTCTTCTCCACCCTCCACACCAACAGCGCCCCGGAGACGGTCGTCCGCCTCCTCGACATCGGCATCGACCCCTTCAACTTCGCCGATTCCCTCCTCTGCATCCTGGCCCAGCGCCTCGGCCGCACCCTCTGCGGCAAGTGCAAGGAGGAGTACCATCCCGCGAAGGAGGAGTACGACGAACTGATGGAGAGCTACGGCCTCGAATACGCCGCCCGCCTCAACCGCCCCTACACCCCCGACCTCAAACTGATGCGCCCCAAGGGGTGCGCGGCGTGCGGCAACACCGGCTACAAGGGACGCATCGCCCTCCACGAACTGATGACCGGGACCGACGCCGTCAAGCGCCTCGTCCAGCGCAAGGCCCCGGTGGAGGAACTGCGCCGCCAGGCCATCGAGGACGGCATGACCACGCTGATGCAGGACGGCATCTGGAAGGTGTTCGAGGGCAAGACCGACATGAAGCAGGTGAGAAGCGTCTGCATCCGGTGATGCAGACGCGCGGGAAGGCCAGAAGGCCGGAAAGCCAGAAGGCTGGGAGGCTGGGACGCTGGGACGCCAGGAGGCTGGGACGCTCCCCCACTCACCCAGCAGATGGCAGCTCGCAGCTGGTAGCTCGTGAGCCGCACAACCCAATGTTTCTGTAGCGTCCTCAGCTTGCTGAGGACGGCCTTGTTTTCTTCGGCACCGGAATCGGTATCGCTATCGGTATCGGCTTCACAATGCTGGGATGTTCCCCCACCCGACCCACTGAATGGATTTGCCCATGAAACCAATCATTAGATGGGTAATCGGGATATCTGTGATGATGCTGGTGTCGGGTTTGCTATTCCTGCTGTATGTTTTTCCATCGCATCCCAAGACAGGTATTGGATGGGTCTTGTTTTTTCTCCTCGCCTTGCCTTTGATCATCGTAGGAGAAAAGCTGGGAGAACTGATTCTCAATCGCAAGTTCTTGAATCAATGGCCAAGCCTGTGCCGCATCCTGTATGGCGTGATCGTTTTAAGTGTTATCTGCGCCATTATCGTGGGAGTGCTGTATCTTCTGAAGCCAGTATTGGACAAATGGTGAACTACTCTTGCGTAGGCGGAAACAGACAATCAGATTCCAGCTACCGACTACTGAATACCGGCTGTCCACTTCGAGATCCCATCCCCCGCCCCGCCCTGATGAAAGTCGGTACAGCTACATCCAACCCACTCTCGCGTCTTTCTTCTTCCGCCTTCCGGCTTCCAGCTTCCGCCTTCCTTCTCCCGTCTCCCGTCTCTCGTCTCTCGTCTCCCGTCTCCCGTCTCCCGTCTCTCGTCTCTCGTCTCCCGCCTCCCGTCTCCCGTCTCCCGTCTCCCGTCTCCCGTCTTCCAGCTTCCGCCTTCCGCCTTCCACCTTCCACCTTCCGCCTTCCACCTTCCAGCTTCCGCCTTCCGTCTCCCGTCTCCCGTCTCCCGTCTCTCATCTCCCGCCTTCAGCCTTAAGCCTTAAGCCTTAAGCCCTCAGCCTGCGGCTGAGTTGACAAAAACCGCTGGAAAATGGCATAATTACCCCACTTATGCGCGTCTTAGTCATCGGCTCCGGCGGACGGGAGCATGCCCTCTGCTGGAAACTGAAGCAAAGCCCCGAGATCGAGGAACTTTACTGCGCCCCCGGCAACGGCGGGATCGCGGAAGTGGCCTCCTGCGTCCCCATCGCCCCGGAGGACACCCATGAGTTGGCCGAGTTCGCCGCCGGCCTCTCCATGGACCTCACTGTGGTGGGGCCGGAATTGCCGCTCACCCTGGGCATCGTGGACGAATTCAACAAGCGGGGCCTGACCATCTTCGGCCCCAACCGCCTGGGGGCGGAGTTGGAGGGGTCGAAGGTCTTCTCCAAGCAGTTCATGCTCCGCAACGGCATCCCCACCCCCGGGGCCGACCTCTGCGAGTCGGAGGACGAGGCCCGCGCGGCGTGCAAGAAGCGCGGCTTCCCGGTGGTCCTCAAGGCCGACGGACTGGCCGCCGGCAAGGGCGTCGCCATCCTCAAGAACGGCGAGGACATGGAGCAGGCCCTCCAGGGCTTCTTCCGCGACCGCAAGTTCGGCAACGCGGCCAGCAAGGTGCTGGTGGAGGAGTGCGTCGAGGGGGAGGAGGTCTCCTTCATGGTCCTCGTCGACGGGGCCCGGATCCTCCCCCTGGCCTCCGCCAAGGACTACAAGCGTCTCGGCGAGGGCGACACCGGCCCCAACACCGGCGGCATGGGCGCCCACTCCCCCGCCGTCATTCTCGACAAGGAGACCAGCCACAAGGTCATGACCGAAGTGATCGCCCCCGCCGTGGCGGGGATGGCCAGGGAGGGACGGGAGTACCGCGGCGTCCTTTACGCGGGGCTGATGCTCACCGAACAGGGCCTGAAGGTCCTCGAGTTCAACTGCCGGTTCGGCGACCCGGAGACCCAGGCGATCCTCCCCCGGATGGAGACCGACCTGCTTCCGCTCCTCCTCCAGTCGGCCCGCGGAAAGTTCACCACCCCCAAGATCGAATGGAAGAAGGAGGCGGTGGCGTGCGTGGTGGTGGCCTCGGGCGGCTACCCCGAAAGCTACGCCAAGGGGCTCCCCGTGGAGGGGCTGGAGGCCGCCGGCGGGGTGGAGGGGGTGACGGTGTTTCACTCGGGGACGAAACAGGAGGACGGCCGCCTGGTCACCAGCGGGGGCCGCGTCTTCAACGTCTGCGCCCGCGGCGCCACCCTGGCCCAGGCCCTCAGCCGCGCCTACCTGGCCGTCAAGGACATCAATTTCGAGAACAGGGTGTACCGCAACGACATCGGCCAATCGGTCCTGAAGAGGATGCATTATGCCTAAACCGCTCGTCGCCGTCGTGATGGGAAGCCGCTCCGACCTGTCCGTCATGGAGGAGACCCGGGCGGTGCTGGCCGGGTTCGGCGTCCCCCACGAAACGCGGATCCTCTCGGCCCATCGCACCCCCGCCGAGGCGGCCGCCTATTTCTCCGCCGCCGAGGGGCGCGGCCTGAAGGTGGTCGTCTGCGCCGCCGGAGGGGCCGCCCACCTCGCGGGCGCCGCGGCGGCCCACACCACCCTTCCCGTCATCGCCGTCCCCCTCGACGGCAGTCCCCTTCGGGGATGGGACGCCCTCCTCTCCTCCGTCATGATGCCCCCGGGCGTCCCGGTGGCGGCGGTGAGCGTGGGGGCGTGGGGGGCGAAGAACGCCGCCTATCTTGCCGTGGCCGTCCTGGCCCTCTCCGACGCCGGGTTGAGGAGGAAACTGCGCGCTTTCCGGACCGCCCAGCGGAGGAAGATCCTCAAGGACAGCGTCGTCGGATGAACGCCCTCTCCGCCCGCCTTTTCGGAACCTGCACGGTCTCCGTCTTCGACGCCGGCGACCTCGCCCTGTGCGCGGAGGACGGCGTGGTCGTGGACACCGAGCACGGCCCCGACTTCGCCGAGGTGGTAAGCCCCCACCTCCCCCCGGCCCTCGCGGGCCGGCGCCCCGCCCCACGGAAGGTCCTGAGGCCCATGAGCGGCGACGACCGCCGGGCCCTCCAGGACAAACTGGTCCAGGAACGCTATGCCCACGACTACTGCGCCCAGCGGTGCGAGTCGCTCAAGATCCCCCTCAAACTCATCCGGGTGGCCTACGCCCTCGACGGCAAGCGGGCCTCTTTCTTCTACACCGCGGCGGGGCGGGTGGACTTCCGCCAGTTGATCAAGGACATGGCCCACGAACTGCGCGTGCGGGTGGAAATGAAGCAGGTGGGGGTGCGCGACGAGGCCAAGATGCTCTGCGGCTGCGGCACCTGCGGCTACGGCCTCTGCTGTTCCACCTTCCTCCCCGGGTTCATCCCCGTCTCCATCAAGATGGCCAAGGGGCAGGGGCTGGTGCTCAACCCCTCCAAGATCCTGGGCGTGTGCGGCCGCCTCAAGTGCTGCCTCGCCTACGAACACCACGAGAGCCGGGGAAAGCCGAAGCCGGCCATTGCCACCTACGCGGACGATGCCGTATAATACGGCCACCGAACGACCGAAGGGATGAACGTATGACCCAGCGCAAATTGATCCGTCCCCGTCTCTCCGAAGTCAAGGAGAAACAGCAGAAGATCACCAAGGGCAAGAAGCCGGCCCCGCCGGAGCAGACCTACGCCGAGATCTACTACTACCAGAAACAGATGCACCACCGGACCCCCATGATCCTCGTCCTCCTCGACGGCGAGCGGCTCAAGGGGTGGATCGAATGGTGGGACACGGCCTGCATCAAATTCAACCGGCACGACGGCCCGAACCTGCTGGTGCCGAAGCATTCCATCAAATACATGTTCAAGGATCCCGAGGCCCCCGAGCGGCCCACCATGCGGCCCGAATCCGCCCGGGAAGAATCCGGCCCCAGGGAGTAGCCCCCGACCGATCCCTCCGGGGTGTGGCGCAGACCGGTAGCGCACCTGCTTTGGGAGCAGNNGATGTCGGAGGTTCAAATCCTCTCACCCCGATCTTCCCACCCCAGCCACCCGGTAGCGCGAATCGCGCAGTGCGTAGTGCGTCCCCCGCCCACCCGGAGGAAACCTATTGATAGGCAGCATGTAGGGCCGACTCTCCAGTCGGCCGGATGGTCCAGGAGGATCCAACGCCGCAGGTCGGAGGACCTGCGCTACACCCCCACCCGGCCACATTTTGGAATGCAGGGCCGACTCTCCAAGAAAAGCCAACCCCGATCTTCCCACCCCAGCCACCCAGTAGCGCGAATCGCGTAGTGCGTCCCCGCCCAACCGGAGAAAACCTATTGAAGGGCAGCATGTAGGGCCGACTCTCCAGTCGGCCGGATGGTCCAGGAGGATCCAACGCCGATCTTCCCACCCCAGCCACCCGGTAGCGCGAATCGCGTAGTGCGTAGTGCGTCCCCCACCCACCCGGAGGAAACCTATTGATAGGCAGCATGTAGGGCCGACTCTCCAGTCGGCCGCTCTCTCCAAGAAAAGCCAACGCCGCAGGTCAGAGGACCTGCGCTACACCCCCACCCGGCCACATTTTGGGAATGTGGGGCCGAATCTCCAATCGGCCGGATGGTCTGACCGCGACCCACCGAAAAGGCAAAAGAAAAGGGAGCGCCGGCGCTCCCTTTTTGATTTTCGTCCGGCGGCGCCGGGATCATTCCTTCTCGAACACCTCTTTGCCCGCGCCGCAGATGGGGCACACCCAGCCGTCGGGGATCTTATCGAACGGGGTGCCCGGCTCGATGCCGCTGTCGGGATCGCCCACCTCGGGGTCGTAGATGTACATGCAGACCTTGCAGCGGTACTTGTCCATAGGTCTTGCTTTCTGCCGCGACCCGGCTACAGCTCTTCGAGCAGGCCGGTGAAAAAGTCGTGGTGCTCCTCTTCGTCGGCCAGGATCTGCTTGAACAGGCGGACGGTGGTGGGGTCGCCCTCCTTCTGCGCCAGGGCGATGGTCTGCCTGTAGAGCTTGATGGCGCCCTCTTCGTCCTTGGCGTCGGTCACCAGCATCTGCTTGAGGTTGTTGCCCACCTTGATGGTGGTGGGCTTGGTGGTGGGGGTGCCGCCCAGGTAGCAGAGGCGCTCGGCGATGGCCTCGGCGTGCTTCATCTCATCGACGGCGATCTTCTTGAACTCGTCCTTGACGGCATAATGCTTGACCCCCTTCCACTGCACGTGCTGCCACATGTACTGGACGGAGACCTGGATCTCGCGGGCGATGCCCTCGTTGAGCAGGTCGAGGAGCTTTTTGGACGCTTTGGGCATGGTTTCCTCCTTATTAAACTCGAAGGATTATAGCACGGAAGTTTCCTCCCCGCCCTCCCGCCGGGCCCGCCCCCGGCCGAGGGAGGCGGCCATGCCGACCAGGCACAACAGGGCGAAGGAGAGGAAGGCCGACCGCGAGGCGGAAAGGAATTCCCCGCCCCCCTCCCCCCCCAGCGCCCCTGCGCCCGGCCGCAGATGGAGGTGGAGCATCACCGCCGCCATGCTCAAGGTCATCCCCACGGTCCGCATGGTGGCCAGCGTCCCCGTGGCGAGGCCGTACTGCCGCCGCCCCACCGACCCCATGATGGCGTTGGTGTTGGGGGAGGAGAAGAACCCCAGTCCCAGACCCATCACGGCCAGCGCGGCGAGGACGAACCAGAGGGGCGTGCCCGCCGCGAGGCCCGACAGCATCAACAGGGCGGCCGCTGCCAGCCCCATGCCGAACGAGGCCACGATCCGGGGCTGGACGCGGTCGGAGAGGTGTCCCGCCAGGGGCGAGGTCAGCGCCATCACCAGCGGCTGGACCGCCAGGACGAGGCCGGCCCGGTGGGGGTCCATCCCCCGGACCGATTGGAGGTACAGGCTGAGGAGGAACCCGGAGGCAAAGGTGGCGGCGTAGTGGATCAGCGCCGCCAGGTTGGAGAGGGTGAAAAGGAGATTGTGCCGGAAGAGCCCCAGCGGCAGGACGGGGCTGGGGTGCCGGGTCTCCCACAGGAGGAAGAGGACAAAGAGGGCGGCCCCGGCGCCGATGAAGGGCGCCCCGAAACCGGAGCCGGGGGAGGAGATCCCCGCCATCAGGAGGGTCAGCGCGGCGGCGTAGGCCAGCGCCCCGGCCCAGTCAAAGGCCTCACCCCGCGCCTCGGCCCACTCCCCTTTCAGTTTCCACACGATGAGGGCCGTCAGGAGGAGTCCGACGGCGAAGTTGGCCCAGAAGATGGCCCGCCACCCCCAGGCGTGGGTCATCGCGCCCCCCAGGAGGGGCCCCAGAGTGAGGCCGCCGTAGACCGCCGCCACGTTGATCCCCAGGGCGCGCCCCCGCTCCCCGGGCGGGAAGACGGAGGAGACGATGGCGACGGCGGTGCCGAAGATCATCGAGCCGCCGGCCCCCTGGAGAACGCGGAAGGCGATGAGCCATCCCGCCCCGGGGGCCAGGCCGCAGGCGGCCGAGCAGAGGGCGTACGCGGCCATCCCCCACAGGAACATCCGGCGCCGCCCCACGATGTCGGCCAGCCGTCCCACGGGGACCAGGAAAACCGCCGCCGCGAGGAGGAACGATTGCGACACCCACCCCAGCGCCACCGCGTCGAGACGGAAATCGGCCCCCACAGAGGGGAGGGCCACATTCACCGCCGCCCCCATGAAGGGGGTGAGGAACGAGGCCAGCGTGGTGACAAGGAGGGTGGTCCGCTTGTCGACGGCGGGGAGGGCGGGTTCGGCCATGACCGCCCATTATACCCCGCTCCCCGTGCTACAATTCGGCCATGAAAAGCCGCATGTTCTGGGGCATCGTTCTCATCCTCGCCGGCGTGCTGTGGCTGGTCAAGCCGCACATCGAACTGGGCGGCGGCGCCTTCCTCGCGGGAGTGGGGTTCCTTTTCGTCCTCCTGTGGGCCCTCACCTCCCGGTACGGCCTCCTGGTTCCCGGCGGCATCCTCCTGGGTCTGGGAAGCGGGCTCTGGGCGGGCCGCCTCATGCCGGGCCCCTCGGGGCGCGTCCTCTTCTTCGTCTGTTTCGGTGCGGGGTTCATCCTGATCTACCTGCTGGACCGGCTCAAGCGGCGCCAATCCCCCCTCTGGCCCCTCATCCCCGGCGGCATCCTGGCCGGCATCGGGGCCTACATCGCCGCCGAACAGCGCGGCTGGATCCCGGCGGAGGCCATCCTGTACCTGAAATACCTCTGGCCCGTCCTCCTCATCGTCCTGGGGCTCTACCTCCTGGTCAAGAAGAAATAGCATGAAGGCGATCGTCTGCGGAGGAAGCAAGGGGATCGGCTTCGCCATCGCGGCGGCGCTGAAGAAGCGCGGCCACGAGGTCCTGCTCTTCTCCCGCACCCTCGCGACCCTCCAGGAGGCCGCCGACCGCCTCGGCGGCGCCCCGTTCATCCAGGGGGACCTGGGCGAGATCCGCGACCGCGAGCGCCTCATCGCCGAGGGGCGTCTCCACCTCAACGGCCTGGACATCCTGGTCATCAACAGCGGCGGCCCGCCGCCCGGCGACTTCCGCTCCACCCCCCTGCCTCTGTACGACCGCGCCTACGAGGCCCTCCTCAAGCCCGTGGTCCACCTCCACCAGTTGGCCGCGCCGGCCATGATGGAGAAGGGGTTCGGGCGCATCCTCACCGTCTCCTCCCTCGCCGCGCGCGAGCCGGTGCCCGACCTCATCCTCTCCAACACCTTCCGCGCCGCCCTCTTCGGCTTTATCAAAACCTTCGCCCGCGAGACCGCCGCCCGCGGCGTCACCTCCAACCTCCTCCTCCCCGGCTATGTGGACACCGAACGCCTTCGCGAGCTGGCCCGGAAGCGGGGCGGGGTGGAGACGGTCCTCCGGGAGGTTTTGCCGACCATCCCCCTGGGACGCCTCCTCGATCCCGCCGAACTGGGCGAGGCGGCGGCGTTCCTCTGCTCCAAGGAGGCCTCGGGCGTCACCGGAACCTCCCTGGCCGTGGACGGCGGGGCCCTGCGGGGGATCCCATGAGGGCCGCCTTCCGATTATCAGGCATCGTTCTGGCCCTGGCGGCGGCCCTCCCCCTGGCGGCCGCCGACCTCACCCCCGAGCGGATCCGCTTCGAGGCCTCGCTCCCCCTGGACGCGGTCGGCCTGCCCCCCGGCCCCTACCTGGTCTCCGGGACCCTGACCGCCGGCGGGACGACGCTGGGGAAGTTCTACCGCGTCCCCCGCCTCCGCCTCCCCTGCCCCAGGCCCCCCTGCGCCGCCGTCGTCCAGGTGGAGGTCCCCTTCAAAGGGGTGACGGAGGCGCTCCTCGGCGCCTTCCTCGACGGCCCCCTCGCGGCGGAGGCGTCGGCCGAGTTCAAGTGCCCTGAAACCGGAGAGGCGCGCCGGGCCGGCATCCCGCTCGACCTCAGCCCCGCGGCCCTGGGGCTGGACGAGGAAACCCTCGGCGCCCTGGTCCGGGTCGGCCCGGCCTCCCTGGAAGCCGCGTCCGGGGGGATCCGCCTCCGCCTGCTCCTCTTCAACCCCTTCCCCTTTCCGGCGCGCCTGAAGAAGGTGGACATGGAAGTGCGGCCGGGGACCCGCAACGCCTATCCCCTGACCGATGCCCCCGACCTGGAACTGCCTCCGGGAGAGACGGAACACGAGACGGCCGTCCGGCTGAAGGCCGAGGACCTCCTGGTCATCGCCTCGCGCAAGGTGGCCACCGAGCAGTACACCCTGGCCGTGGAGGTGCGCCTCTCCGGCACCCTGACCGTGGAGATCGCCGGCCGCACCGTGCAACTGAACCTGCCCTGATTTTCAAACGATGATGGCGCCCAGGTCCCACAACCTGCGGCATTTGGGCGGGGGTGTAGCGCAGGTTCTCCAACCTGCGGCCTTGGGCGGGGGCGTAGCGCAGGTTCTCCAACCTGCGGCTTCTGGGCGGGGGCGTAGCTCAGGTTTTCCAACCTGCGGCTTCTGGGCGGGGGTGTAGCGCAGGTTCTCCAATCTGCGGCTTCTGGGCGGGGGTGTAGCGCAGGTTCTCCAACCTGCGGCTTCTGGGCGGGGGCGTAGCGCAGGTTCTCCAACCTGCGGCTTCTGGGCGGGGGCGTAGCGCAGGTTCTCCAACCTGCGGCATTTGGGCGGGGGCGTAGCGCAGGTTCTCCAACCTGCGGTTCTGGCTTTTATTGGAAAAACCGGCCGACTGGAGAGTCGGCCCACCATCCCATTCATCATCTGATATGATGATCCTTGATGATTTCCGGCAAACCCTCCGCGAAGAACTTCCCCCACAACTTCAAACGCCACCTTCCCCATCTTCAAGGACAGGATAAAACCTATTTCGTCACCTTCTGCACTCATCAACGATGGACCATTCCGGAATATGTCCGGAAAATCGTTTTACAACACTGCTTGCACGACCACGAAACGAAAATATTTCTCCACGCCGTTGTCATCATGCCAGACCATGTCCATCTGCTCCTTTCGCCGCTGTCCGATTCCCAGGGCCGGCCGTACGCCCTTTCAGAAATCCTGAAAGGG
Source organism: Holophagales bacterium UBA2201 (assembly GCA_002327305.1). GTDB lineage: Bacteria > Acidobacteriota > Thermoanaerobaculia > UBA2201 > UBA2201 > UBA2201. Next base: position 1,379 of record DCUZ01000049.1, on the reverse strand, counting down.
ATCAAGGGGACTTCTGCTATTGCCGTGAACAAGGCACTGGGACGGAAAGGCAAGGTCTGGCAATCCGAGTCATTCGACCACATTTTGAGAAGCGAAGAATCCCTGGCGGACAAAGGGGATTATTTGCTTAACAACCCCGTCCGCAAAGGGCTGGCGGCTAATCCGGAAGAGTACCCCTGGCTCTGGCGGCCATAATGTAGCGCAGGTTCTCCAACCTGCGGCATTTGGGCGGGGGTGTAGCTCCAACCTGCGGCTCTGGCTTTTATTGGAAAAACCGGCCGACTGGAGAGTCGGCCCTACATTCCCACATGTAGCGTAGGTCCCCCAACCTGCGGCATTTGGGCGGGGGCGTAGCGCAGGTTCTCCAACCTGCGGCTCTGGCTTTTATTGGAAAAAACGGCCGACTGGAGAGTCGGCCCTACNNCCCGACCTGCGGCCATGGGCGGGGGTGTAGCGCAGGTTCTCCAACCTGCGGCATTTGGGCGGGGGTGTAGCTCCAACCTGCGGCTCTGGCTTTTATTGGAAAAACCGGCCGACTGGAGAGTCGGCCCNNNCCCGACCTGCGGCCATGGGCGGGGGCGTAGCGCAGGTTCTCCAACCTGCGGCATTTGGGCGGGGGTGTAGCGCAGGTTCTCCAACCTGCGGCTCTGGCTTTTATTGGAAAAAACGGCCGACTGGAGAGTCGGCCCTACATTCCGATTCGGAAACACGGGATATAAGTTAAGCGGGCCGAGTTACCAGCTGCCGGGCGGGTGGACGGGGGCGCCTTCCCGCCTTTTTCATTCCCTCCCCTTGATCTTCCGCAATTTCCGCCGGTCCCCCTTCTCCGGGCGCCCTTCGGGGGTCCACATCTTTTTAAGCATCCGGTCCATCTTGCGGTGCTCCAGCGTCTCCTCCGACGGCGGCGGCGTCAGGTCCTCGTAGGCCTCCCTCGCCTTGGCCTTGGGGACATGCCGGTCCAAAACCGCCACCACCTTCACGATCCGCTGGCCGTACTCCTGCTGGAGGGTGAGGGTGTCCCCCGGATGGATGGGCGAGGAGCCCTTCGCCCGCTGGCCGTTCACCAGCACGCGCCCCAGTTCCAGCGCCCGCTTGGCCTGCGAGCGGGTCTTGAACAGGCACGCGAAATCGAGAAAGGAATCGAGCCGGACCCGGTTTTCGTCCATGGGCAACATTATAGGCCATGTGCGGCCGGACAGGGACGAGGACCCCGCCCGTCAGCACCACGCCCTCCCTCAAAGGGCATCGCGGATCCAAGGAACGGTCTTTGTCATCACGCTTACTCGCAAAGAAGATCCTGAATCAAGTTCAGGATGACATCCATGCTGATTGTAGCCGCAGGCTTCAGCCTGCGCCTCGTCTTTGGCCTTTATCTAGAC
>DCUZ01000002.1 GCA_002327305.1 Holophagales bacterium UBA2201 | reverse complement strand
CTATTTTTGACCCGTCAACTTCGGTTTAAAATGGGTTGCGGCGGGAGCTGCGGTAGGTGGACCCGGGGCCTCAGCCCCGCTGTCCCCCCGGATCCGCCCCCTCCCCATCCTCCCTGCGGAGGATGACGGAAAAACAGGTCCATTTTCCCGTTTCGCTCTCCACGGTGATCTCCCCCCCCAGCATATGGATCAGGGTCTGGGTGATGAAGAGGCCGAGGCCCGACCCGGTGCCCTCTCGGCGTCCGTCCCCTGCGACCTTGAAGAACTTGTCGAAGACCCGTCCGCGCAACGCCTCCGGGATCCCTTCGCCTTCGTTCCATATCTCAAACTGAAACCCGTCGGGCCGCTCCCGTGAGGCAAGCCGCACGACCCCGCCCTCCGGGCAATACTTGACGGCGTTGTGGACCAGATTGTAGTAGACGATGCCGAGGAGCTGGGGATCCGTCGTCAAACGGGCTGAGGGCTCGTTCTGGTTCTTGACGAGGATGCTTTTGCTGTCGCTGAGCGACGCCAGCCGGTCCAGCGTGGGCAGGACCACTTCGGCGACAAAGGCGGCCTCCCGCCTCCGGATGGCGAATTCGTGGCTCTCCAGCCGGGCGAGATCCAGGTAGTTGCGGAGCATTTCTCCCAGATCCTCCAGGGTGGCCGACAGCTGGCCCAGCAGACGAGCATCGTCGGCCTCCAGGCAGCCGGAGGCGTTGCGTTGGAGGGTGTGGACCGCGATGGAGGAGCCGGCGATCCGGTTCTTCAGTTCGTGGGACACGAAGGAGAGCATCTCCATGTAATTCTTGTTCGTCGCCGTCAGGCTCTGGTTGGCGCGCACCAGCGCCTCCTCCCGTTCCCGGACCACCGCGAGCATGTTCCGAAAGGCCTCCGCCAGTTCCCACACTTCGTCGCGGCTCCGGACCGGGGGGATCTCCGCGTCGAGCGAACCCTCGGAGATGCCCCGGGCCGCGGCGGCCAGGTTGTGGATGGGGGTGATGAACTTGCTCGAAATATGGGTGACGAGGGCCAGGACCACCAGGATCCAGAGCAGAGTGAAGGCGTTGAAGAAGAGGAACAGGTTCCGTTTCATGTCACTGTACTTCTGCTCCAGGGCCCCCACATAGAGCATGCCGATGATCTCCCCTTTCATGTCCACCAGGGGATCGTAGGCGCTGATGTACCAGTCCCGGACCACAAAGGCCCTCCCCTCCCACGCCAGGCCGTTCTCCAGAGTGCGGTCGTACACATCCGCGGAAACGCGCGTCCCGATGGCCCGGAGGTTCCGTTCGTCGGTCACGTTGGTGCTGATCCGCACGTCCCACTGGAAGAGGGTTACGGTCCCCACCCTCTTCCCCCTGTAGAGCTCGTCGCCGAAGACGATGGAGCGGATCTTGTCCACCAGCTCGTAATTCCGGTTGAGGAGCACTCCGCCGTAGATGGCCCCAAGAATGACGCCGTTCTCGTCGGCGATGGGGCAGGCGGCCAGGAGGACCGTGCCCTGGGTCTCCACCTGCTGGCGGGAGGGCTTGGCCATCGGCGTTTGGACCAGATGGAGAAACGCCTTCTTGCCGAGGTGCTCCCCCTCGAGGTCCAGCCGCTCCGGCGGGAGGAGCTGGAACCCCTGGCTGGCCTCTCCCTGGAGGGCTTGGCGAACAAAGACATCCGCCGCAACATTGTCTCCGGCGGTGGAGGCGGTCGTGGCGCGCAGGAGGACCGTTCCCTGCCGGTCGGTCACCGTGAGGAAATCGAGCGCTGAATCGTTCTTGATGCGCAACAGACGCAGGTGGAGCCGCCCCAGGTCGCCCCCGCGGAGGGCCTGTATGACGGTCTCCTTGCTCCCGATCCAGGCGATGGACTGCTGGACGCGCGCCTGCTCGGCGCCCAGCACGGCCCAGGCGCTGCGGAGGTTGTTCCGCACATGGATCTGCGCCTCCTTCAGCGTCGTGGACTGGATGAAGAAGGTGCCCATGAGGGTGGCGACCAGGCCGAACACGAGGACCACGCCGACGATGAGAATGTAAAGTTTCCTCTGGAATCCGTGGACCTGGAAGCGCTCCTTCATCGTCATCTTCTCCCGACAAGAGGAGCGGCGGGAAGGATGGGAAACTCCTTCACGAACCCCTCCCGCAGGGCCTGTTCGTCCGCGGCGCCGGTGGAGACGAACCACCAGTCCAGGCGCGCTGCGGCGTCGGCGGGGAAAACTTTGGCGTACCGCCGGCAGGTCGCGCAGGTAAGCAGTTTCAGCCCCAGGCACCGCTGGGCCGGCTCCACCGGCTTGCCGCAGGAGGGGCAGAGACCGGGCGGGTAGGAGCGCAGACCGCCACAGTGCACGCACCAGATCCCCGGCCCGTCCCCCCCCTCCACCACCAGGGTCGGAGGAGTGCCGCACAAGGGGCAGAAGGTGGCTCGCGGCTCATGGGCCGCCAGGGCGCTTTTCAACTCACCCGGGACCGCATCCCTGAACGGCCGGATCAGGTAGACGCAATAGAGGGCAAAAACATGAAGGGGGATCCCCCGTGCGGCCGCGAAATCGGCTACCCACCGCCCGTCGAGGCCCGCGACGGCATCGAAAAGGGCGGAGAGGTCATGCATCGAGATGGGAAAGGGCACGAACTCCGGGAGATGGGCGCTGAAGAACTCCTGCAGGCGCCGGTCACCTTCGTTGAGCCAGGCCCGGTCGAAGGTCCAGGCATTGTGCGGGATGAGGGGCACGCGGAAGGCAAAACCTTCACCCACCGCCACCGCCGGCCGGGCGGACAGGCAGGCCTCCAATCCCCGAAGGTAGGCGCTATCCGCCGGCCCGGACATTCCCGGAGGGTGCCATGCCCGACACCTTGATCAAGCCTTCGGCTTCGGCCGCCCGGTCGAGGTCGGCGGTGACGAGGTCTTCCCACATGGGGACCGCAATCTCGGCCCGCTCCTTTTCGACGGCCGTTTTGATATACGCCCCGCATCCGCCACAGGCGTCGATGCGGTGGAGGGGCCACTCGTGGGAGGCGTAGAATTGGCCCTCCCGGGTTTGAACGCCGCAGAACGGACAGGCGAAGCGGGGATGGGACCACTGGGTTTCGCACAGGGGACAGACCAGGAAACGGCGGTTTTCCTCCTTCTCGATGCGGGCGAAGTAGGGCAGGCACCCGCAGGCGGGACAGCCCGGGGACCCTTCGGGCCGCCGGACCAACCGGTCCCGCACCCGGAAAAAGAAGGGTTTGAGGAGGAGCAGGCGGGAGAGGGTCACGTCATCGCCCGCCTCCGGCCCGCCGGCGGGGTGGAGGAACCGTTCGAGTTCCGCGAACGTGGCCTGGCCGAAAAGGGTCCGTCCCGTCCCCTCCGGAGGGGAGAGGGCGGAGAGGGCCGAGGCCAGCTCCGACACCTCCCCTTTTGACGCCACCTGCGAAAGGGCCGTCACCCCGTCCGGGAGGAAGGAGGCGGGGGGGTCGGGATGGCGGGTTATGAAATCGGCATAGGCCGCCAGGATCGACCGGGTGAAGCCCAGAAGGGGCCCGAACCGCGGATAGAGCCGGGCGTACCGGTCATGGGCGTTGAGGATCTCGCTCGTTGGGTTCATTCTTCCTCCTCGGGAATTGGGTCCCGGCCCCGCAAACCGTCCTGCATCGCCGACCATGCAAAGGCGGCGCAGCGCCGCTTTCTGGCGGGGAGGGGCCCCAGCGCCTCCAGCAGAAAACCGACATCGCGTTGGATCAATTCCGCCAGGGGCTTTCCCGCGGCCGCCTCCGCGGCGGCGGAGGCGGCCGCGATCAGGACGCTGCACCCTTGGGCCAGGAAGCGGACCTCCTCCACTCGCCTCCCCCGGAAGCGGGCGGTAAACCGGATCCGGTCGGCGCAATACGGGCTCTGCCTTTCCCACTCCCGGTCGCACGGATCGAGCCGCCCCACGCATCGGGGCCGCCGGAAATGGTCCCAGAACCCCTCCGGGAGGGCGCCGGTCACGCCACGCGCTCCGGATGGGCATAGACGTTCATCCGCCCGCCGCGGACGAACCCGGCCAGGGTGATGCCCGCGGCGTCGGCCTCCTGGATCCCCAGGAGGGTGGTGGCGGCCCGGGAGGCGATCAGGGGGATCCCCATCGTCCGGGCATAGCGCACCATCTCCGAGGAGATCCGGCCCGTGCACAGGAGGAAGGCGTCGTCCAGGACGGGGCGGTGGAGCAGGGCCCACCCCGCCAGCTTCTGGACCGCGTTGTGGCGGCCGATGTCGGAGGCGAAGGCAAGGAGTTCATCCGCGGTGGAGAGGGCCGCGGAATGGGTCCCCCCCGTCTCCCGGTGGGTGGCGTCCCGGGCGAGGAACTCGCGGCTGCGCGCGAGGACCTTCTCGGCGGAAAACAGGTGCATCAGATTGACGGCGCGATCATAGGGAGAAGGGGTTCGACCCGTGGCGCGGAAAGAGATCCCTCCGGCGCACCCGGTCAGGCGGGTGGGCCTCCGGCCTCCGGGGGGCAGGGCCCGGATGACGGCGGCGGAAAAGACCCCTTTGGAAACGCCGCGCCGTTTCACCTCCGCAGCCGTGTTGATGAACCCCTCCACCTTGAGAAATCCCAATCCCAGATATTCCAGGTCCGCGGGGGAGCAGAGGAGATCGGCAATGACGCGGCCGTTGACCTTGACGGCCAGCGTCGCCTCCGCCACCACGGCGTCCGTGCCGGGAACCAGTTTCCCTCCCTGCCAGCGGAACATGGGGACCTTCCGGGCGCGGACGGAGCCATTTCCGCTTTCGGGACCACTACCGCCGGGCCTGAGGCGTTTTTCCATCCTGGGAAGTTTATCACATGCGGGAAACGATGTCTGCGCGGCGGAACACTCCACTCTTGACTTAATGTGCATTCAGATGTATAAAAGGCCAATTCTGATAAGGAGGGCCAAACTATGGGCCGCACCAACAAAACGATCGGGGCATGGACGGCGTTGCTGCTCCTGCTCCCCTGCCTGTCCGCCTTTGCGGACGTCACCCTGCTGAAGACCGACTCGAACACCTTCAGCTTCTACGGGTTCCTCAAGACCGACGCGACCTACCAGGACTTCAAGACGAACAGTTTGGTGGCGCCGCGCTACCCGTTGGCCGACACCGAAGCCAACGACGACGATTCGCTGAACCTGACCGCCATGCACAGCCGGTTCGGGTTCAAGTGGAGCGGGCCGGCCCTGGAATCGGGCACCCAAATCAAGGGGACCTTCGAGTGGGACCTCTTCGACACCGAAAGCCGCAACCAGATGAAGTTCCGGACCCGCCTGGCCTACCTCGAACTGAAGGGCGAGAAGTACTCCCTCATCGCCGGCCAGCACTGGGACCTCTTCGGCGCGGGCCTGCCCAAGACGCTCATCACCAACGGCTTCTACTGGCAGACCGGCAACACGGGGTTCCGGCGGGCGCAGATCCGCTACACCCGCTTCTTCGAGTCGGGCGAGCTGGCCTTCTCCATGGGGGATCCGGGGACCAACGAGGCCATCTACAACGCCATGCCCCTCCTGACGGGGCGCTACGCCTTCAAGTTCGGCGAAAAGAAGGGCGGCGTCCTCGGCATCGCGGCCACCTACGGCGAGGAAAAGTTCGGGAACGATTCGGTGGAGATCAGCGGCATCGGCCTCGACTTCAAGCTCCCCTTCGGGTCCCAGTTCTCCCTCATGGGTGAGGTTGCGCAGGGGACGAACCTGAGAACCTACCTCTCCCGCTCGGGGACCTTCACCAAGGCATCCGGCAAGCGCGAGGGGCAGGAGGCCATGGACGGCTGGCTGCAGATGGTCTATTCCGCGGAGAAGGTCGAGTTCTACCTCGGCTATGCCGCCACCTTCTTCTCCGACGATGATGAAGTGGCCGCCGGGGCCCTGGGCGATTCCGACGCCGCTTTCATCGGCCTGACCCACAAGCTGGGCAAGGGGGTCAGCTACGGCGTCGAGTTCACCCGCTTCGCCGGCGATTACAAGGGCGCCGAGGGCGGCTTCGACGGCTCGACCGCCAACCAGCTCCTCTTTTCCATCCTCTACGCGTTCTGAAGCCGTTCCGGTTCCGCGCAGTCCACGGGGGCCCTCCGGGCCCCCGTTCTTTTTTTACATTCTGATCGCATGCACCGCCGTGGCCTTGAACAGGGCGTGGACCTGCCGGCCCGGGACGAGGCCCAGCCCCTCGACGGAATGGCGGGTCAGGGAGGCGGAGAGGACGAAGCCGCAATCCACGGTGATCCGGTGGGTGTGGACCAGCGACTGGACGGACCGGACGACCCCGGCGAAGACGTTCCGGGCGCTCAGATGCGCGGGGTCCAGGGGGAGGTCGGTGAGCAGGATATCCTCGGGGCGCAGACACAACAGCATCCGCTCCCCGGGCGCTGCGCTCCCCGCGACCTCCACTTCCCGCTCCCCCACCCGGACCATGAAACTCTGGTCCCTGGCGGAGACCACCGTCCCCTCCAGGAGCGTCTCGATGCCGAGAAACCGGGCCACCGCCTCGTCCCGGGGGGACCGGAGGACCTCCTCGCAGGGCCCCGACTGGACGATCGCGCCGCCCCACAGGATCACCATCCGGTGGGCCAGCCGCACCGCCTCGGTGGGATCGTGGGTCACAAAAACCGCGGTGATGCGCTCCCCGCGCAGGAGGGCGGCCAGGTCCCGGATCAGCCCCTCCCGCGTGGGGGCGTCGAGCGAGGAGAAGGGCTCGTCCAAGAAAAGCACCTCGGGGCGCAGGACCAGGGCCCGGGCCAGGGAGACGCGGGAGGCCTCGCCGCCGGAAAGGGTGCGGGCGCTCCGCCCGGCCAACGAGGCGATCCCCAGCGCCTCCAGCGCCTGAGCGACCCGGCGCCGGATCTCGGGCCGCTCCACCCCCCGGAAACGGAGACCGGAGGCCGCGTTGGAATAGACGGTGCCCTCGAACAGGAGGGGGGACTGGAAGACCACGGCCATCCGCCTCCGCGCCGCGGTCCGGTCCCTGGCACGGGGCAGGGGCTCTCCGTGAAAGCGCACCCCGCCCTCCTTAGGATCTTCCAGGCCGGCCAGGACGCGCAGGAGGGTGGATTTTCCGGCGCCGTTCGGCCCCAAGAGGGCGGTGGTCTCGCCGGACGGGACGCTGAACGCCTCGATATCGAGGAGGTCCCGCCCCCCCCTCCGAACCTTCACGCCGCGGGCTTCCAGGATGGGAGGGGCGCTCATCCGATGCGCCCCCGCTGCTGGATCCGGGTGAGCGCCAGGGAGACGCCGAAGGCGAGGGCCAGCAGGATGAGCCCCAGGGCGATGGCGGTGGCGAAGTTCCCTTTCCCCGTCTCCATCACCGTGGCGGTGGTGAGGACCCGGGTGTGCCCCTTGATGTTGCCGCCCACCATGATAGAGGCCCCGATCTCGGAGACGGCGCCGCCGAACCCGGCCATGACGGCCGCCATGAGGGGCAGGCGCGCCTCCACAACCATCGTCCGGACCATCTGCGCCCGCGTGGCCCCGAGGGCCAGGATCTGCTGCGGCAGTTCCCTGGGCAATTGCTGGATGGCGGCCAGTGAGATGCCCGTGACGATGGGGACGGCGATGATGGTCTGGGCCAGGACCATCGCCGCGGGGGTGTAGAGGATCCCCAGGAACCCCAGGGGCCCGCTCCGCCAGATGAAAATGGTCACGAACAGCCCCACGACGACCGGGGGGAGCCCCATCCCCATGTTGACGGAAGCGATCACCAGGGTGCGGCCGGGAAAGCGGGAGAGGGCCAGCGCCGTCCCCGCCGTGCACCCGACCAGGACGCTCAGGGCCGTGGCGGTCCCCGAGACCTGCAACGTCAGGAGCACCACCGCGAGGACCTCCCGGTCCAGGGTCCACAGGAGACGCAGCGCTTCGAGGAAACCCTGAAGGATCAGATCCATGGTCCAGCAGAGCCGCACGCGCCTGAAATTGCAAATTGTAAAACGCAAAATGCAAAATGCGGATGCGCTTTTTCATCGCGAGCCGGCATGCTCCAAAAATGCGACTTGCGACCAGGTGCCCGGGCGGGAGCTACGGGAGATCGGAGGATCATGGCACGCCTACTTGCGTCCTTTGACGGCGTCCGGGAAGAAGAGCGGAGCACCGTATTGCGCCAAACCGAAGGTCCGGATCACCTCCTGCGCACCGGCGGAGACGATGAACCCGGCGAAGGCCCCGGCGCCGGAGGCGTTCACCCTGGGGAACCGGGCGGGATTCACGACGATCACATGGTAGAGGTTGAACAGGTCGGCGTCCCCTTCCTGGACGATCCCGAGGGAGAGGTTCTTCTTCAAGGCCAGGTAGGTCCCGCGATCGGTCAGCGTGTAGCCCCGCTTCTCCGAGGCGACCCCCAGCGTCTGCCCCATCCCCAGACCGGTCTCGATCCGCCAGGACGCCCCCTCCCGCGGAACTCCGGCCTTCTTCCACAGCGCCATCTCCTTGGCGTGGGTGCCCGAATGGTCGCCCCGCGAGACGAACAATGTGCGCGTTGTAGCGATCTTTTTGAACGCATGGAGGACCGTGGATTCCTTCTTCAGCCCCGCGGGATCCCCCTCCGGTCCGACCACGATGAAATCGTTGTGCATGACGAGGCGCCGGTCCCTCCCGAATCCTTCAGCAATGAACTTCTCCTCATCGGCGGGAGAGTGGACGAGCAGGACATCGGCCTCTCCCCTCCGCCCCAGGGCCATGGCCTGCCCCGACCCCACGGCGATGGTCTTGACCAGAAGCCCGGATTCCTTTTCAAACATCGGCACCAGGACGTCGAGAAGGCCCGAATCCTGCGTGCTGGTCGTGGTGGCCAGGATGACGGCCCTCTCCCCGGCGGGGGCGGCCGCGGAGATCAGGAGCATCAGAATTAGTCCCGCGCGGACCATGAAACAGGCTGTTTGCGCCATGTAGCCCTCCTGAATTCAACATCGGCCCGGGCCTATGGCCCGGGCCGATGGGTTGTTTCCATAAGACGGTTTCGGGCCTTCCGGATATTCTATCCTAAAAAGCCCACCTCAAGCCGCCGGAGAGGGTGCGCCCCCCCAGGGGGTACCCTTCGCTCTCGTAGTACAGCTCGTCCAGGAGATTGTGCAGGTTCACATAGAGTTCCAGCCCCTGCACGAGGGCCTTGGAAATCCTGAGCCCCACGAGCTGATAGGAGTCCAGTTCGGGAACCTCGTCCGAGGCCGTGACCTGGGAGGAGATGTACCCGTAGGTTAGTCCGATGTCGAACGCGTGCGGCAGGCGGACGTTGGCCGCCAGGTCCACCTTGTGCTCGGGCCGGTAGGCCAGGTCAACGGCCTCGTCGCCGGACGTGTCCTTGGCGTCCAGGTAGCTATAGGCCATGAACAGGGTGGCCCGGGGGTGCAGCTCCCATCGGGCGGTGAGTTCGACCCCCGAGAGCTCGGCGCTGTCGATGTTCATGTACGGATCGTTCTTGCCGGCCCGGTCGATGAGGTCCTGAACGTCGTTGTAGAACACCGCCGCCGTCAGGAGGAGGGTTTCCGAGGCCTTGGCGTCGAGGCCCACTTCGTAGGCGTTGGTCGTCATGGGCTTCAGGTCGGGGTTGCCGGAGGTGCTCGAGAACAGCTCCTTGAGCGCCGCGAACCGGGTCCGGCGGGCGGCCGAGAATCGGAGTTGGAGCGCGTCATTGAGGCCGCAGAGCGCCGCCACCTGCCCGTTCACCGCGTCGGTGTCCTCGTTGGCCCCCGCCTCTTCCGTGTCGAACTTCATGAGGTCGTAGGAGGCGCCGTAGACGAGGGCCCATTTCTGCGAAGGGCGCCACTCCCCCTCCACCGGCAGGGAGAAGACATCCGCCTCGTTGCGGACCCACGGCTCCCCCGCGTCCGCCTGGTCCCGGTGGATGTCCCGGCGCATCTGCAGGCCGAGGCGCCACTTTAGGTCGTCCGTGCGGCCGAACCGCAGGGTCAGGTCCACCCCCGCCGCGTCGTCATCGTAGGAGCTGGTCCAGCCGTTCTTCGGGGAATCCTGGGTGGAATAGGTGGCATCGTCGTAGCTGTCCAGGGAGTTCTCGTACAGGTCGTAATAGGCCTTGGCCTTGAATTCGGCCGCGCCGAAGGACTGTTCCCAGACGGCGTCGACCAGCGACCGCGTCCAATCGGTGAAGCGCCAGTACTTGGCCTTCGGATCGGATTCGTGATGGGGAATGCCCTTTTCCTGCTCGATATGGTTGAAACTCACCGTCATCCGGCCGTCCTCTCCCGTGTCCCATCCCGCGCTGGCCTGGGCGTTCCACCCCTCCCGGTCGCTGTTGCTCCGGTCCCCTTCCGGCTGGTTGCTTTGCGAGTCGTAGTCTCCCGAAAGGGGGTAGGCGTCCTGTCTGTGGTAGTCGGCCGCCACCAGGTAGCGGATCTTCCCCGCCCCCCCCTGGAACGACACTCCGGCGCGCCCCGCGTCCCCCGTCCCCCATTCGCCCATGGCGGTCCCCTTCCGGGTCCCGTCGCCCTTGCGGGTGATGATGTTGACGACGCCCCCCATGGCGTTCGGCCCATACAGCAGTGAGGCGGCGCCCTTGACGACCTCGATCCTTTCGATGGTCTCCACCGGCAGGTTGGCCAGGTCCACCGTGCCCTCGTAGGGGCCGGCGATCGGGATCCCGTTGATGAGGACGGCGGTCTCCCGCTGGCTGAACCCGCGCAATGTAAAGTTGGCCTCCCCCTTGCCGCCCACGCTCATGTAGACCCCTGGAACCAGCTCGAGCGCCTCGGCGACGGTGCGCGCGCCCTGGTCCCTGATCGCTTGGGCGGTCACTGTTTCCACCGTGGCGGTGTCCCTGACCGCCTCCCCCTCGACCACGACCTCGTCTATGAAGACGGGGAGGTCCTGGCCGAACAGGCACAGCCCGCACAGCATGGCTCCCAGACCACAAATGAACTTCATGGCCTCCTCCCGGGAGCGATGTTGCCGAACACCATGATCTTGCCCTCGGCCAGCAGGCGCTTCCCCTCGGCGAACCAGTCGGGTTCGACGGTCCCCGGGGGAAGGGGATGGAACTGGATGGCCACCACACCCCGCGTGCAGATGCCCGAGTTATGGTCCAGCGAGGGGTCGAACGGCCGGGGGCACTCCGGCCGGCTTTCCTTTTCCGGCTGGTCGGCCGGGCAGGGCACCCGCTGGGGGGCGATGAGGCGGAAGGGCCCCTCTCCCTGCTTCCCCTTTCCGGGGACGGCGACGAACGGGTCGAGCGGGGCGCCGTCGCGGCGATGGGCCAGGATCAAGTACAGCGGATCGGGGATGGGATCCCCGGGCTTCAGTCCCCCGGGAGCGGGATCGGGGAAGCGGACCCAGGAGGGGCACTCCGGGGTGTCCGGCGGGGGGTCGAAGGTGCCGTCCGGATAGCGGCGCTCCACCCATTCCCGCGAGAAGTCCTTGCGATGCCCGTCCCAGGAATAGACCGTGACTCCGGCGTAATCTTTCGCGCCGAAGAATTCCACCAGGTCGGCGACTTTCCACCCTTCATAGGTGGAATAGGAGTCCTTGCGCTTGTGGGTGTTCACCAGCAGGAACTGGCCGTGGCGAGGCAGGGCCCCCAGGTCCACGGGACCCACCACCCGGAAGGGCGCGGGGGGCAGGCCGGGGACGACCTCGGCCTCCCCCGGGAAGCTCCCGGCCGCGATCTCGCGCCCGTCGGGGACCCCGTCCCCGTCGGAATCCTCCTTCGCCAGGACCCGGAGGGCTTCCTCCGACCGGCCCCGGTCGAGATAGGCCGCCCCGAAGGGGTTGAGCGACGTCCGCCCACCCCCCTCCTCCGGGAGGGCGTGACAGCCGTCGCAGGCGTTGACCGGCATCGGCCGGGTGATGTGCGCGTGGCAGAGCCGGCAGTCCTCCAAAGGGGTGTCGGCCACCGAGGGGTAGACCGCCAGGACCTTGGCCAGGTCCGGGTTGGGGCCATGGCCGGAGTAGGCCCTCGGCGACGGGGCCCTCCCGTGGCGGCAGGCCGCCGACACAAAGAGGACCGTCGAGGCCAGGGCGATCGCGGCGAGGGTCGGGACCACGCGGCCCCGGCGGAAGGGAAGCGAGTTCATGGGGACTCCTTGTCGAATCATGATCTCTCGTAAAAGACCCGTCCGGTTTCCCGGACGTCGTAGCCGCCCAATCGGAGCACCGCCTCCTTGAATTCGGAGGAGCGGAGGATGGCGGCCAGCGCCCGGGCGGGGGGGAGGGACCAGGACTCTCCGGCGAAGAGGAGGTCGAAGGACTCCTCCGCCAGGGGGATGAAGTCGAGGCCGACCGCCCGCGCGGCGGAAGCGATCCCCAGCCCCGCGTCGGCCGCCCCCCCAAGGACGGCCAGCGCCACCTCCATGTGCGTGGCGGACGCGGTCTCGTACCCGGAGACGGATTGGGGCGCCATTCCGGCCCTCTTGAGGAGAAAGTCGAGGAGGAGGCGGGTTCCGGAGCCCTCCTGACGGTTGATGAAGCGCAGCCCCCGTTTCTTCAGATCCCCCAATTGACGGATCCTCTTGGGATTGCCATGGAGCACCATCAGTCCCTGCCCGCGGCGCCCCAGGTGCACGCCGACCAGCTTCCGGTCCGCCAGGTGCGCGTGGATGAAGGGGAGGTTGTACTCCCCCGAGGCCGGGTCCAGCAGGTGGACCGCGGCGGCCTGGGCGCGGCGGCCCTGCAGGGCCACCAGGCCGCCCCAGCTCCCCACGGTGGCGAGGGAGTATGTGTGGCGCGGATGGCGCAGGGCGGCCTGCTTGAAGAGGAGGTCCAGGGCGAGGTCGTGGCTGCCGGCGATGACCAGCCGGTCCGGTGCCACGGCGCCGCCCAGCGCCCCTTGGGCGCTCTCCATGATCCACTCCTCGATCAGCCGCCGGGGGAAGAGCCATTTCCCCGTCACTTTGGTCGCGGGGATCCTCCGCGCTTTGAGCAGGAGGTACACCTGCTTCTCGTGAATGTTGAGGTACCGGGCGACCTCCCGCGTGGTCAACATCTCCTTGGCGGTCATGGCGGATACTTTACCCCGGCCTTGAGAAAAAGTCAAGAATATTATTACTTATTATTACTTTTTATTACCTTTTCTCACCGATTCGTCGCACGGGACGCCCCCCCCCGCCCGCGGGGCGGGTCCGTCATCGGGATCGATCATGGGAATGGTTGTGTGTGTTATGCGACGCCCGGGGCGCACCCCGGGCCGGTTTAGGATGGAGCGCCCAGGACCACCAACCCCTGCGTCACCAGGCCGTAGAGGATCTTGCAGACGTCGAATTTGGACCAGGCCAGGGTTTCGGCCAGCTGCTCGATGGACTTGGAGCCGTCCACGCGGGTGACGAGGGTCCACTCCTGCGGGCTGAGAATGACCTCCTTGCGCCACTTGTCCTCCACCTTGAGGGCGGGGATCAGGTCCAGGGAGGGGATCTTCTTGGAGAGGATCTTCCACTCGTCGAGGCGCCGGGCCGCCTCCATGAGCAGGTTGGTGTTGCTTTTGGTGATGGTGAAACTTTCGGCCTCAACGCCGGGCTGGAAATGAAAATCCCCCTCGGACCAGATGGCGAGGGCGTAGATGGCCTCCTCCCCCTGGAGGGCATTGTAGACCGCATGGATGATCCGGCCGTCCTGGATGTAGATCTCCCCGCGCTCCTCCCCGCGCTCGAGAAGGAACACCCCGCTCTTGCCGGAGACGCTGACCAGCTGGATGATGTCGGGGAGCGGGATCTCCTTGATCGAGCCCTGGAAGGCCATGAGCAGGGAGGGGGCGGACTAACTGATCCGGAACTGCACCGTGATGGTGTAGAGGCAGTCCACCGGCTTGCCCGTCGAGGCGCGGTAGGCCGGCTTGAACTTCTGCCGGCGCGCCGCGTCCACGGCCGCGTCGGCGAGTCCCATCGGGAGCCCCTTGAGGACCTTGACGTCGATGACGTCGCCGTTGCGGCTGATGGTCAACTGGAGGATGACGATCCCCTCGATGCGGGCCTTGCGGGCCGGCTCGGTGTAGACGGGGACCAGCTCGGTGAGGCGCTGGGGGGCCTGGACGTCGCCGCCGACGATGACGGGGCCCTGGTCCGGCTCGGGCGGCCGCGGCACGGCCACGCCGCCCGGGACGCCGCCGAGGACGCCGCCCTGGTCCAGCCCCACCCCGCCCCAGTCCACGCCGCCCTCGACGCCGTAGTCGTCACCGCCGGCCGATTCCACCGTGGTGAGCACCTGGGGCGTGAAGTCGGGGATGGCGATGGGGGTCACGTTGGTGTTGGTCGGCGGGGGGGTGGTCTTGGTCTGGGTCTCCGCCGCCTTGGCCTTGGCCGCCGCCGGGGGCGGCGGGGGCGCGGATGCGACGAGCGCGATGTTGATGGGGGCCTCCTCCAGGTAGTTCACCTGCCAGATGGAGGAGATGACCAGCACCACGGCCACGATGACGTGCACCAGGATGACCCCCGGAAGGATGGCCATCCGCCTCTTGTCTATCTGGGTCCTTCGGCTTTCAATCAAACTGTCGACCAGCATCGCAACTCCTCCTCGGGCGGGCGCCGCGCCGGGCGCCCGGCTACTTTTTCTGTTTCTGCTTGATGCACTCGACCGCGCGGTCGCGGTCGGCGTCGGCAAGCCGGAAGGCCTCCTCGCGGGCCCTTCGATCGCCGAAATCGATCCACTTGGCCCGCTCGCGATAGAGCAGGTTCCGGTACGCGGAGGCCTCGCAGAACCCGGGGTCCAGGGCGATGGCCTTCGTCAGCGCGTCGATCCCCCGGCGGATGTAGGCCTGCCGCTGGTCCATGGGGAGATTGGGGTCCTCGCACCGGTTGGGCTCGCAGTAGGACTTGCTCCAGCAACGCGATCCGATGGCGTACCACGGGTCGGCGTTCCGGGGCTCCACCTCGGCCCATTTCTCGTACCAGGTGAAGGAGATCTCCATTTCCCCCGCCCGCTGGTGGAGCGAGGCGATCTGTTTCATGATCTCCACGTCCCGGGGGTTCTTCTGAAGCTGTTCCTTCATCACCCCGATGGCGTCGGCGTACCGCTCGGCGTTGAGATAGAGGGCCAGAAGGGCCTCCCGCACGTTGCCGTCGTCGGGCCGGGCGGAGAGGATCTCCCTGAACAGCCGGGCCGCCTTGTCGATCAGTTCCAGGTTCTCCGGGGTCGTGTCCAGCGGCTTGTACCAGGCCATGTAACAGTAGGCCAGGGTCTTCTTCAACTCGAGGTCGTCGCTCCGGAACCGGAGCGCCTCCTCGAAGGCCGGACAGGCGAAGCTGTAATCCTCCTTCTGGTAATGCTCCATGGCCTCGCGCATCTTGGCGCGGGCCTCCAATTGCCCGCACCCCGTCAGGGCCAGCGCGACGGCCCCCAGCAGAAGGCACAGGCCGGCCCGTTTCCATTGCCGGGCCCTCGCATCCATATGCAGCGTCATCGTCTCGCTACCTCCTCGATCAAAGTGGGTGCCATCCGCCGCGGCCCTCAGGACTTCTCGCCTTCCGGCTTGACGGGAGCGGTGGGGGCGAGCTCCTTGAGGCGCTGCTCCACCTTCGCCGCCATGTCCTTGAACTTGGGGTCGCCGGTGTTGGAGAGCCCGCGCTGGTACCACTGCAGGGCCTCCTTCGGCCTATCCTGCGAAAGGTAGATCCGGCCCAGCCCGTCGTAGACGGCCGGGTTCTTGGAATCCAACTTCTGCCACTCGAGGCAGTACTTCTCGGCTTCGCTCCAGTTGGAGAGCCCAACATAGGCCTGCGCCAGCCCCGAGGCCTTGGCCAGGGTGCTGCCGGGGACCTGGAGCAGGGTGGCGACGGCTTTTTCGTACTGCTTGACGGCCATGTGGGCGGACCCGACCTGGATCAGGATGGCGGTGTCCTTGACGCCCTGGTCGAGGAGGGCCTGCCCCACCCTGGCCACGACGTCGTACTTGTTGAGTTTGTAGGCCACCCCGAGCAGGGCCTGCCCGCGCTCCTTGGAGGCGCCGGCGGCATAGGCCTTGTTGAGCTGGTCGAAGGCCTTGTCGTACTGCTTCATCTCCGCGGCCACCTTCCCGGCCATGAAGAGGACATCGCCGTCCTTGGGGGAAAGGGCGAGGGCGTCCTGGAGGTCCTTGGCGGCCTCGGACCTCTTGCCCAGGACCATCAACGCGCCGCCCCGGACCTTGTGGGCGAGGAACTTGTCCCCCTTTTCGGTGACCGATCCGATTCCCTGGTTGACATATTGAACGGCCTTGTCGTTCTCGTTGCGCTGTTTGGCGATGAGGGCCAGCTGGATCAGGGTGCTGCCGTTGTCGGGGACCCGCTCCAGCACCTTCATGAAACTGCGCTCGGCGTTGGCCAGGTCGCGCTTGCCCATGTAGCATCGGCCGGCCATATAATAGGCTCCGGTGGGATCGGAATTGTCGCGCACGGCGAGGTCCACCACCTTGGTGAACTCGGCGGCGCAGCAGGCGTAGTCGCTGGCCTTGAAGCACGCCATCCCCTTTTCCCACTCGGGATAGACGGACTCCTGGGCGGGCAGGGCCCCGGCGAGGGCCCCCACGACCAGAAGCGCGGGGAACAGCAACCCGCATCGCGGAAGGGAATCAAACATCATCGGCGCGCCTCCGAAATAAAAGTATCCGCTCGTCCTGAGCAACGGGCCCGCGCGGGAGGGTATTCCACCGGATCAACGGCGCCCCCCCCTCACTGGATGAGACTGTCCGCGGCGATGGACTCGGTGAGGACCGCCACGTTCTGGAGCCCGCCTTCGTGGATGAGGTCGAGGATCTTCAGCACGTTTTCGTAGTTGACGTTGTCCTCGGCCGTGAAGAAGATCATCTGCATCGACCGTCCCTGGGCCAGCTGGCGGCACCGGGGCACCAGTTGGGAGACCGGCACCTCGTCGCGGTTGACGAACACCTTGCAGGCGGAGATCTGCCCCTGGTTGGGACAGTTCGACAGCCGGATCACGATCTGGTCCGCCGGCGGGGGCTGGTTGGGATCGCTCGGGGTCCGGGGGGGCAGTTTGGACATGTATCCCAACTGCATCATCGTGACCACGACGATGACCATGAAGATGATGAGGAGGACCAGGCAGACGTCCACGAACGGCGTGACGTTGATATCCGCCATCGGGCCCTTTTTGTCGCCTCCTACTTGCATACCCATTGCGCACCTCTTTCCTTAGACGCGGGCCTTGGTCCGGTCGGAGATGAGGCCCACATTGGAGAACCCCGCCTCCTGGATGTGCCGCATCAGGTCGCGCACCTTGCCGAAGGACAGCCGCTTGTCCGCCTTGACCAGGATCTTGCGGTCGGGCGTGCGGGAGTAGACGTCCCTGAGCTTGATCACGAACTGCTGCATCTCCGTGGCCGAATCGACGCTCTTGGCGAAGCGGTCGGACTCGTAGAAGACCGCGAGGTCGAAGCCGAGGGAGAGGGTGATCTGCTTGTCTTCCCTTTTTACGTCCGGCGGCCTGTCCGTGTTGGGCAGCTGCACGGGGGCCCCCGACTGGAGCATGGGGGCGATGACCATGAAGATGATCAGCAGGACCAGGCAGACGTCGACCAGGGGCGTGACGTTGATCTCGGAGCTGACCGGCGTCGCGCTGGTGGCGAACCGGTCACGCTGTCCGGCCACGGCGCAGATCCTCCACGTTCACGTCGACGAGGTAGTCGCCCATGTCGGCCACGACGTTCCCCATCTCGTGCTGGACCCGCTCCACGCGGCCCGTGAAGTAGTTGTAGAGCCACACCGCGGGGATGGCGACGAAGAGGCCGAAGGCGGTGACGATGAGGGCCTCGGCGATGCCGCCCGAGACCTCGCCGATGGCGCCGGCGCCGGCCTTCTTGATGGCCTCAAAGGCGTTGATGATGCCCACGACGGTGCCGAAGAGGCCCACGAACGGGGCCGTGGCGCCGACGGTGGCGCACACCGAGATCCCCTTCTTGAAGTCGTTGATGAGAAGGATGGCGGCCCGCTCCATGGCGTGCTGGGTGCGTTCCAGCACCTTGTGGTGCTCGATGCCCTCGTCGCCGGGATTGGTGACCGAGGAGGAGCCCATCTCCGCGATGCGGAGGAACTCCTGCAGGCCGGCGTTGACGATCCTCGCGACATGGCTGTGCTTGAAGCGCTTGTCGCGGGTGAGCGTGTAGGCCTGCTGAAGGTTCTTCTGCTCGAGCTGTTTGCCGAGGAGTTCGGCGAACACCATGGACTGCTTCTTGGCCCGGCGGAAGAGGATCCACTTGTCCACCGCGACCCAGAGGCTCCACACGGACATGATGACCAGAACGTACACGACGCTCTTGGCCATGAACCCCATCTTGCCCCAAAGTTCCAATAAGGAAATTTCCATAAACTGAGGACCTCCTCTTGATTTGCTGGACAAGGGTCAACAGCAGGGCATTATACCACAGCGCCGGGGGGGTGCAAGCGCCCTTTGTGAAGCGGTCCGACAAGGCCCCCTCCGCCCCCCGTCAAAGGCCGGAAAGGCCCCCGACGCAAGGGGGATCCGGCCGGCGCGGGCGCCGGAAGAAAAGGGTGCGGAGAGGGTGGATCGGCCGGGGCGGGAGGGGGGGCGGACCCTACCGGGCGGCCTGCGGCTGGATGGAGATGAAGCGGCCGAGGTTGCCCCGGTCCTCGAACTGGACGATGCCGGCGACCTTGGCGTAGACGGTGTGGTCCTTGCCGATCCCGGCGTTGGTCCCCGGGAGGAACCGGGTCCCCTTCTGGCGGACCAGGATGGAACCGCCGGAGACCCACTGGCCGGCGAAGCGCTTCACGCCCAGGCGCTGGGCGTTGCTGTCGCGCCCGTTGCGGGAACTGCCCTGACCTTTCTTATGCGCCATCGTCAGACTCCTTTGATCTCGCGGACGAGGACCTCCAGCAGGTTCTGCCGGTGGCCCCGGGTGCGGCGGTACTGCTTGGACTTGATCTTCTTGAAAATGATGATCTTGTCGGCTTTGAGCGCGCGCACGATCTCGCCCTGGACGGTGGCCCCCTTCACGGTGGGGGTCCCCACCTTCACGGCCTCGTCCGTCTTGACCAGAAGGACCCGGTCAAAGGTGACCGTCCCCTCCTGCTGTTCCAGAAGTTCCACACGGATTTTGTCACCGGGGGAGACCTGGTACTGCTTTCCCCCCGTTTCGATCACGGCGTACATAAATACGACCTCCGGGATATTGAGTCCGGAATATTACAGGAAGCGGCCGTTTTTGTCAACCGACCCGCGAACCCCGCCCCCCCGGGACCGTTGACGGGGGCCCGTGCGGGGCGATCCGGCGCGGCGGCCCGCCCCCCCCGGGGACCCGGCCGCCTCCCTCCCCCTACCCCGCCGGCACCACCTCTTTGATCTCGGGAATGGCGGCCTTGAGGCGCTCCTCCACGAAACCGGCGAGGGTGTAGGCGGCCATGGGACAGCCGCCGCAGGCGCCCTGCAGGCGCACCTGCACCACGCCGTCCACCTCTTTGACGAACTCCACGTCGCCGCCGTCCATCTGGAGGGCGGGGCGGATATCCTTGTCCAATACCTGCTGGATCCGTTCGCTCAATTCCGACATGAAAGACCTCCTTGGATTGTCCCCATAGGTAACCAATTCAACGGTGGTTCCATTTCATTATAATGTAAACTTGCCAGGAAAGCCATGCCCGGATCCCTCTACGACCGTCTCGAGCCCCTCCTCCTCCAGGTCAGCCAGCCCCAGCGCTACGCCGGGGTGGAGATGGGGGCCGCCTCCAGGCCGGACGCCGGCCTGCGGTGCGCCCTGGTCTTCCCCGACCTCTACGAGATGGGGATGGCCCACACGGGGTTCCAGCTCCTCTACCGCCTCGGCAACGCCTTCGACGGCGTCTTCCTCGAGCGGGCCTTCGCCCCCTGGCCCGACCTGGGGGACCGGATGCGGGCCGAGGGGATCCCCCTCTTCACCCAGGAGACCTTCTCCTCCGTCGGGGAGATGCCCCTGGTCGCCTTCACCCTCCCCACCAACCTACACGCCACCAACCTGCTGTACTGCCTCGACCTCGCCGGCGTCCCCCTCCTCCGGACGGAGCGCGGCGAGGAGCACCCGGTCGTCCTGGCCGGGGGGCTGGGGGTCTCCAACCCGGCCCCGCTGACCGGCTTCGTGGACGTCTTCGCCCTCGGCGACGGCGAGCTCCTCCTCCCCCGGGTCCTGGAACTCTTCCGCGACCGCCCCGCCCTCCCCCGCCGCGGGAAGCTGGAGGCCCTGGCCGCGATGGAGGGGTTCTTGGTCCCCGGCCTCACGAAGGGGCCGGCGAGGCGGGTGTGGCTGGCCGACCTCGACGACGCCCCCTTCGATTTCGACCCCATCCTCCCCGCCTTCCCCTCGGCCCACCACCGCCTCCACGCGGAGGTCGCCCGGGGGTGCGCCCGGGGGTGCCGGTTCTGCGAGGCGGGGTTCTGGTACCGCCCGTGGCGCGAGCGCGACGCCGGCGCCGTGCGCAATTTCCTCCTCGATCGGGCCCCCCGCTCGGGGTTCACGGAGGCGGGGCTCCTCTCCCTCTCCACGGCCGACTACAGCGCCGTCGAGCCCCTGGCGGAGGCGCTGGCCGAGGGGCTGAGGGAGCACCGCGTCTCCCTCTCCCTCCCCTCCCTGCGGATCGACGCCGCCACCCTCCCCCTGCTGGAGCGGGCCCGGGAGGTGCGAAAAAGCGGCCTCACCTTCGCCCCCGAAGCCGGGGCCTCGCTCCGGCCCGCCCTCAACAAGGCCATCACGGACGACCAGATCCTGGCCACGGTGGCCCGGGCCAAGGCCCTCGGGTGGCGGACGGTGAAACTGTACTTCATGATCGGCCTCCCCTTCGAACAGGAGGGGCACTGGGAGGAGATCGCGCGCCTTGTGGAGCGGGTCCGCTCCGTGGGGATGCGGTCGGTGACGGTCCATGTCGCCAACTTCGTCCCCAAGCCGTGGACGCCGTTCCAATGGGCCCCGGCCGCCCCCGCGGAGCATCTCGAAGGGGCCCGCGCCTTCCTGCGCTCGCGGCTTCCCCGGCGGGGCGTGGAGCTGAAGACGGCCGACCCCGCCCCCTCCCGCGTCGAGGCGGCCGTCTCCCGCGGGGACGAGGCGACGGGGGCGGTGTTGCTGGAGGCCTACCGGCGCGGGTGCCGGTTCGACAACTGGACCGAGACCTTCCGGGCGGACCTCTGGGACGCCCTCCTCCCCCCCGCCCGCGCCTTCGATCTCGATGAGGAACTGCCCTGGGAGCGGTGGGTGGACTCCGGCCTCGACCGCGGCTTCCTCCTGCGGGAGTGGGAGCGGGCGAAAGCGGGACAATTCTCCCCCCCCTGCACCGAGCAGTGCCTCGCGTGCGGCCTGGGGCGGAAGGGGGAGGATTTGCGGTTCTCTGAACCTCTGCAAGTTTCGAGTTTCGAGTTTCGAGTTTCGAGTTCAGAGGCAGCGTCCTGCTCCGTGGAAGAGCAGTTGCCTAACTCCGCAACTCATATGTCCCGGACAGCCGACTCGGACCAGCCGGGACAATTGGCTTTAGCCGAGGAGGGGGAAAACTCGAAACTCGAAACTCGAAACTCGAAACTAATGGATGGGGGCGTGGACAACTCGCAACTCAAAACTCAAAACTCGAAACTCATGGATGGGGGCGCGGACAACTCGAAACTCGAAACTCAAAACTCGCAACTCATGGATGGGGGCGCGGACAACTCGCAACTCGCAACTCAAAACTCGAAACTCATGGATGGGGGCGCGGACAACTCGAAACTCGAAACTCGAAACTCGAAACTGAAGTATCGCTACCGGCTCCACCTGACCAAGGAGGGCCGCGCGCGCTTCCTCTCCACCCGCCACTTCGTCTCCTTCGTCACCGGAGGGCTGTTGCGGGCCGGGGTCCCCCTGGCCTGGTCGGCGGGGTTCAACCCGCACCCCCTCGTCTCCACCGGCCCCGCCCTCCCCGTGGGGGTGGCCAGCCGCGACGAGGTGATGGAGGTGTGGACGCAGGCGGTGGTCGCTTGGCCCGCCGTCCCCTTCAGCGCGCCCGGGGTCCGTCTCCTGCGGGCCGAAGAGGTGGAGGAGAAGGCCCCCGCCCTGTCCAAGGCCCTCAGGGGGTTCCGGTTCCGGGAGGGCGGCACGGAGTTCATCCTCGCCCCCGACGCCTCCCTGCGCGGGCGGGACCTGGGACGGCTGGTGAAGCTGGAGACGCTTTTCGCGTAGCGCCCCAAAAGCGTGGCCTGAAATTTCTTCTGGTCTTTTCTCTGCAGCCGCAATTCATTTGATCTTCGCTCTTTAACAACGCATTTGCGCCGCTACGCATCTGCGCCGCTGCGCATTTACGCCACTACGCATCTGCGCCACTACGCATCTGCGCCGTCGCTCTGCTACGCTGATGCCCTTCAGCGCCACCCGCGTCGGAAAAACAGGAAGGGCCTCCACCAGGAGGCCCTTCGAGGGTATACGGTGTTAAGGGATTCTATTTGACGCCCGCTCCGAAATGCCAGTACCACTTCCCTGCGTAATCCTTGTACGTGGCATCCAGGGCCTTGACCAGGGCGTCCATGTCGCCGCCCACATAGTTGGGGCACTGGAAGATGCCAACCATATGATAAGTGGCCTCCAGAACCTGCTTGCCGGAGCTGTTCGTATAGGTGAACTTGATGGAGAAATCGAAGGGGCCGCCGTCGCTCAGGGGCACATACTCGTCGGGGCTCTCTGCAACGAAACTGAAGCCGAGCCACATCACGTAGTTGGTGGGCGTGATGTAAACGGCGCCGAAATCGTCATCGTTGTTGGGATTCTCGGGGGTGGGATCCTGCCAGGCCCAGAGGTTGAAGTCCTCGATGGCCCAGAGGAACGGGAAGCTGATGTAGCCCTCCCAGTCGGAGTTGTTGAACTGCATGGCATATCCGTAGAGCATCCCGGTGCCGCAGTTGTCGCCGCCGCCGCCGCCGGAGGACTTGATCTTGGTGCCATCAATGTACATGGCGTCGCCCGAGGCGTTGTCGGCCTGGGAGGCGTAGGGGATGGCCTTGCCGCTGGTGACGGTGAGCATCAGGCGGGCGTACTGGGTGTCGCCGGCCACGCCCAGTTTGCCCAGGGCGTTGAACTGGTCCCACTGGTTGGCGGCCACGGTGCCGTTGTAGGTGCCGAGGACGGTGCCGTTCTGGTCGTAGGCGGAGAGGGCGTAGGCCACGCCGACGCCGCCGGCGTCCACGAGACCGAAGTTGGTCCGGAACCCGTCGGCGGTGGAAAGGTTGTCAACGTAGAGGATGTCCACCGACTCACCGGCCGCGACGGCCTGGGTGGCGGGGATGCCGGGGACGCGCTGGCCGAAGGTGCCCTCGGCGCCCGGCGTCCAGATGCGGGATTCGACGTAGATGTCCAGGTTGGAGACGAAGTGCAGGGCGCCGGCGGTGTTGGGCTGGAGGCCGAAGTTCTCCTCCATGATGTTCTCCCACACGGCGGTGTGGAGGGGCGCGATGGTCACGTTGATGGTCGCGGCCTGGCCGGCGAAGGCGGCCATGGGCAGGTAGGTGATGGCGACATTGGCGGTGGCGGTGTTGGGGTTGTAGGCCCGGACATCCGAGCGCCAGTCGGTGCCGAAGGCGCCGAGGGCGCGCGAGGCGGCCGGCACGTACAGATCCTTCGCGGCCGTGCTGGCCATGATCATGCCCGCGGCCAGGACCACGAGAGCGGCGATGATGAACCTCTTCATAAGATACTCCTCCTTAAGGGTTTTTTACGAACGGAGACAGTGTATCCAAGGGCCACACATTTGTCAAGGGGGCTCCTCCCCCGAGGACCCGTCCGGCGTTTTCCAGGGCCCAATCGGCCATGGTCCGGCGGGTCTCCTCCCCCGCGGAACCGATGTGGGGGAGGAGGACGGCGTTGGAAAGCCCCATGAGGCCGGGATGGACGGCGGGCTCCCGCTCGTAGACATCCAATCCCGCGGCCCTCAGGCGCCCCGAGGCCAACAGCTCCGCCAGGGCCCCCTCGTCCACCACCGCCCCGCGGCTGGTGTTGATCAAAACCGCCCCGGGCTTCATCCTCATCAGGCGCCGGCGGTCCAGCAGGCCCCGCGTGGAGGGGGTGAGGGGGACATGGAGGGTGAGGACGTCGGCCGCCCCCAGGAGGGCGTCCAGGTCCATGGCCTCGGCCGGGAAGGGGGGAGGGGCCGCGGTGGGGCCGTGGTAGGCCACCTTCATCCCGAAGGCGCCGGCCCGGCGGGCCACCTCGGTCCCGATGCGCCCCATCCCCACCACCCCCAGGACCTTGCCGTTAAGGTCCATCCCCAGCAGAAGGTCGGGCTCCCAGCCGTGGAAGCGCCCCTCCCGGAGAAAGCGGTCGGCTTCCACCACGCGGCGGCAGCAGGCCAGGATGAGGGCCCAGGTGAGGTCGGCGGTGGCCCGGTCCAGGACCCCGGGGGTGTTGGTGACGAAGACCCCCCGCCCACGGGCGGCGGCGACATCCACGTTGTCGAACCCCGCGGCGGCGTTGGCGACGACACGGAGGCGCGGGCAGGCCTCGAGGACGCGCCGGGTGACGGGATGGTTGAGGAGGGTCACCAGCGCCTCGCACCCGGCCCCTTCGCGCATGAGGAACGCCTCGTCCACCGTGGTCCCCTTCGGGACCACCACGCCGTCCCACTTTTCACAAAAATCCTTTAGCCGGGGGGTGGGGAGGGGGTAGGTCACCAATGTTTTCGGCATATTTAGTTTCGAGTTTCGAGTTTCGAGTTTCGAGTTGTAAAACAAAGCAATTGATTCTTTTCCCTTCTGTTAACTCGCAACTCGCAACTCGCAACTCGCAACTTCATTCGGCTACTGTCCCGTCGCCAAGCGCTGGGCCAGGTGCGTCGGCAGGCCCGCCTTGAGGATGGCCTCCTGGGCCGGGTGGACGGGGTACGGGACCCGGAAGAACGAGACCGTGCGGTGCTTCGAATCGTAGATGCAGTAGGAGGCCTTGGGGTTGCCGTCGCGCGGCTGGCCCACGCTCCCGGGATTGACGAGGTACCGCACCCCGGGCTTGAGGCGGTAGTGGAGGTAGTCCCGCCCCACCAGCCACCCCTCCAGCGACCGCCTCTGCAGGGAAAAGATGCACGGGATGTGCGAATGGCCGAAGAAGGTGAGGTCGGTCTGGGCGCTCTGGAAGGAGACCCAGGCCTCGCGCTCGGAGAGGATGTAGAGGTCCTCGTCGAAGGGGGAGCCGTGACAGACGGCGAAGTCCTCCACCGCCCGGGGGCCGACGGTGAGGCCGGTCAGCGCCTTCCGCGTCCCGGGGCTCAACTGGTCGCGGGTCCAGAGGATGGCCGCCATGGCGGGAAGGTTGAAGGCGTTCTCCTCGCCCGTGCCGGCGGCCACCCGGTCGTGGTTCCCCCGGATCACCACCTCCAGCCGCTTCAGCGCCATCACCCGCTCCACCACTTCGTTGGGATAGGCCCCGTATCCCACCAGGTCCCCCAGGACGAGGATCTTCTGGAACCGGCGGCCGCGCACCTCGGCCAGGACCGCGTCGAGGGCGTGGAGGTTGGCGTGGAGGTCGGAGAGGATCAGATAGCGCACGCGACGGGGTCCCTCAGGAGCATCCGCAACCGCAGGGCCAGCGCCCCGGGGGTCTCGCCCGGCTCCGGCGCCAGGACCCGGTCGGCCCGCTGGTAGAAGGGGAGCCGCTGGAGATAGACGGCGTGGAGGGCCTCCGCGGAAAGGCCCGGCGGGAGGACCCCCCCCTTGGCCCCCAGGCGGGAGACGATGACCTCCCAGGGGGTGTGGAGGAACACCACGACGCCCAGGCGGTGGAGGAGGTCGAGGTTTTCCGCCGATGCCGGGGTGCCGCTGCCGGTGGCCACCACCCCCTCCGGCCGCCCGACCAGCCCCTCCAGGAGCGCCCGCTCCCGGGCGCGGAAATGGGGCTCCCCCCGCGCCTCCATCATCTCCAGCAGGCTGGGGGCCCCCTCCTCGGCGAGGAGGAGGTCGTCGAGGTCGGCGAAGCCGGTCTCCCACCCGTCGGCCAGCGCCCGCCCGAGGGCGCTCTTCCCCGCGGCCAGGAATCCCACGAGGACCACTCGGGCGGGGCGGGGTCCGGCCGTCACGCCCCGAGGGCCTCCCGCGCGCCCCGGATCATGGCCGCCCAGTCGGCCCCCGCCTCGAGGACCATGGGGAGGTTGCCGCGGTGGATCCCCCCGATGGCGGTCAGGGGCTTCCCCCGCCCGGCCGCGCGCCGCACCAGGTCCAGCCCCACGGCCGGGGCCGACGGTTTGACGGGGGTGGCGAATACGGGGCCGACGGAGAGCTCGTCCACGGCCCCATCGGCCAGGGCCCGCTCCACCTCCTCACCGGCGGCGCAGGAGAGGGCGATCATGACATGGGGCCCGACCAGCCGCCGGACGGCGGCGGGGGGGAGGTCCCCCTGCCCCAGGTGGACCCCGCCCGCCCCGACGGCGGCGGCCACGTCGGCCCGGTCGTTGACGACGAGGAGGACCCCCATGGTCCTCAACTCCGCCGAGAGGGCCAGGAGCCGGTCAAAGCCCCCCCCCCACGCCTCCCCCTTGTGGCGCACCTGGATCCGCCGGACCCCGCGGGCGGCGAGGGGCCGCGCCCGGTCCAGTTCGTCCAGGTCCAGAAGCGGGTAGATCCGGCCCGCAAGGGCGGGGGGCAACGGGTCAGACAATCGCCTGCCTCTCCAGGAACCGGGTGGACAGGTCCCCCTGCGCGAAGGCCGCGTTGTCGAGGATGCGCAGGAAGAGGGGGATCGAGGTCTTGACCCCTTCGACGACCGTGCAGGAGAGGGCCCGGCGGGCCCGGCGGATCGCCTCCGCCCGGTCGGCCCCCCGGACGATGATCTTGGCCAGAAGGGAGTCGTAGTGGGGGGGGACGGTGTAGCCGGCGTAGAGGTGGGAGTCCACCCGCACCCCCGGCCCGCCCGGCCACACCAGGCCGGTCACCTTCCCCGGCGAGGGGACAAAGGTCTTCGGGTCCTCGGCGTTGATGCGGAATTCGATGGCGTGCCCGAGGGGCTGGAGCCGCTTCCGCAGGGGGGCGATGCGCTCCCCCGCGGCGACGGCCACCTGGGCCTGGATGAGGTCCACGCCGGTCACCTCCTCGGTGACCGGGTGTTCCACCTGGATGCGGGTGTTGACCTCCATGAAATAGAACAGGCCGTCCTCGTCGAGAAGGAACTCCACGGTGGCGGCCCCCTCGTAGTGCGCCATCTTCATCAGTTTGACGGCGCACTCCCCCATCTTCTTGCGCAGCGAGGGGGTGACGGCCGGCGAGGGGCTCTCTTCGAGGAGTTTCTGGTGGCGCCTCTGGATGGAGCATTCCCGCTCGGGGAAATAGAGCACCTCGCCCTTGCGGTCGGCCATGATCTGGATCTCGACGTGGCGCGGGTTCTCCAGGTACTTTTCAAGATAGAGGCGGCCGTCCCCGAACGCCTTCTCCGCCTCCTCGGAGGCGGAGAGGAAGACCGGCTCGAACTCCCGCTCATCGGTGACCACCCGCATCCCCCTCCCCCCGCCCCCGGCGGCGGCCTTGAGGATGACGGGAAAGCGCAGTTTGCGGGCCAGGGCCGTGGCGGACCTGGCGTCGGCCACCGGGTCCAGCGTCCCGCCCAGGATGGGGATCCCCGCCTTGTGGGCCAGATTGCGGGCGGCGATCTTGTCGCCCAGTTTCTCCATCATCGAGGCGTCGGGGCCGATGAAGACGAGGCCGCAGTCGTGGCACACCTCGGCGAACCGGGGATTTTCGGCCAGGAACCCGTAGCCGGGATGGATGGCCTCGGACTGGGTCACCTCGGCCGCGGCGATGAGGGCCTGGATGTTGAGGTAGCTCTGGATCGCCGGCGGGGGCCCGATGCAGACCGACTCGTCGGCGAGGCGGGCGTGGAGGCACTCCCGGTCCGCCTCCGAATAGACGGCCACGGAGCGGATCCCCATTTCCCGCAGGGCCGCGATGACCCGCACGGCGATCTCCCCCCGATTGGCAATCAGGACTTTCTTAAACATGGCGGGCGCGCCCCCGACGGGCGCACCGCCGTGCGCCCCTACGGATGATCATTACACCTTTATCCCGAACAGCCGCTCCCCGAACTCCACGGGCTGGGCGTTCTGCGGGAAGATCTCCACCACCACCCCGTCCACGTCGGACTCGATCTCGTTCATGAGCTTCATGGCCTCGATGATGCACAGCAACTGCCCCTTGCGGACGCGGTCGCCGGGCTTGACGAACGGCTCCGACTGCGGCGAGGGGGCGCGGTAGTAGGTGCCCACCATCGGGGAGAGGACGAGGTGGAGGGAGGGGTCCACCTCGGGCAGGGGCGGCGCGGCGGCGGGGCCCGCGCCCGCCGGGGCGGGGACGGCGGCGGTCGGGAGGGGGGCGCGCGGCGCATCCACCCCCCCCTGGATCTTCACCCGCACCCCATCGTGCTCCACCTCCACCAGGGGGATCCCCTTCTTGGCCACCAGTTCGATGAGGGCGCAGATCTCCTCGAACTTCACCGCAGGTCCCCCTCCAGCTGCCAGGCGAGCTTCTTCAATTCGTACCGGGCCTTGCCGAAGAGGCCGGAGCGCTCCATGACGCAGAGGAGGAAATACTCCTCGGTCACGGAAGAGAGGATGCTGGCGTACTCGGGGCTTAGGAGGGCCACCTGCTGGAGGCGGCCCAGTTTGAGGTCGGCGTGGGCGGTGCTCAGGCCCCGGATGAAGGTGGTCAGCTCGGCGGAGAGGTTGTCCATGTCCACCCGCGTCTCCCGGGCCACGCTCTCGATGCCGATGCCGTCGTACCCCACCAGCGAGAGGGCGAGGGCGCCCGGGACGGCGGAGAGGGTCTTCTCAAGCGATTCGTGAAAGTTCATAGGGACCTCGCGCGTTCCATCTTCCCCAAAAGGCCCCTCAGGCGCCCCAGAAGGCGCTCCCGGGGCGTGATCGGGGGGTTGAGCTCCAGGTCGATGACCGCGATCCTGGCCTGGAGGTCCTCGTCGTCCGGGACGAAGATGCGGAGCAGTTTGTACTTTTTGATGGCCTCCACCTTGTCGCCCAGGGCCTCGTACGCCTGGGCCAGGGTCCGGATGGCGACCACGTTCTCCGGGTCCTCCGCCAGCACCCCCCTCATCGTCTCCGCGCATTCCGCGTGGGACCCGCTCCCGAGGAGGGCGCGGCCCAAAGCCACCCGGGCGGAGAGGTACCGGGGAAACCGTTCGGCGCCTTCGCGCAGTACGGCGATGCTCTCCCCGGTCCGGTCCGCCAGGCGCAGTTCCTCGGCCAGCTGGGAATAGAGGCGCGGGGAGGGGGCCCGTTTCAATTGTTCCCGCAGAGACTCGATGGTTCCCTCATTCATATCCTTATCATACCATAAAATATGGACCGCCTGCCAGGGGCAGGCGGTCCATAAGGCCTTGAAGGAACGGGGGTTACCCTACGGGCACCCCGTGACGGCCACCGAACCGGAGCAGGTGGCCGCCCCCCCGGCGTTGGTGATGATGACGCTGGCCGTGGCCGGGCTGTCCGCGTCGGTGACGGCGCAGGAGTAGAGGTTGCTGCCGCCGGCCACGACGCCGCACACCCCGGTCCAGTCGTAGGTGGCCCCGCATTGGGGGGTCACGGAGAAGGTGGCGGTGCAGGCCGGGGCGGCCCCGAAGGTCGCCGTCATGGTGCAGGTCGGCGGGGCGGGGAGGCAGGAGGGATTGATCGGATTGTAGAAGAAGGACTTATAGGTGTAGGTGCACCCGGTGTAGAGGGAGCGAACAACGACGTCCACCGGGGTGGGCAGGGCCTGGTTTCCCGGACAGCCGTCGGGGACGGTGGTGCAGGTCTGGCTGAGGTAGGGGCCCGGGAAGATGGGCGCCAGGACGGTGGCGGTGGTGAAGTCGTCGGAGACCGTCACCACGGAAGCGTTGGTCTGCCCGAACTTCACTTCCAGGGGCGGGATCATCCCCGATCCGGAGAGGGTGACGAGGGTGTCGGCGAGGCCGGCGGCGGGGCTGATGCCGGAGATGAAGAGCTCGGGGGATACATAGGTATAGGCTTCCTGGTCATCGGTCTCAACCGTGATGCCGCATTCGATGTCGGTGACCGAGATCACATCGCTGTAGTTGCCGCATTTCCCCTGGGGGTCGTATCCCCCGGCCATGACGCGCATCTCGTTGTTGGAGACGCTGAGGACGGTCGCCCCCACCCCGGCGAGGGAGACGGCCATGGGGGCGTCAAAGCCCTGGCCGTAGATGGTCACGATATTGCCGCCGGAGGCACTGCCCTGCCGGGGCCCCCAGGCGGTGATCAGGATCTCGGGGCCGTAGCTGTAGGCATTGGAGAGGTTGAAGCTGAGGCCGCCGCAGAGGTTCAGCACCCTCACGCCGATGGTCTGGGTGCAGTTGGCGATGCCCGCGTCCTGCGCCGTGGGGGTCTCAACCACGATCTTGTCTGGGGCGCAGGAGATGATCCGTCCGGCCACCTGGTTGAAATAGACCAGGACCCCCCCGCCGCAGTGGAACCCGCTCCCGTAGATGGTCACCCGCGTCCCGCCGTTGTTGGTGCCGTGGTTCGGGTCGATGCCGGTGATGGAGGGCGAGAGCGGCTCGAAGAGGTAGTTGTAAGCGTGCTCGGCGGTGACGGAGGCCTCGGCCACCTGGCCGGGGAAGACCACCACCTTGACGTCGACCGAATCGTTGGCGTTGCAGTCGGACGGGTAGTGGACGGGGGTCGTGACGGTCATCTCCGTGGTGGTGCCGGAGACGAAATTGGCGCGGCGGGCCCCGAAATAGACCTCCAGCGGCTGCTTGAAGCCGGAGCCCGTGATGGTCACGCTGGTCCCGCCGGCGGAGGTGCCCATCGCCGGGGAGACCCCTGTGATGGTGAGGATGGTGCTCTCGCCGAAGGAATAGGAGCCCGAGGTGTTGATGGAGGTGTTATCGGAGACCCGGACCGTGGCCTTGACCGTGAAGGTCCCGATGACGGTGGAATACAGCGTCGCCCGGGCCGCCCCATTGGCGGTGTAGGTGCTGTAATGGGCGTTGCCCGATTCCACGAACGCGGCGCCCGAGCCGATGATCTCGAAGGCCACCCAGAGGCGCTCGCTGACGATCGCGCCGTCTTTGCGGACGGTGGCCGTGATCTCGATGGTCTGGTTTTCCATGGAGGGCGGCGGGGCTCCGGTGATGAAGGCGGAGCCCTGGGCCGGGGTGATGGTCACGCTGTACCCCGATGCACTGCTCCCCCCGCCGCCGGGGACGCCCGGCTCGGTGGGGCTGTCGGTGCAGGCCCAGAGGAACCCCAGGAGGATGCACACTAGAATAAAGCCCTTTTTCATGGCTATTTTCCTCCCCCGTAGTAGAATTCATAGGTCAGGATGGCCTCGTGGGAGACGACGTCGCAGCCGTTCATCGTCCGACCGTAGACCTTGATGTGGGCGTCGCACCGGATGGTGGTCGCCCCCGTCTCCGAATCCCGTCCCCCGTTCTCCGGCAGCAGATCAATGAAGGGGGGCTCCACGAGCTGGCCCAGGCGCATGAAGGGGATGCCGGTACAGGTGGCGCTGCCGCCGGCGGGGACGAGAACGGTCCACCCCAGGCGGTAGTCCTTGGGGGGGATCGTGCCGCCGTCCGAGCGCACCCAGTCGGCGTAGAAGTAGCTGACCTCCACATCCTGGAGGGAGGAGAGCACGGCCCCCGGGTTCTTGGGAATGCTGTGGATGATGAAGGTCTTCATGGTCGGCGGAATGCCGAGGGCGATGTCCACCCAGTGGTTCTCATAATCCTTGCCTTCCAGCTCCAGGGCGATGTCGCATCGCGTTTTCTCCTGGTCGGTGCAGGAGAGCACGACGGCCAGGAGGGTCAGCAGGACGAAGACGAAGGGCTTTCTCATGGGCGCCTCCTAATAGCTTTTCACGATGCGGGGCGTGATGAAGATGAGGAGTTCGTCATGCCGCCGCTGGATGGCCCGGTCCTTGAAGAGGTTCCCAAGGATGGGGATACGATGGAGGAAGGGGATCCGGTTCTGGCTCTGGTTGTCGGTGATCTGGTAGATGCCCCCGATGACCGTGGTGCCGCCGTCCTTGACCATCACCTGGGTCTGGGCGTCGCGGGTCGAGAGGGGGGCGTTGGTGCCGCCGGTCACGGTGAGACCGAGCAGGGGCTCGCGCTTCTGGACGTTGATCTCCATGCTGATGGTCCCCGCCTCCGTGATCTGCGGCTTGACCTGCAGTTGGAGGGTGGCGTTGATGTACTGGACCGACGTGGTGTTGTTGGAGGTGGTCTGCACCGGGATCTGAACGCCGCTCTGGATGGAGGCGCCCAGGTTGTCCTGCGTGATGACCCGGGGGGAGGAGATGATCTTGACCAGGCCGTCCTGCTCCGCCGCGTAAAGCGTCACGTCGAGGTTGAACGACCCGAGGATGTTGCCGAAGGACATGTCGAGGACCGGGTTCCCCGTGGGGAGATTGACGTCCCCGGCGATGTCGTAGGTGTTGGGGAAGCGCCAGCCGGTGGTGTTCCCGTACAGGGTGTTGCCCTGCCCGGTGAAGCCCCAGGCGATGCCCAGTTGCTGGGTGAAGTTCTTGGTGGTCTCGACGATCCGGGCCTCGATCTGCACCTGCCGCGGGGCGACATCGAGGTGCTTGATGAGATTGAGGATCCGGGGCAGGTATTTCTCGATGTCCATCATGATGAGGGTGTTGGTGCGGTCGTCCACGAAAAGGTCGCCGCGGTCGCTCATCACTTTTTTCACGTTCTGCGCGATCTGGCTGGCCCGCGCGTAGGAGAGGCGCTTGATGACGGTCTGGACCGGCTGGTTGAGGTCCTCCTCCTTCTCCAGCTGGCGCTTCTGCTGGGCCTCCTGCGCCAGACGGGAGATGGGGGCGATCCGCATGACGTTGTTCTCCAGGACATACCCCAGCCCGTTGATCTTGAGGATCAGTTCGAGCGCCTGGTCCCAGGGAACCGAGTCCAGCCGGACCGTGATCTTGGACTTGACGCCGGGGTCGAGGACGAAGTTGAGCCCGGTGAGCTCGGCGAAGGTCTGGAGAACGTCGCTGATGTCGGCCTCCTTCAGATTGAAGGAGATGGGGTCCCCGGTGAATTTGATGTCCTGCCGGCCGAGCGTCTGCACCTCGTAGAGCTTGGTGGCGTCCTCCTGGGGCGAGGGGGCCGGGGCGGCCTCCTGGACGCTGAACGCGGGCAGGGCGGGCCGGGGGGCCTCAACCGCCGCTTCGGGGGCGGCGGCCAGGCGCACCACCAGCCCCTCCTCGCCGGATTCCATCCGGGCCTCGCCGGCCAGCGGGGTCTCCAGGACCACCCGCGCCACGGGGGAGGGCTGGAGCTTGAACTGGGAAACCCGCACCCGGTACAGCTCGCGCTGGTTGACGAAGTGGGAGCCGTGCTTGCTCAGGTTGACGGCCCCCGGGAAATCCAGGACCAGCCGCGCCGGGTCCGACAGCCGCTCGACCCGGGGGCTGGGGAGGTTATCCCCGACCACCCGGACCAGGGGGCCCGACGCATCGAACTGGACCTCCACCTCCCTCAGGATGATGCGGGCGGGGGCGTCGAGGGTGACCACCAGGCGGCGGCCGTCGTTGGAGATGACGGGCTCGGTCCCGGCCTGGAGGGGGAAGGCCATCACCACGTTGCGCCCCTTCGCCTCGAGGGTCACGGGGCCCTCCAGGGCGGCCGATTCGAGGCGGGGCGGAACGGCGGGGGCGAGGGCGGTGTCCACGAGTTCCACGATCCCCGTCCCCGGCCCCCCGGCGTAGGCGGTGTAGACCAGGGTGTCGGAGGCCTCCAGGGCCAGAAGCACCTGGTCCCCCTGCCGGCTGAGGGTCACCTGATTCAGGACGACCCCCTCCGCCCAGCAGAGCATGCTCCCCAGGAGCAACAGGGCTGAACAGACGGTCATTTTCTTCATGCACATACCTCCCTCGGATTACTTCGTTTCATCGGACTTCACACATTTCTCGACGTCCCGAAACGGATTGATCTTGGTCGGATCGTTCACCTTCTGCTTGAAATAAATGCAGTCAATCCCGATCCGGGTGACCTGGCCGTCGTAGAGGTTTTCCCCCTCCCGGACCCAATAGACGTCGCCGTTCTTGGCCAGGATCTGGCTGACGAACTCCCCCTTGACCTTCCATATCCCCTTGAGCGTTATTTCGTCCCACAGGAGACAGCCGGCCGTCCCCTGGGGACAGTTGTCCGGCCCCTTGGTGATGTACTGCAGGAGGGAGCGGAAGGGGTCCCTCCGTCCGCGCGGATCGTAGCGGTAGGAGGTGTCGGCCCCTTGCAGTTCGTCCTTGACCATCTCCTCCAGATTGTCGGAGGAGAGGCCCGGCCCGGGGTCCTCCATGGCGGCAACCCCGGCGGGCGGGGCGGTCTCCGCCTCGGGAACGGGGGCCTGCGCGGACAGGGCCGCGGCCAGAGCCAGGCCCAGGGCGGTCAGCAGAACGGTTCTCATGGCGTCCCTCCTTCCGCGACTTCCTTATATACATAGGTGAGGATCTGGAATTTCGCCTGGACCGTGGCGTTGGCCTGCTGTTTCTTGTCGGCTTTCAAATCCATGTCGCCGATGTTGATGATGCGCGGGAAGTTGCGCAGGCGGTCGAAGAAAACGGCCAGATTATGGTAGTTCCCGTCCAGTTGCACCGTGATGGGCCACTGATAGTAGAAATCCTTGTCCACCAGCGTGGGATTGGGATTGAACGATTTGAAGCCGAAATCACCGGCATCGGCCAGGCTCTTGATCTTCTTGAGGATGACGTGGGTTTCCTTGCGGGTCGGCAGCACCTGGACGAGCTTGCTCAGCTCCTTCTCCAGTTTGGCGATCTCCTCCTGGAACTTCGGGAGCTGGGCGGCCGCCGACTGCCCCTCGGCCACCTTGGCCTGGAGCTCCTGGAGCTTCTTCTCGAGGACGACGATCTTCTGTTGCTGGGGGTTGACCACGAAATAGACCGCCGCCGCGATGATGCAGCCCATCAGAACGGCGCCGATGATCGCGCCGAAGTACCACGGTTTGCCTTTGAGGTCGAGCGTCAGTGCCATGGGCCCCTCCTTATTCCGCCCCGGTGTTCCCGGTGCTGGACTTCGGCTTGGCCTTGCCCTTGGCCTTGCCCTTGGCCTTGCCCTTGGCCGGAAGTTCTTCTTCCACCGGCTCCCTGCCGGGGGTGTAGGTGAACCCGACGGTGAGCTGGAAGGAGTGCGCGTCCTTGGTCTCCTTCATCTCCTTGAGGCTGGGATCCTTGAAGTACTTCTTTTCACCCTTGGCCGGGTCCTTGGACTCGTCCAGCCGCTGGAGGAACTCGGCCACCGCGTTGGGACTCAGGGCGAACCCCTTCAATTCCATGGTCCGCCCCTTGACGACGGCCGACTCCAGCCAGAGGAGGTCGGGGACCAGGTCGGCCAGCTCGTCCAGGATGTGGACGGGGCCCTCCTGGTTGGCCCGCAGTTCATTGATGAGGTTGAGTTTCTGCTCCAGTTGGAGCTTGCGCGCCTTGAACTTGTTGACCTGGATGATGATGGGTTCCAGGCGGATGTACTCCTCCTGGGCGGCCTTGATCTGGGCGTTGAGGGACCGGGTCTTGTTGTACTTCATCAGGGACAGATACCCCCCGACGAGCAGACCGCCGACGACGAACCCGATGATGAGGATGGTGTTGAGGTTGTCCCCGGCGATGCCCCCCCCGGCCGCCTCGGCGCGGCCTTTGGCCGCGACTTTGGCTTCGGGCAATAGGTTGATCTTGATCATATCAGTCTCCTACCTCCCTCACGCCCAACCCCACGGCGATGGCCATGGAGGGGCCGATGTCGTTCACCCAGGCCGGATCGTACTGCGATTCATCGTATTTGATGGCGGAGAAGGGGTTGAGGATCTCGACGGGGGTCCCCAGCTTCTGCTGGAGGATGCCCGTGAGGTTGACCACCTTGGAGCACCCCCCGGCCAGAACGATGCGGTCGATCTTGTCCTGCTGCATGGAGGAGCGGAAAAAGTCGAGCGTCTTGCGCAATTCGCCCGAAAGCTCCTCGGTGACGGAGTTGAAGATGGGGATGACGTTCTCGACGGTGTAGCCGCCCACGGCCTCGCCCTTCTTGAGGGCCTCGGCCTGTTCGAAGGAGAGGCTCAATTCCTTCATGATGGCCTCGGTGTACTGGTTGCCTCCGAAGGAAATGTCGCGCCAGAAGACCGATTGCCCCTCAGTCATGATGTTGAAGTTCATGACCGAGGCGCCGATGTTGACCAGGGCCACCACCTCCGAGGGGTTGAGCCCCATGCACACCTCGAAGCAGTTCTGGAGGGAAAAGGCGTCCACATCCACGAGGACGGGGGTCTTGTTGGCCTGCGTCACCACGCTGGTGTAGTCGGTGACCTTGTCTTTTTTGGAGGCCACCAGCAGAACCGCCATGTTCTGCCCGTCCTGCTCGTCCCCCAGATACTGGTAGCTCAGGTTCACCTCGTTGATGTTGAAGGGGATGTAGGATTCCGCCTCCCACTGGATGGACTCCCGCAACTCGTCCTCGGACATGACCGGCAGGGTGATCCTCTTGATGATGACGGCGTGGCCCGAGATGGAGATGCCGAAGTTGGGGTTCTTGACCCCCAGGCGGCTGATGAGATTGGCGATGGTGTCCACCACCAGGGTGGCGTCCATGACCGCCCCGTCCACGATGGCTTCGGAGGAGAGGGTGGAGAACCCCAGCTTCTCCACGTGAAACTCGCCGCCCTTCTTCTTCAGTTCGACAAGTTTGATGGCCGAGGAGCCAATGTCCAAACCGACGATGTGCTTGCTTCTTTTCCCAAAGATCATAGCTCCCACCGTTCCTTGAGATTTTGTGAGACGGCCCTCAATGTGCGCATGCTACCAACTAAATACCATACCATTCAAGGGTTTGTCAAGTGTTTGATGCATTTCGCCCCGCGGAGGGGGAAAATCCCCCCGCGGGGCGGAATGACCGGACGCGACGGGACCGCGCAAAATCCTATCGCAGGGCCCCCGATTTTATGACCCAACGTTCCGGCATGAAAAGTTTCATCCAGTACTCCCAGTCCTCCAGCACGAGGGCCCCGACGCCCCCGCCTTCTCCGTGCGGCGAGGTCCCCGAAAGGAACGGATGGAGGGGCACCAGGGGCAGGCGGGCCCCGTAGGCGGCGTTGGCCGCCTCGATGAACAGGTTGGCCCCGTAGGCGTAACCGAAGGCGTTGGGATGGACCCCATCGTAGCTGAAGAACCCCCCGCTGAGGAAATCGCCGGTGATCTCGATCCCGGCGTAGTGGAGCCCATGCTCCCTGATCGCCGTCAGCTCGGCGCTCATATCCACCACCGGGATGCTCCGGCCCGCGGCCAGGGCGGCGATGGAGGCGTTATAGGCGGCGGTGTAGTCGCGGATCGTGGCGCTCTCGCCGGGGGTCAGGACCACGTGGTCGGGCAACGGCTGACCCCGACCTCCCAATTGGAGCGGCACGCCGTATCCCTGGTGGAGATATTCCAGCGCGGTGAGAAGGACCAGGGCCTGGGGGCCGATGAACGGGGAGCCGTCGTCGGATTGCCCCAGGTAGGTCATGGGCATGCCGTCGTCGCCGATGACGGGCGCTCCGGTGGCCGGATTGATGATGTAGGGGGGGATGGTGGAGGCGAAGGGAATGGCGGCGCAGTCGGGGATATTGCCCACCACGATGTCGGCCGTCGTGGCCCCGGCGAGCCCGCCCAGCAGTTGGGCGTAGTCCGCGTGGAACTGCTCCTTGGGGGTCAGGGTGACCCGCTCCACGGCGGTCCCGGTCAAGACGGCGTTCAGGGCGTCGTTGTTCCCGATCCACACCAGCAGCAGGTCCGGTTGGAGGGCGACGGCCTGCTCCACCTGGGTCCCCAGCCCCCGCAGGACGAGGGTGTGCATCCCCGCCCCGTCGGAGGATTTGGTCAGGCAATCCCTCAGCGTGGCGCCCGGGACGGCCAGGTTGTCATAGGGGCGGGACAGGGTGAGGTTCAGCGGCAGGCCGTACTCCCCCGATTTGGGCGCCACCGTCACCGGGCTCAGCGCCTTCAACTCCAACTGCGGGGGGATGCCGGGCTCGGAGACCAGGGGCATCTGGAAGTCGTCCACCCCCGCACGGTCGGCGACGAGCGAGGGCATGGAATGGACCTGGTAGGTCTGGCAGAGGCCCCCGGAAAGGTAGCCGGCCATGAGGCTGTCGCCGATGGCCACCACCTTGGCGTACTGCCCGAAGGCCAGGACGGGAAGGACCAGCAGGGCGAGAAGAATTTTTTTCATGGGATCCTCCTACAGGTGGTAGATCAGCCCGATGCTGAGAAGGTGGGCGTAGTTCGAATAGGTGCCGTTGAAGTTGTCGATGGACTGCCCCTCGGTGGAACGCTTGTCGAACTTGAGGTACATGTAGCCGGCGTCGATGGAGAGCTTCCCCATGGTGTAGCCCCACCCCACGCTGTAGCCCATCCGGTCGGAGTCGGGGAGGAGGGGACCGACCTCCCAGACCGGCTGGGGCGTCTCGTCATAGACCAGGCCGGCCCGGAAGGTGGTGTTGTCGCTGTAGAGGTACTCGCCCCCCAGGCGGTAGGTGTAGGTGTCCTCCCAGCCGGTGACCCGGCTCTGGTCGAGGCCGGGCTGGCCGGGGAAGACGAGGTCCAGGGACTTGTAGGCGGTCCACTCGGTCCATCCCAGGTTGAACTCGACGGCGAACCGCTCGGTCAGCTCGGTGCGGACGCCGGCGAAGGCCATGGCCGGAAAATCAATGGTGAGCGTGACGTCGTGGTTGCCCGCGGGAAAGCTCTGGGCGACGAGGGCGTCGAAGTCGCCGTACCCCGTATAAATCTGCCGGAACTTGGCGGTGCCGTCGAAGTCAATGGAGGTCCCGCTGTGGTAGGTGAGCCCGAGGGTCGTCCGCCGGCCCGCCTTGACCATGAGGCCGAGGTCCCACCCGAGGTCGCCGTTGCGCTCGGCGTCCATCCGGACGAAGCCGATGTTGGCCACCGACTGGGTGTAGGGGTTCACCGCCCCCACATAGCGCTCCAGGTCGAGGTTGGCCGCCAGATAATGGATGCCGAAGGCGACCGCCAGGTGGTCCACCGGCTTCCACGCGACGGCCGTGGCCAGGTTATAGCCGCGGATGTCGGCCTTGGTGGAGAGGAAACGGCCGGAGAAGGACTCCTCGTGGTCCCATTCCGTCCCCAGGCCGAAGGGGTTGAACATCCCCCCCGCCAGGGTGAACCGGTCCGACAGGGGCCAGACGAAGGCCATGTCCGAGGGGAAGAAATGCTGGCTGTTCATCCTCTCCCTGACCCCGTCGCCTGGGTAGGGGCTGTCGCCCTCGAACGAGGAGTAGGGGGCGATCACCGTGTTTTCCAGCAGAATGGAGCGCTTCTGGAACGCTATTCCTGCCGGGTTGAAGAAGAGGGCGGAGGGGTCGGAGGCGTTGGCCGCGAAGGCCCCGCCCATGCCGGTGGCCCGTCCGCTGTGCTCGAAGAGGGCGAAGCCGGCCCCGAACGCGATGGAATGGATGAGGAGTAGAGAGGCGAATAGGAACACCCGAACCTTCATAGGACCTCCCGTGCGGTAAGATGCGTCAATTATGCGGTGGTTCCCCTCCCTTGTCAAGGCCCCCGCCGGTCCGGGTTCCGGGGAACACCCAGGAGAGGAGCCCCGCCAGGGCAAGCACCCCGAAAACGGCGGCCAGCGAGAGGCCGACGGGGATCTCGAAATGGCCCTCCAGCGCCATCTTGAACCCCAGGAAGGTGAGGATGGCGGCCAGGGCCGGGCGGAGGAAACGGATGGAGGTCATGACCCCGGCCAGAAGAAAATACAGGGCCCGCAGGCCGAGGATGGCGAAGATGTTGGAAGTGAAGACGACGAAGGGGTCGGTGGAAACCGCCAGGACGGCCGGAATGGAGTCCACGGCGAAGATGAGGTCGGTGGTCTCGACGGCCACCAGAGCCGCGAACAGCGGTGTGGCGATCCAGCGGGCCCCTTTTCCGCCGACCCCCCGGCGCCGGACGAAAAACCGCTGGCCCTGGAATTCCCGGGTCACGGGAAGCACCCGGCGCATCAGCCGCAGGACCGGGTTGCGCCGGGGGTCCACCCTTGCCTCCCCCGGCGCGAAGAACATCTTGACCCCGGTGAAGATCAGAAAGGCCCCGAAGAGGTAGATGACCCAGTGCAGGGAGCGGATCAGCGCCAGGCCGGCGAAGATGAATAGGGCCCGCATCACCACCGCCCCCAGGATGCCCCAGAAGAGGACGCGGTGCTGTTGGCGCGCCGGGACGCCGAAATAGCCGAAGATGAGGAGGATGACGAAGAGGTTGTCCACGGAGAGGGATTTCTCGATGAGATAGCCGGTCAGGAACGCCACCGCCTTGCCCCCCCCCGCCGCCACATAGACGCCCCCGCAGAAGAGAAGGGAGACGGCCACCCACACCACAGACCATGCCAGGGCCTCCCGCCGGGTCACCTCGTGGGCCTCTTTGTGGAAGACCAGCAGGTCGGCGGCCAGCATCGCCGCCACCGTCACCGCGAAAACGGTCCACATCAAGGTTTCCATTCGCTTAGTATAACAAAACGCGGGGCCTCCCTCAGACCCCGCGCCGGCGCCCGGAGGAGGAGCCCGGGACTACGGGGCGCCGGGATCCTCCGGCGGCTTCCCGTCCCGCTCCTTCTTCAAATGCGCCCAGATCATCCAGACCCCGAGGCCGATGAACACCACGGGCCAGAATCCCAGCATCGCCTCCAGGTCCACTCCGGCCTGCTCCAGGAAGAACAGAAAACCGATGACGATCAGGAGGACGCCCGCCACGATGCGGAGGGGATAGGGGGGGGCCGGCGGGCCGGCCGCGTCGGGCGCGGCCGCCGCCGCGTTGAGCGCCCGGGCCTGCCGGTGGGCGTCCACGGCGGCGAAGGCGATCGCCGCCACCACCAGCGGCCCGCCGAAGCGCGTGCAGGCGAAGAACGCGAGGAACCCCACGAGGGCCCGGTCGTAGAGCCCCAGGTAGAGATGCCCCAACCCCGGGAGGAGGCTCATCACGGCCGCCAGCCCCGGCTTGAACCGCCCCGGAACCTCCGCCGGGGGGGCCGCCTCCTCCAGGTGCTTCTGGCAGTAGAAGCGGTTGTCCCTGACCCCGATGCACTCGACGCAGAAGGGCTTGCCGCAGGCGACGCAGACGCCGGCGGCCTCGATGTCACTGTGATTTACGCATTTCATGGCGCGGTTCCTCCTTCTCGAAATTCCGGGCGAT
Organism: Holophagales bacterium UBA2201; assembly: GCA_002327305.1. Classification (GTDB taxonomy): domain Bacteria; phylum Acidobacteriota; class Thermoanaerobaculia; order UBA2201; family UBA2201; genus UBA2201. The sequence continues at coordinate 14,639 of DCUZ01000002.1, read as the reverse complement.
GAAGCCCACCACCTTCCCGTAGGTGCTCACCGCGGCCCCCCGGGTCTGGACCGCCCGTTCCTGCAGGCGAACCACCTCCTGACTGAGGTTCCCGCCGGAGGCGATGAAGAGGGAAAGCCCCAGCGAGAGGAGGATCGCGGCCACGTAGGGGAGGATCCTCCCCAGGATGGAGACGCCCCGCTCCTCGGTGATCGAGGCCAGGTGCCGCCGCAGGCGCGGAGGCGCGGCGACGGCGCGGGCGATCCGCCGGTAGGCCTCGAAGGCCTCGGCCGTCCGGCGGCAGGAGAGACACCGGGAGGCGTGGGGATCGGCTCCGGGCGGCGCGGCGAACTCCTCCTCCGCGGCGCGCCGCAGGTAATCCCCGCAGGAGAGCCCTCCGGGGTCCCGGGCAAGGCCCGCGCCGGTCCTCTCGGGAAGGTCCACCTTCAGGCCGCGCAGGTTCACCAGGTTTTCCAGATAGAACTGGCACTCGTAGCAGCCGTCCACGTGGTCGAGGAGATCCTCCATGGGAAGGCCGGCGGCCAGGGCGTCGCGGACGCGGCCGCAGGTCATATCGCCTCCTCCCGCGACCCGGCGAAGTAGTCGCTCAGTTTGGAGGCCACGGCGAGGCGCCCCCGGTTGAGGCGCGACTTGACGGTGCCCACCGGGAGGCTGTTCATCGCCGCCAGCTCCTCGTAGCTGAGGCCCAGAAGATCGCGCATGAGGATGAGGGAGGCGGTCTCCTCGGGCAGTTCGTGGAGGTATTCCATCAGTTTGGCGTATCGCTCCCCGGCCAGGGCCTCCCGCTCCGCGTCCCGCCCCGAGGGGATGAGGTCCAAGACCTCCTGGGGAAGCCGCTGAAGGCGCCGTTCCTGCCTGGCCTTGCGGTACTCGTCGATGCACCGGTTGCGGGTGATGGTCATGATCCAGGCCAGAAGCGGCCGTTCGGGTTTCCAGATGTGGAGGGTGTTGTAGAGCTTGATGAAGACCTCCTGGGTCAGTTCCTCCGCATCCTCCCGCCGCATGGTGAACTGGAGGGCCAGGGAGAAGATCGCGTTGCCGAACCGTCGGACGATCTCCTCCCACGCCGTTTGGCTCCCTTCGAGGGCCGCTTTCACCAGTTCTTGCTCGTTCATGGCACCCGATATAACGGGCTCTGTGCCCGAAGGGTTCCCGCCAGGGCCACGGTGAGGGGAAGGACGGCGAGGGCCAACTGGAGGCCGGTGGCGGCCTCCATCCCGGTCCGGTGGATGGACCACCCCCCCAAAAAGGCCGCCGGGAACCCCAGGAGATGGGACGGGACGCGCCAACGCTCCAGGGGAAGGCACGCCCCGAGGGCGCAGACGGCGGCGTGAAAACTGTCGGGCCCGGAGATCAAGTCTCCGAGGGCGGCCAGCGCCAGAAGGGCCCTCAGGACCGCGAGCCAGCGGCCGAATTTCACCTCCGGGGCGATCCGCGGCTCAGGCAGGCCCGTCAAGGCGGCACCGCTCCAGGGCGATCTTGGAAGAGTCGGCGAGGGCGCACTCGCGCGGGGAGGGATAGCCCTCGAGGCAGAAAAGTTCCCGGCGGGGCAGGCCCGTCAGGCCGGCGGGATTCACCACCCGGGCCAGCACCCCCCGCGGGCAGGCGAAGCAACGCTCCTCCTGCACCGGAAAGGGGCGACCGAAACGGAGCCCCGGCAGGATCCCGGACTCGACGGGGGCCGCCCCCCCTCCCTTTCGGGCCACCTGGAGCCCAACGGGGTGGTGGAGGATCAGCCTGCCCTCCGGGAAATCCAACAGGGCCGCGCCCTCCACCTCGTCTCCGGGGGCCAGCAGGAGGCGCCGCTGGCGCCCTTTGGGCAGATAAAGATAAAAGCGGTCCAGCAACCGGTCCGTGCCGAACCAACCGTCGGGGAAGGTGGCGATCCACCCGTTGAACAGGATGCGGCTGTGACGGCTTTCATAGATATGCTCAAGACAGGGCTTTACCGCCCCCACCCTGCCGTAAAAGGAGATCGTCCTCCCCTCCAACCCCCGCAGCCAGAACCGGAACCGTTCCAGTTCCCGCTGAAAGTCCCGCCATCCGTCCTGAGACAGGATGACCTGGGGCCGGTACATCACCTTTTCGTCCCGCAGGTAGGGGCAGGGTTCGCACCGGGGACCCGCCCGCCTGAACCGCCGGTGACATCGTCCCCCCTTCTGGAGGCGGGCGCACCGGAAGCGGGTGGAGAGGCAGCCCTCGGGGTAGCAGGCCCGCTCTTTCAGAACATGCCACGGGGAGACCGCGTGGGCGAACCGCCGGTGGTCGGCGTGCAGGCAACGGAAGACCTCCTGCCTCTTGTAGGGATTCCGGTATTCGGCCATGTCCGGCATCCATTGTATCATTCCCCCTCCCAACGAAAGGGTGGCGGGGAACGTATCGGCTTCCAGGTCTGTTATAATTGGGGACCGCGACCGGAAGGCCTGTACGAAGGCGCCGGTCCGTTGACCCAGACCCATTCCGGGAGGTTCCATGAAACGATCCGTTCTATTGCTGGTTATGCTCCTCTTCGGCGCCTTCCTGCAGGGCCAGCAGTCCCAGGCCCCGGGCGGGCAGGATCCGCCGCCGGGCCAACAACCCGAAGCCGTGGTCGCCCAGGAGATGTTCAACGCCGGCGACATTCTGAAAGGGAAGCGGGTGGAGCACGCGTTCATCATCCGCAACGCCGGCACGGCCGAGTTGGTCATCAACTCCGCCCGCCCCGGTTGAGGGTGCACCGTCACGGACTTTACCAAGTCCATCCTCCCCGGCGGGGAGGGCAAGGTCACGGCGGCGCTCGACACCACGCACTTGAAGGGGCAGGTGAGCAAGACCATCACCGTCTCCACCAACGACCCCAAGAAGGCCTCCTTCATGCTCACCCTGCGGGCCACCGTCGTCAGTTATGTCGAAGCGGTCCCCGAGAATCTCATCCTGCGCTCCTACGAGGGCGAGGCCGCCTTCCAAAGCACCACCATCCGCACCACCCTGGACAAGCCGCTGGTCATCCACAAAGTGATTCCGGACCGGCCCGAGGTCAAGTTCACCCTCACCCCCCCCACGGGGACCCCCGTGGCCCAGGATGGCGCCTTCACGCTGACGCTGGAGGCCCCGGCCGACAGCCCCCCCGGTGTCCTGGCCGGCAGGGTGACGCTTTCGACCAACATCCCCGAGCAACCGGAGGTGATGCTCAACTACAACATCACCGTCCAGAAGACCCTCACGGTCTCCCCCCCGGAAGTCCACATGAACGTCTCGACGCGGCCCTACAAGGTCACGACGGAAACGGCGGTGGACGCCTATGCCGACGCGACGGGGCAGGCGGTGACGGGGACCCTGGAGACGAACCGCGACTACCCCGTGACCGATGTCGGGGACAAGTACCTCCAGGTCCGCTTTCCCGACGGTAGTCTGGGCTGGGTGGAATGGGCGAGGGTGAAGAAGGCCTACGGCGGGACCGTGACGAGCATCTGGGTCACCAAGCACAAGGGGGAGGGGTTTGCCGTCCTGGATGCCAAAAGCGACCTGGAGGCGGTCTCGGTCCGGACCGAGCCGAAACAGCCCGGCGCCTACCTGGTCACCATCCAGTACGACGGTCCCATGGAGGAGAAAACCCACCGAGGGACGGTCACCCTGGCCACCAACGACCCCCGGGAACCTTCCCTGACGATCCCCGTCAACATCACCGTGGGGCAGGCAAGCCGTGAGCGCCAGGCGCGGCCGCTCCAACCGCCGGTGGTCCGCCCCGGCCTGAAGCCCGCGACACAGGCGCCGATCCAGCCGTCGCAGCTGCCGCAGCCGGCCCGACCGCTCCAGCCGCCAGGAGGCGGCGACAAGAAATGAAACGCTTTCTCCCCTGGGCTCCGCTCGGTCTCATCCCGGCCGGCCTGGCCGGCCTGGCCATCGGATTAAAACTGCTCCAGCAGCCCTCCTGGCCCGCCCTGGTCCACAAGGGATTCCAGAGTTTCATCGGGGTCATGATGCTGTTGCTGCAGTTCTAAAGCCGGGGCGTTCCGGCCCGTTCTTCCGGCACGGCGCGCCAGGGGCGCGCCGTGCTTTTTTTACCTCCACCCTTGGCGGAGGGCCGTCCGGAAACGGACGATTTCGCCCGCAGATGGACATGCCCACCCGGGGCAGGACAGAAAACCCTATAAATAATAAGGTATATTAATCCGATCCGGGGCTGGCATCGCTTGTGCACCCAATGGGCTGATGACACCCCGACCGCCTCTCGGACCCCACGCAGTCGAGACCTCCTTGGGAGAGCCCCGATGAAATCCTTGATCCGATTCCTTCCCCTCCCCCTGATCCCCGCGGCTCTGGCTCTCCTCATCCTGGCGACAGGCACCCTCAACCATCCCGGCTTCCCCGTCCTGCTCAGGAAGAGCTATCAGTCCTTCGTGGGGGTGATGATGCTGCTGATGCAGCTGTAGGACTGCAAGGCAGTTGGCAGCCGGAAGGCAGGATTCAGGCTGAAGGCGGCATCAGGCGGCAGGGTTCAGTCCTCGACTCGTAGCTTGGTGTATTGACTTATTATTGTCTTGAATTGGGTGTTCGGCTTTTATAGGTGCGTCTTCGCAATTCCCACGCAAGAACAACAAATCCTCCAACTAAACAGACAGCACATAAGATCGCATAAATAACCTGATTGGTTGGCGAGCAATTCAAGCCGGAAGCCGCTTTTAGGTGCGTGTCGAGGGTGCATATCCAGGAACAAAGCCCGCTGATAATGGCCCCCCAATAAAGAAAGACAATCCCAAATACTGCCCGGGAACGTCTCAATTGTTCAGCCTGGTCATCGTGAAGCATCCATTTTCGCTTTGCAAATATTGCCATCACCAATGCGACAAGAAGCGCTGCAATCAAGATGCCCCACCATAACGGCTCAATGCTCTTGGCCGCTTCCCCATATACTTTCCATCGGTTCATCGGATACCTTCTCGCAATAGGAAGATCATCTCAAGCCCCCAACTTGAAACTTGAAACCTTGAACTTTAAACTTCTTTTTTGATTTGAACGCTGTCCCAATAAATAAAAACCCCCAGGGCGATAAAGACGGCCAGCCCCAGCCAATTGCCGGCCGGGCCGGTATTGGCGAAGTCGGGGAGGAGTTTCGTCCCCCATCGATCCTCCGTCATCTTCACCATTCCGTCGAGGACCCCCGCCAGAGCCCCTCCCGCGATGAGGCCGGAGGCGATGAGGGTCCCCCGGTCGTTGCGCAGTTTGGAGAGCCCCCCGTCACCAGTGGACTTCGCGACGAACCACGCCACTGCCGCCCCCAGGGCCAGGGGGGCGTTCAATTCGATGGGAAGATACATCCCCAGGGCGAAAGCCAGGCCGGAGATGCCCAGGATCTCGACGACGATTGCCACCACCGCCCCCAGGGCATAGAGGGTCCACGGCGCGCTTCCCGAGGACATGAACGACTGGATCACCGCCGCCATGGCGTTGGCCTGCGGCGCGGCCATGGGGTTGGGATGCTGGGCCGAGGCGACGAACCCGTAGGTGCGGTCGAAGAGGAAGATGCACGCCGTCACGGCCGCCGAGGAGAGGACCGCCCCGACGATGTTGCCCCACTGGATGGTCCTTGGCGTGGATCCAAGCCAGTAGCCGACCTTGAATTGCGTCACCAGGGACGCGGTCATCGAGAGGCAGGTGCACACCACGCCGCCGATGAGGAGGACCGCCACCATCCCCCGCGGGCCCGAGAGCCCCATCTGCGCCAGGACCACGGCCGAAATGATGAGCGTCGTCATCGTCATGCCGCTGATGGGGGTGATGGAGATCATGGCCACGGCCCAGGCCGACACCGCGGCGAAGAGGAACGCCACCCCGAGGGTCAGCGCGAGGGAGACGATGGAGAGGAGGCCGGCCCGCTCCATCCCCGCCAGGACCGAGAACCGGAAATAGACCCAGATGAGGAGGGAGAGAAGGGCGATCCCCCCCATCACCCAGGGCATGGGGAAATCCCGCTCCACCCGGGAAGGCGCCGCCGCCCCGCGGGCGCCGCGGCTCCCGAACATCGCCTTGAGGGCCTGGACGATGACGGGCGACATCTTGAGAATGGAGAGGAGGCCGGCGCAGAAGATCCCCCCGATGCCGATGTGCCGGACGTAGGTGTAGAAGATGTCCTCGGCAGGCATGTCGCGCAACAGGGGAAGGCCGGCGGTGAGGGGCTCGCTCATGCGGGCGCCCAGCATGGCGAAAAGGGGCACCAGGACGAGGGTGGAGAGGAAGGAACCGGCGGTGATGATGAGGGCATAGCGCAATCCGATGATGTACCCCAGCCCCATGATGGCCGCCGTGGTGCTGATGGCGAAGACGGCCTTGACCTTCTCCGTCAGCGGGGCCAGGAGCCCCACCTGGGCGGTGGTGAAGACGTCGCGCCAGGCCCGCAGTCCCACGGCGCAGAAGTCCATCGCGATCCCGATCCCCATCGAATAGAGCAGGACCACCGCCTGCTTCCCCCCCCGGTCCCCCGTCACCAGGATCTCGGTGGTGGCGGTGGCCTCGGGGAAGGGCAATTTGCCGTGCATCTCGGTCGTGAAGTACCGGCGGAAGGGGATGAGGAAGAGCACCCCGAGGGCCGCCCCGAGAAGGGGGACGATGAAGATCTGGAAGAAGGAGGAGTGGTCCTGCAGGTTCAGGATGTAGATGGCGGGCATGGTGAAGACGCTCCCCCCCACGATGATGCCGCTGGTGGCGCCGATGGCGAGGATGTTCACGTTCTCGAGAAGCGTGCTCCTGCGCCGAAGCAGGGCGGAGAACCCGACGGCCAGGATGGAGATGGGAATGGCGCTCTCGATCCCCTGCCCCAGCTTCAGCGCGATGTAGGCGGCTGCAGCCGAGAAGACCAGCCCCATGAACAGGCCGAAGAGGATGGACCGGAGGGTCACCTCCAACACGGAGGCCTCCGCCGGGACGATGGGGCGGTAGACCTCGCCCCTCTTCAGTTCGCGGTAGGCGTTCTCCGGGAGCCGGTTGTCGGCCATGCGGCCCTCCTTAGCCGGGAGAAGGGAGAGGAGAGACGGGAGACGGTAAAAGCGGCATCCGATCGTCTCTCGTCTCTTTTCTCACGTCTCTCGCTTATTTGACCCTTCCCGTCACCGGCCGGTCGGTGGAAACCTGGACGCCGCCGGCCAGCAGGGGTTCGCCGTTGAAGAACACCTTCCCCTCCCGGGCTTCAATGGTGAAGGCGGCGAAATCCTGGATGCCGATCTCCCTGGCGGCGGCCGTCTCCACGCCCCCCACCGCAAGCCGCGACCCCACCTCGGCCTCGGGAGCCAGAACGGAGATCACCTCCCCTTCGCTGGCGGCCAGGAGCATTCCCTGGCTCTCCACGCCCCGCAGGGTCGCGGGCTTGAGGTTGGCCACGACGACGATCTTGCGACCGACGAGGTCGTCGGGGGCGTAGCACGCGCGGATGCCCGCCACGATCTGCCTCTGGTGGTCCCCCGCGTCCAGTTTCAGGACCAGCAATTTGTCGGCCTTGGGATGGAGCCCCGCCTCCACCACCCGCGCCACCCGCAGATGCACCAGCGAGGCGGGGTGCGGGGGGGTGAAGGTGACGTCCTGGACGCGCCCCAGGAGGGGCTCCGAGGGGCCGAGGGTCCGCTCGGCCAGCGGCGTCTCCAGGTCGGCCAGGACGGCCTTCTCCAGCCCCAGGGTGGCGAAGATCCGCGCCGAAAGGCCCGGGAGGATGGGAGAATAGAGGATGGCGAGCCGTTTGATCAGCTCGATGGCGCTGGAGGTGATCTTGAGCGTCGCCTCCCGGTCCGTCTTCAGAACGGACCACGGCTGGGCGAACTGGAAGAAGCCGTTCCCGATGTCGGAGATCTCGAGAAGTCCCCGGACGGCGTGGTGGAAATTGCGGCTCTCGTAGTCCACCAGGACCCCGGCGGCCAGGTCCCGCACCTTATCCTCCTGCGGCGGCGCGGCGGGGAGGACCCTCCCCTCCAGGTTCTTGACCGTGAACTGGAAGACCCGGTAGGCGAAATTGCAGAAGTTGTCCACCAGTTTCCCGTTCACCGTGTCCTGGAAGTGCTTGAAGTCCAGGTCGAGGTCCCCGGGGTCGGCGGAGAGGTGGGAGGCGTAGTAGAAGCGCAGGTAGTCGGGGGGGAGCCGGTCCAGGTAGTCGCGCGCCGTGAAAAAGGTGCCGCGGGACTTGGACATCTTCTCCCCGTTGACCGTGAGAAAACCGTGGACGAAGATCTTGGAGGGGAGGTTGAACCCGGCCCCCTTGAGGACGGCGGGCCAGAACAGGAAGTGGAAATAGATGATGTCCTTCCCGATGAAATGGACGATCTCGCTCCCCTCCCGCTCCCAATACTCCGCAAAGTCCCGGCCCGTGTCGGCGCAGAATTTCGCGGTGGAGCTGATGTACCCGATGGGGGCGTCCAGCCAGACGTAGTAATATTTGTCGGTCTCCCCCACGATGGGGAACCCGAAGTAGGGGGCGTCCCGGCTGATGTCCCAATCCTTGAGCCCGGAGTTGATCCAGTAGAGCAGGTAGCCCTTGATGGACTCCTGGAAATGGGGGTTGTCCTCGATGTATCCGCGGAGCCAGTCGGCGTAGGCGGAGAGGCGGAAGAAATAGTGGGCGCTCGATTTCCGCACCGGGGGGGTTTTGCAGATCGAGCAGTAGGCGTTCTTCAGCTCCGTCGTCTCGTAGGTGGCGTTGCACGATTCGCAGGCGTCCCCGTACTGGTCGGCCGCCCCGCACCGGGGGCAGGCCCCCATGACGTAGCGGTCCGGGAGGAAACGGGCGCACTGCGGGCAGTAGGTGAGCTCGATCTCCTTGAGGTAGATGTCGCCCTTCTCCCTCAGCCGGGTGAAAATGAGGTCGGCGAAGTGCTTGTTCTCGGGGGCGTTGGTGGAGTGGAAGTGGTCGAAGTCCACCTGAAAGCCGGCGAAGTCGCGCCGGTGCTCCTCGTACGACCGGGCGATGAGCTGCTCCGGGGTGATCCCCTGCTTGCGGGCGTTGATCTCGATGGGGGCGCCGTGGGTGTCGTCGGCGCAGATGTAGATGGCGTCGAGCCCCTTCAGCTTCAGGAACCGCACATAAATGTCGGTCTGGATGTACTCCACCAGGTGCCCCAGGTGGATGGGGCCGTTGGCGTAGGGGAGGGCGGCGGTGACGACGATCTTCCTGCTCATGGGGGAGCTCCTTCCTGGTGTGCGTGCGATTTGACATTGTCCCACAAAACCGCCTTGCCCTCAACACGGAAATTCGGTATCATACCCGCATGAAACCGTTGCTCATGATCGGACTCCTCATCGTCGCCCTTCCCCTCCTCGCGTCCCCCCCGGACGGCGGGGAGCTGGAGCGCCTCCAGCGCCTTGTCCAGGACCGGGACCTGCCGTTCACGGTGGGCCCCACGGAGGCCTCCCGCCTGGGCGTGGAAAACCTGGCGGGCCTCCGCGTCCCCCGGGACTTCAACCCCGCCGCCCGTCACCGTCCCCTGCCCACCTTCTTCGACCTGCCCGGGCTGTGGAACTGGGCGGAGCAGGGCAAGGTCTCGGCGGTGGCCAACCAGCGCAATTGCGGGGCGTGCTGGGCCTTCGCCACCATCGGCCCCCTGGAGGCCGCCATCCTCATCGCCGGCGGCCCCGAGGCGAACCTCTCCGAGCAGGCGCTGGTCTCCTGCAACCCCTGGGGATGGGGTTGCGACGGAGGATGGTGGGCCTTCGACATGCTGGTCGAGCCGGGGGCGGCATTGGAGTCGTGCCAGCCCTACAAGGCCGCGGACGTCGCCTGCCAGGCCAACTGCGACCACCCCCACCGGATCGCCGGCTGGGGCTACGCCTCCCCGTGGGACATGCCCACGGTCGAGCAGATCAAGACGGCCATCCTCCTCTACGGCCCGGTGGCCGGGGCCCTCCACGCGAGCAGGGCCTTCAGCTTCTACAAATCCGGGGTCTTCACCCTCGACGAGGAGGGAGAGATCAACCACGGCATCACCATCGTCGGGTGGGACGACGCCAAGGGTCCCGGGGGCGCCTGGCGGATCAAGAACTCCTGGGGGACCGATTGGGGCGAGGAGGGTTACGCCTGGGTGGGGTACGGCGTCCTGGACATGGGCTACGCCGCCGCTTATATCCTGTACCAGGAAACCGGCGGGGAGGACGCCTACGAGCCCAACAACGACCCCGCCTCGGCCACGCCGCTGGAGATCGGCGTGCCGCAGGACCACACCCTCGCCGCCGATCCCGACTGGTTCGCCTTCCGCCTCGGACCGGAGTGCACCTACCAGATCTACACCTTCAATTTCCTTTCGGAGGCCGACACGGTCATCGAGCTCTACGACGCCGCCGGAACCAAGCGTCTCGCCTCCAACGACGACTGCCAGATGGACACCACGGTCTCCTGCCTCTTCGTCACCCCCGGGGCCCCGACCGACTACACCCTCAAGGTGGACGGGGTCTTCGGCTACGACCCCGCCCACCGGTACCGGATCGAGGTCAAGCCCATCCGCTGTTCGGCCGACCGGGTCCGGCCCTGAGCCCGAAGGAGGAATGCCATGAGCGAAGTCCTGACCCTGCAGCGCGACGCGCGTGCCGTCATCCTCTCCGTCAACCGGCCGCAGGCGTTGAACGCCCTCAACAAGGAGGTCTTCGACGCCCTCGATGACTGGTTCGCCCGGGCCGAGGGCGATCCCTCCATTGGCGGGATCATCCTCACCGGCGCCGGGGAGAAGGCCTTCGTCGCCGGAGCCGACATCAAGGAGTTCGCCGATTTCACCCCCGAGCAGGCCCTGGCCCTTTCCCGCCGCGGCCAGCAGGTGTTCGGGCGCATCGAGCGGTTCCCCAAACCGGTCATCGCCGCGGTCAACGGCTTCGCCCTCGGGGGCGGGTGCGAGCTGGCCCTGGCGTGCCATGTGCGCGTCGCCTCGACCAGGGCCAGGTTCGGCACCCCCGAGGTCTCCCTCGGCGTCATCCCAGGATACGGCGCCACCCAACGCCTCCCCCGCCTCGTCGGGAAGGGGCGCGCCCTCGAACTCCTCCTCACGGGACGGATGGTGGACGGGACGGAAGCCCACCGCATCGGCCTGGCCAACGCCGTCGTGGAACCCGCCGACCTGATGACCGCCGCCCGCGCCATGCTCGACTCCATGCTTGAGAGGGGCCCCCTGGCCCTCAAGGCCGCCATCGCGGTGGTCAACGCCGGGCTGGACCAGCCGCTGGACGAGGCGCTGGAGACCGAGGCCGAGGCCTTCGCCGCCCTCTTCGCCACCGCCGACCTGAGGGAAGGGACCCGGGCGTTCATGGAGAAGAGGAAGGCGGAGTTCAAAGGAAAATAGGGGCGACCCGCCGGGTCGCCCGCCGGGATTTGAATATCGGCATCGCCCTCGGGTTCGCCGCCGCCATCGCCGACCCGCGATTCCGCGTCCCGATTCTTCGGGGAGGACGGGGGCACCGTTACATTTCGAACTTGCAACGTTGACCGGTCTTTGCGGTATCATGCCCCCGTGGAAATGAAGCGGTTCGGTTTCTGGCTCGGAGCCCTTGCCGCGGCTGCGGTGGCGGTCCTCCCCTTCCCGTCCCTCGCTTACCCCGCGCGCGCCACCCTCGCGGCGGCGGTCCTGATGGCCGCGTGGTGGATCACGGAGGCCCTCCCGCTGTCCGCCACCGCCCTCGTCCCCCTGGTCCTGTTCCCCCTCCTCCAGGTGGTTCCCGTCACCGAGGTGGCCCGCAATTACGGCGACGCCACGGTTTTCCTCTTCCTGGGGGGGTTCATCCTCGCCGCCGGGGTGGAGCGATGGAACCTCCACCGCCGCGTCGCCCTCCAGGTCCTCCTCCTGGCCCGGGGCCGTCTGGCGCTCACCCTCCTGGGGTTCCTCTCCGCCACGGCCCTCCTTTCCATGCTGGTCTCCAACACCGCCACGGCCCTCATGATGCTTCCCATCGCCCTCAGCGTCTCGGCGGTGGCCCGGGAGCGCCTGCCCGAGGCCCAGGGACGCTCGTTCACCACCATGCTCCTGCTGGCGGTGGCTTACGGCGCCTCCATCGGCGGGATGGCCACCCTCATCGGGAGCCCCCCCAACGCCATCTTCTCCGGCTTCCTCCCCCGGACCTACGGCCCCGAGGCGACGGTCTCGTTCCTTCAGTGGATGCTGGTGGGGGGGCCGCTGGCCCTCCTGCTCCTCCCCGCGGCGTGGGCCGTCCTCCTGGCATTCGGGGGGGAGGTCCCCTTCCTGCGCCGCCGGCCGCACCTGGACGTGGCGGAACCCCTGAGGGAGGAATACCGCGCCCTCGGGAGGCTGTCCCGCCAGGAATGGGCCGTCCTGGCCGTGGCCGCCTGCACCGTTTTCCTGTGGGTGTTCCGCTCCCCCCTCGACCTGGGGGGCCTCCACCTGCCCGGCTGGAGCGGCCTTCTGCCGGATCCCCGGATGGTGGGCGACGCCTCGGTGGCCGTCCTCGCCGCGCTGGCCCTGTTCATCCTCCGGATCGGCGGGACCCCCCTCCTGCGCTGGAGGGAGGCCGAATCCAAAGTGCCCTGGGGGGTCCTCATCCTGTTCGGCGGCGGATTCGCCCTGGCGGATGCGTTCCAGAAGAGCGGGCTGGCCGCCTGGTTCGGGACGCAGGCCGGGGGGCTGACGACCCTGCCGCCGCTCCTGACCGTCTTCGGGATGGCCCTGATGATGAATTTCCTGACGGAATTGACCTCCAACACCGCCGTCACCGCCACCCTCCTCCCCGTCTTCGCCGCCCTCATCCCGGCGGGGACCGAACCGGCCCTCTACCTGATGCCCGTCACCCTCGCCGCCTCGTGCGCCTTCATGCTCCCCGTGGCCACCCCGCCGAACGCCGTCGTCTTCGCCTCCGGCCACCTGACGGTGGCCCGGATGGTCCGCACCGGGTTCCTGCTCAATCTCGTCTCCACCGCCCTCATCACCCTGGCGGCCTTCGTCCTCGTCCCGCTGGTGTTCTGACCGGCCCGCCGCCGGGCGGTTCAGTACAGCCGGTCGAGCCAGGGGAGGAGGGGGGAGAGGAGCGGGTCCAACTCGGGGGGGGGCAGGCCCACCACCGTGACGCTCTTGGAGACCCCTTTGTAAGTGATGCTGAGGGTGATGATCCCCCCCAGGCTCTGGACGTCGCGCGGGGTGTACAGGTCCTGATAGGAGGCCAGGTCCAGAGGGTCGAGCCGCTCCAACAGGCGCCGGTACTCCGTCTTGTCCATGGTCCCCGAACGCGTGCGCACCGACGGGACCTTGTCCAGCCCGATGTGGGTCACCGTCACCGTGTACTCCCTCCCCCGGATCTCCGCGGCCCGCTTGAGCTGTGGCCCCCCGCTCGCCAAAGAAACCGTCAGGAGCGGTTCGGAAGCGGAGGCGCAGGAGAGCAGGAGGGCGCTAAGACAGGCGAGCAGCCACGGTTTCCACGGCATGGGACACCTCCACGTCGGTTTTTTCCCCGCTCCGGCGGTCGGCCAGTTCAACCTTCCCCTCCTTCACCTTCTTCGCCCCCGCGATCACCTGCAGGGGGAAGCCGATGAGTTCGGCGTCCTTGAACTTGACTCCGGCCCTCTCCCCGCGGTCGTCGTAGATGGCCTCCACCCCCCTGGCCATCAATCCGGAGTAGACCGTCTCGGCGGCCGTCCGGACCTCCGCGTCGTCGGGATTGGTGGCGATGACGTCCACCAGGAACGGGGCCAGGGGCCTGGGCCACACGATCCCCTTCTCGTCGTGGTTCTGCTCGATGGCCGCGGCCACCGTGCGCCCCATCCCCAAGCCGTAGCATCCCATGATCATGGGATGCGCCTGGCCCTTGTCGTCGAGGAAGACGCATTTCATGGGCTCGGAGTATTTCGTCCCCAGTTTGAAGATGTGCCCCACCTCAATGCCGCGGTACTGGGCCAGGGGCCGACCGCATTGGGCGCACGGCTCGCCGTCACGGGCGAGGCGCAGGTCGGCGATGGGGGGCCATTCGAAGTCCCGCCCCGGGTTGACGCCGACATGGTGCGCGTCGGCCGCGTTGGCGCCGGCGACGGCGTTGACCATGCCGCGGACCGACTCGTCGGCCAGGAGCCGGGCCCCTTTCAGCCCCACGGGGCCGGAGAACCCCTGGGGGGCGCCGGTGAGCTTCTCGATCTTGGCCTCGGTGGCCAGCGCCAGGTGCTGGGCGTCGAGGGCGTTCTTGAGCTTCACCTCGTTGACCTCCAGGTCGCCGCGGATGAGGACGGCGGCGAATTCCTTGTCGGTCTCGTACAGGAGGGTCTTGATGATGCGTCGGGGCTCCACGCCCAGGAAGGCGGCCACCTCCTCCACCGTCCGGACCCCCGGCGTGGCGACTTTCTCCAGCGCCTTGGGCTTCTCGTCGGTGATGGTGGGAACAGCCAGGTTCGAGGCGGCCTTCTCGGCGTTGGCCCCGTAGCCGCACCCGGCGCACCGGAAGACGACGTCCTCGCCCGTCTGCGCCAGGACCATGAATTCGTGGGACTGCGACCCGCCGATATTGCCGGTGTCGGCCTCCACGAGGGTGTACTGCAGTTCGCACCGCTCGAAAATGCGGCAATAGGCCCCGTGGATCCTCCAATAGACCTCGTCGAGCGACTCCGGTGTGGCGTGGAAGGAATAGGCGTCCTTCATCGAGAACTCGCGCCCGCGCATGAGGCCGAACCGGGGGCGGATCTCGTCGCGGAACTTGGTCTGGATCTGGTA
>DCUZ01000091.1:9068-39586 GCA_002327305.1 Holophagales bacterium UBA2201 | reverse complement strand
CCGCAGGTCGGAGGACCTGCGCCACATCTCATTGTGTGGGGCCGACTCCGAGGCCTGGCGGGGAAAATTGCGGGACCGGGGTTCCTACAGTGAACGCACCAGCCGCGCCAGCGCGGGATAATCGCGGCGGGCCGGGGCGGCGTCCGTTTTAAGGAGCCGCACCCCCTCGGGGATGAAGGCCTCGAACCACCCCCGCCCCTTGACGCGGGACAGGTAGCCGTAGGCCCCGAGGGCCTGCATGTGGCGCTGGAGGCGGCACGGCAGGAGGGCGGCGTCGAAGTCGGCCGGGAGGTCGGCGCCCATGCGGGTTCGATAATGGTCCAGCAGGCGTTGCCGGACTCCGTCGCCAAGCGGTGCATAGGGGTCCCACAGGAGGGAGGCGAGGTCGTAGGCCGGCGGCCCCAGACGGGCCCCCTGGAAATCGATCAGGACCGGCAGGGTGTCGTTCTTGAGCATGACATTCTGGCTCTGCAGGTCCCGGTGCAGGAGACGCCGCTCGAAGGCGGACGCCCGGCGGGCCAGGCGGGCGAGGTCGGCGGCGAGGTCGGCGTCGTCCAGGCGGTCCATCCCCCTCACGCCGAGGACGAAGCGCTCCAGAAAGTAGGAGCTCTCCCACCGCCAATGGGCCTCGTCGAACGCCGGGAGGCTCATCGTCCGCGGCAGGATGCGCGGCGGGCGCAGACCCGAGGCGTGGAGCCGGGCCGCCTGGTCCAGCACCCGCCGGTACAGCTCTTCGATGCCGGCCTCGTCGCGCAGGCCCTTGAGGCGGTCGTAGAGACGCAGGTCGCCGGCGTCCTCGAACAGGGCGGAACGGGTGGGAAGGTGCCTGGCGAGAAGGCCCGGGATCCGCAGGTCCCACCGGGACAGCAGTTCGTGCAGGCGCATGTGGTCCTCAAAGACGGCGTCGCCGGGCGGGCTCTGCATGAGGATGGCGGTGCGGCGCCCGGCGGTCAGGCGCAGAAAGACCCGGTCGGAGCCGCCGCCCGATAGGTGGGTGCCGCGGACGCGCCCCGCCCCCTTGAAGAACATCCGTGCCAGGGGATGGAGGACATCCACGCCGGGGGCCCAATCGGCGGCCGGGGCGCGCGTGTCCAGGGGCAGGATGAACCCCGGCCCTGCGACGGCGCCCTCCAGGTCCCCTTCCACTTCGGCCCCCGGCAGGACCACCGCGTTCTCGACCCGGGCCCGGCGGGCCGCCGCCGCGCCGGCCTCCACCACCGCGAAGCCGGCGGTCTGGAGGTCGCTGACGCGGGCCCCGGGATGGACGAAGCACCGCTCGCCCGAGGCCCGCAGGAGGCGGAAGAGGGCGCGCGCATAGGTTTGGGGGGTCCCCAGGTCCGACCACGAGGCGTCGGAGCCGTCGAAGGTGGCGATGCGGTGCCCCGCGAGGCGGGCCCGCTCCCATCCGTGCGTGACCGGGCCCGGTCCCGCGGGGAGGAACCGGAGGAAGCGGGGCGAATAGACGGCCACGCCGGTGAAGGTGGCGCGCCTCACCCCCTCCGCCTCCTCCCCCACCCCGGCGTAGGACCCGTCGGCCTCGATCCCCACCGTGTTGACGGCGGGTTCATCGCGCACGGCAAGGGTGGCCATCGCCTTAGACGAGCGGTGCGCCGCGATCAGGCGCTCCAGGTCCAGATCGGTGAGGATGTCGCCGTTGTGGACGAGAAAATCGCCCCCCCGCAGGAGGCGCTCGGCGTTCCGCAGCGCTCCTCCCGTCCCCAGGATGGGATCTTCCCGGAAGAGGGCCACCCGGGCCGCGTGAGGCGAGCCCTCCAGCCACCGCGCGATGGCCTCCCCCTTCCAATGGAGGTTGATCCCGATGCGCCCGCGCGCCATGGGCCGCAGGCGCTCCAGCAGACGATCGAGGAGGGGGCGCCCCAGGATGGGAAGGAGGGGTTTGGGGAATTGGTCCGTGACGGGGCGCAGGCGCGTCCCCAGCCCGGCGCACAGGACGAAACAGCGGATGCGCTCGCCCGGCGGTTTCAATACAGGAGGGCCTCCCGCCGGATGGGGGCGAAGGCGCGGACCTCGGCCGCCCACTCCTCCCACATGGCCTCCAAGCCCCTCCCCTCCTCGATGCCGCGACGCAGGCGGGCCGAGCCGGCCAGAAGGTCGATGGGACACTTCTCCCGTTCATATTCGTAGGGCGGCCGTTTCCAGGCGAATCGCTTCGGATACAGGTCGTGGAAGGCCTTCACGACCGCCGCGCCGGTGGTGAAGGGGCGGAAGGTCCCGGCGTCGGCGACATGGACCTGCGCCCCGTGGCAGAGGCGGCCCGCCCATTTCTGGAAGGCGGGCTTGAATGACGCCGGCCGGAAGACCGCGCCGGGGAGGCCGAAGGCCTCCAGCCGGCGGACGACGGCGCGGGCCTCGGCAAAGGGGGCGCCGAAGAGCTCAAACGGACGCGTCGTCCCCCGCCCCTCGGAGAGGTTCGTCCCCTCCAGGAGAACCATCCCGGGATAGACGAGGGCGGTGTCGGGGGTGGGCATGTTCGGCGACGGCATCACCCAGGGAAGGCCGGTGCGGCGGAAATCGTGGCCCCGCCTCCATCCCTCCATCGGGACCACCGAAAGGTCGAGGTCCGGGTAATAGCGGTCGCGCAGATAGAGGGCGATCTCGCCGATGGTCATGCCGTGGCGGACCGGGAGGGGGTGGAGCCCGACGAAGGAGGAGTAGGCCGGATCCAGGACCGGCCCCTCGACGAGGGCGCCGCCGATGGGGTTGGGGCGGTCGAGGACCAGCACCCCCTTCCCCTCCTCCGCGCACGCCTCCATGCACAGCGCCAGGGTCCAGACGAAGGTGTAGGCCCGGCTCCCCACATCCTGCAGGTCCGCGACCAGGAGGTCGAGGCCGGCCAGCCATTCGCGCCGCGGTTTCCGCACCGCTCCGTAGAGCGAATAGGCATGGAGGCCCGTGGCGGTGTCGCGGAACCCTTTCCACTCCTCCATGTTGTCCTGCGTCTGGCCGAGGAGGCCGTGCTGGGGACCGAAGAGGGCCGCCAGGCCGACCTGTTTCGACCGCAGGAGGAGGGACGAGGCGTGCTCGAGGGCGGCGTTGACCGAGGCGGGATGGCAGACCAGCCCGGCCCGCGCGCCCCGCCAGCGCCGGGGAAAGGCGCGTTCGAACCGGTCGAGCCCGGTGCTGCAGGAGGGAATGGCCATGCTCCGCTATTGTACCCCGGCCGCCCGGGCGGGACCAAATCAGATGAACAGCGCCAGCGCCGCCAGGACCGGGCAGCAGCCGTCCACCACGGCGGAGAAGGCGATGCCGCCGGTAACGCGGCGGCTCTGGAACAGCCAGAGGTAGAGGAGGGCGTGGAGGGGAAGGACCAGGACGAGGGGGCCGGCCGCGGCGAACCGCCCCCCCGCCACCGCCCAGGCCCCCAGTCCCGCGGCGACGGCGATGAGCAGGGCGCCGAGGGCGCGGCTGGCCCCCTGCCCCAGGTAGATGGGGAGGGTCTCCTTGCCCACCATCCGGTCGCCTTGCAGATCCTTCATGTCGTGGGCCAGGGCGCGCACCATCATCATCGCGAAGACCACGCCGGAGACGAGGAGGGAGCGTTGGGACAACTCCCTCATCGCGGTGAGGGCCGGGACCCAGCCGATGAAGACGGCCCAGGCGCCGGCGGTGAAAAGGTCCTTGGATCCGGGGATGGCGGCAAGACTCAGGCGGGCGACGGGCAGGCGGACCTGGTAGAGGAGCCCGAGAACGGTGGCGGAGAGGGTGAGGAGCCCCACCCACGGCGAGGCGAGGAAGGCGATGGCGCAGGCGAGGGCCAGCGCCGCCCACGCCAGGGGCATCAACCACCGCCGGTGCCTCTGCATGAAGAGGCGCTGGGCGGGCTCGTTGATCTCCTGCGCGCGCGCCTCGGAGAAACTGTTGAGGACATGGACGGCGAAGAGGTAGAGGGGCGGTACGGAGAGGAGGGCGAAGGCCGGGGCGAACCCCTGCCACACCAAACTCAGGAGGGCCAGGCCGAGGGCGGAGAGGCCCGTCAGGAGGTTGGAGCGCACCAGGAAGGCGAGGGTCTTCCAGAGGAGGCCAGCCACGCCGGTGGCCTGCATCTCGGTGAGCCGCTCGGCCACGCGATGGATGAGCCAGTTGGGGGTGGAGGCGCCGGCGGTGACGCCCACGCGGCGGAACCGCCCCGCCTCCGGCGGCAGCTCCGTTTCGTCCTCCACCGCAAAGACCGGCTTGCCGAGGGAGGCAATGATCCGGGCGAGCCGCATCGTGTTGGCGGAGTTCTTCCCCCCCACCACCACCATGGCGTCGCAATCGGCCGCCATCCGCCGCGCCTCCTCCTGCCGGCGGCTGGTGGCGTCGCAGACGGTGTGGAGCACCTCGATGCCCGGGAACCGGCGCACCATGGCCGCCGCGATGGCTTCGTACTCCTCTTCGTTGAAGGTGGTCTGGGCCAGGAGGATGGCGGGCCGGTCGAGGCGCAGGGCCACGGCCTCCTCCAGGGAGGAGACACAGAGTCCCGCCCCGCGGGCGTGCCCCAGGATCCCCTTCACCTCGGCGTGGTCGCGGTCGCCCACGATGATGACCGCCTTCCCCTCGCCGCTGGCCTTCTTGGCCATTCCCTGGATGCGCCCCACCTTGGGACAGGTGGCGTTGATGACCAGCGCCCCCTTCTCCTTCAGCGCCTCCAGCGCCTCCGGGGCCACGCCGTGGGCCCGGACGATGACGGTGGAGCCGCACCGCACCTCGTCCGTCCCGACGGGGACGACGCCGTTCTTTTTCAGGATCTCCAGGACCTGGGGGTTGTGGATGAGGGGCCCGAGGGTGTAGAGGGTGCCCTCCACGTCCCGGCGCTCGGCCAGCGTCCGCTCCATCGCGCGGCGGACCCCCATGCAGAAACCGGCGGTGCGGCTGACCTTCACCGCCACCGCGGACCCCCGGCGGGAAGGCGGGAAGGCGGGAAGGCGGGAACGCGGCTGGCCGCAGGCCGCAGGCGGAAGACGGAAGGCCGCAGGCGGAAGGCGGAAGGAGGAAGGCGGAAGGCAACAGAAATCAGGCAACAGGCCGCAGGCCGCAGGCCGCAGGCGGAAGGTGGAGCGGGGGCGACATCCTTTGCGGGCATCATGAACCCACGCCGGGCCCAAGCAAAGGGCTGAAGGCTGAAGGCTGAGGGCTGAAGGCTGAGGGCGGGCAGATCCCACCCACCCTCCCGAGTTCGGGATTCGGAGTTCGGAGTTCGCACGGATGCCGACACAACATTAGAAAGGTTCATGCGGTTAGGCCAACATTATAGACCATGGCGTTAGTCCAAGAGGAAGCAATAACCCCTCCGCGGGGAGGGGTTTGAATGCTATTTCAAGGATTTCTTCTTTTTCTTCAGCCTTCAGCCTTCAGCCTATAGCCTATAGCCTTAAGCCCGTGCTTCGCGCCCTACCAGATTTTTCGCTCCTTGGCCTCCGCGATGAGTTCGTCGCGGAAGTTGGGGTGGGCGATCTCCACCAGGAGGCGGGCGCGCTGCTGGAGGGTCCGGCCGTGCAGGTTCACGCGGCCGAACTCGGTGACCACCCAGTGGATGTCGCCGCGGCTGGTGACGACGCCCGCTCCGGGCTTCAGTTTCGGGACGATGCGGCTGAGGGTGTCGTTCTTGGTGGTGGCGGGAAGGGCGATGATGGGCTTGCCCCCCTTGGCCATGCCGGCGCCTCGGATGAAGTCCACCTGACCGCCGAAACCGCTGTAGATCCGCGTGCCGATGGAGTCGGAGCACACCTGCCCCGTGATGTCCAGTTCGATGCAGGAGTTGACCGCCACCATGTTGCTGTTCTGGCAGACGACCCGTGGATCGTTGACGTAGGAGACGGGGTGGAGCTCCAAAATCGGGTTGTGGTCCACGAAATCGTAAAGCCGCTTGGTGCCGTAGACGAAGGTGCCGATGATCTTCCCCTTGTGGATGGCCTTGCGGGCATTGGTGATGATCCCCTTCTCGAAGGCATGGATGAGGCCGTCGGAGATCATCTCGGTGTGGATGCCGATGTCCCGCCGCCCCTCCAGGTTGGTCAGGACGGCGTTCGGGATGCCGCCGATCCCCATCTGCATGGTGGCCCCGTCGGGGATGAGCTCGGCCACGAAGGCGCCGATCTTCTTCTCGATCTCGGTGGACCCCTTCTCCTGGAGTTCCAGGATGGGGTCGGAGACCTCGACGATCTTGGAGAACCGGCTGACATGGATGAAGTTGTCGCCCAGGATGTAGGGCATCTGCTCGTTGACCTGGGCGATGATCTTGCCCGCCTTCTCCGCCGCGGCCAGCGAGGCGATCCCCTCGGTGCCGACGCTGACGAACCCGTGCTCGTCGGGGGTGGAGACGTGGAGGATGGCGGTGTCCAGCTTCACGTAGCCGTCCAAAAACAGCCCCGGGATCTCGTACAGGAAGATGGGCATGTACTCGGAAAGCCCCGCGTTGACGGCCCCGCGGTCGGCGGGGCCGACGAAGAGGGAGACATGCCGGAAGGGGCTGGAGGGGTCCTTGATGTTGAGGAGGTCCTCGCCGGCCAGGAGGACATGGACGAGGTTGAGCCGCTTGAACCGGTCCCGCTGGTTGAACAGCGCGCGCTGCATGGTGAGCGGGGTGGCGGAATTGGCGGAGATGTAGACGTTTTCGCCGTCCTTGATGATGGAGACGGCTTCCTCCGGCGAGCAGACCTTGGAGCGGTACTCGTGCATCCAGGAGGGTTCGTGCGTGACGACGGCGGGCACGGACTTGGGGGCCGCTCCCTTGGCGGCCTCCTTCAGGGCGCGGGAGACGGTCTCCTTCAGTTCCGCGCAGGCGACGGGCTTGGTGAGATAGTGGAAAGCCCCCTCCTGCATGGCCATGACGGCCTCCTTGATGTCGGGGGAACCGGTCATCACGATGACCTGCGTGGACGGGTTGGCCTTGTGGGCCTGCTTCATGAGATCGAGGCCGCTCATCCCCGGCATGGAGATGCTGGTTATTAGAACATCCACTGCGGAGGCCTTGAGGGTCTCCAGCCCCTGGCGCGGGTCCTCGGTCGTGACGACCGCGACCTGCAATTCCTTCAGCGTCCTCTCACAGGTGTCCAGAACGCTTCGGTCATTGTCGATCAACAGGACGGTGGTATTCATATTCCTCTCCTTGCGCCCTCCGGGACGACCCAGAGAAATCTGGCTATTATATCCCCTCCATGATCGAGGTGTCAATGGGGAAACCTTTCACAATCATGAAGGCCGAACAGGTCTTATCCTTATTGTTTTCAGCAGTATGCCATCATTCGCCCCCCGATGCCGCAAGAAGCGATGGGAAGAAAGAGCGGCATTGGACCGGGGTGGGGGACCCCGGACCGGGGATGGCCCCAACGACGAACGAAGAGCCGCTCCGGGCGCTAAAACTTCTCCCTCTTCAACAACTGCAGGGAGTACGACCCGTCATCCTCCTGCATGAGGTTGAGATAGGCGTTTCCGCTGACGGTGCATTCGATGGAGACGATGTCCTGCTTGTTCACGTCGGTGGTATAGGTGTAGGAGAAGAGGCAGTCGCGCGTGATCCGCTTGGCGACGGTGAGGCGGGCGCCGGTGATGCTGGTCTCCCCGATCACGGGGTCGATGCGCACCCGGTCGAGCCCCAGGAGGTTCGAGGTGGAACTGGTGATGCGCTGGGACAACTGCTGGGAAACCAGCAGGCTCGCGGCCCCCGCGGCCACCGCCCGCTGGCTCTCCCGTCCCGGCGCTCCCGTGGCCAGGAGCGAGAAGATGTCGGCCTCGGTCAGATAGGGGGTGGAGGTGAGGCGGGTCTGGAGGCGCGAGATGGGCCCCGAAAGGGCGAGACGGACCAGATAGTTCTGGATGGTGGCCTCGGCCAGGAGATCGATCGCCGGGTCGAATCCGTGGGGGTTGTTGAACTGCAGGTTGGCGCGGATGATCTGGTACTGCACACCGCCGAAGTTGACGCGGCTCCCCGGCAGGGTCTCCAGCGCCCCCAGAACGATCGGGCGGGGCAGGGACCCCACGATCTGCAGACGCCCCCCCCCCGTCACCTCCAGGAGCTGGTTGACGAGGTGCAGGGTCCCCGGGATGGAGATGTCGACCGCCAGGCGGATGTCCGGCAGGCGGGACGCGCTGGGGAGGAACTGGTCGACGGAGAGGGCCCGCTTCAGTTCGGCCACCAGGTCGATGTCGCGTGTATAGAGCCCTTCCTGGAGGGTCACCCTTGCGCTGAGGGTGCGGCCCGCGGGGGTCAGGATCAGTTCCCCGGCCCCGTCGAGGAGGAGGCGGAACCCCTCGGGGTACCGGAGGAGGAGCGATTCCCCCGCGAAGGAAATGTTGGCCGCCAGCAGGTTGCCCCGGGGGCCCAGATAGACCTCGCCGCTCCCCGTCAGGCGCCCTTCGCCCGTCCGCGCCTCCATCCGCTCCAGGGTGATCCGGTTGCGGTTGAAGGCGACGCGGACGACCGGATTCTCCAGGAGGAGGCGCAGGGGCTTGACTTTGAGGTAGAACCCGTCCAGACGGAGGCCGCCGGACAATTCCAGCGTCCGCTCGCGGCGCACCGCGCGCAGGTCCATGGCGGCGAACCCGCTGTATTCGAAGTCGGGAAAGAACTGCTGAACCAAATCGTCGCCGAACTCGGCCTGAAGGTCCGCCTCGAAGGGGAGCCCCTCGACCAGCCGGAGGCGACCGGAAACCTCGATGAATCCCCAGTCGTGCTCGATGTCGGTTTTTTCGAGGGAGACCGCTCCGTCCCGGAGGGCCAGCGCCAGTCCGCCGGGCACGCGGTAGTGGAACTCCCCCTGGGAGACCTCCAACGGCGGAAAGCGGACCTCGCCCGACCAGGTGGCCGGGTCGAACGGGTCGCCCGACAGGCGGACGGTGCCCGAAGCCGGCGGATCGATGCGCACCGGGAGGTCTTCCAGCCCGACCCCCGTGATCATCCCCTCGACGGAGAGGGTTCCGTCGGACGCCTGGTCCAGGCGGGCCTCCAGCGTCCCGAAGCTCCGCGTCTCCACGCTCAGGCGGCCGTCCCGCCCGCCGAGGGCCGCGTCCACCCGGAGCGGGAACGGGGGCCCCTCCCCCTCCACCGCCATGCGGACCCGGCCGGTGATGGAATCCTCCCCCTCCCCGAACGAAAGCTCCAGGTCGCCGTCGGCGGTCACCCCTTCCGCCAGCGGGAAATCCCGCAGGACGCCGGCGAGGCGGAAACGGTCTATGAACTCCCCCGAGCCCAGAAACCCTCCATCCCCCGCCGAGGCCTCCACCGGGTCCAGCCTGAGGGTGGTCCCGTCATAGTCGAATCCGGCGTTCACCCGGTCCAGGTCGAAGGGGAGGGCGGCGATCTCGGCCCGGTCCACCACGCCGCGGACCCCGAAGGCCGGCTCCAGCTCCATGCGCCCCGTCCCCGACAGCGTCATGGGAAGGGGGAGGGTCCAGGGCCAGGCATCGAAACGGAAATCGAACCCCCCGCCGAGGGCGCCTTCGGCGGTGATCGAACCGCCCTCTTGGGAAAGGGCGAGGCGGGAGACCGCGAAGGGCTCCTCCCCGGTGACGGTGAACGCGATGGGCCCCGACCCCCAATCCAGGCCGAACAGGCGCACCCGCTCCAGGTCCGCCTCCACCTCCATCAGCGGGTCGCCGAAGGTGCGGCCCATGGAAAAACGCCCCTCCACGCATCCCGAGAGTTCCCCGAACTCGGGCAGGAAGGGGGAGAGGAACCGTTGCATCGACTCCAGGTCGGTGCGGTGGAGGATGCCGTCGATCCGCACCGGGTCATGGTCGTTGAAGGGGAGCGACCCCGAGGCGTCCAGGTCCAGTCCCGCGTCGCGCAGGCGGGCGGTGAAGAACTCGAACCCGAGGCCGCGCAGCCCCGCCTCGAAGCCGAACCGCCCCCCGCCGCCGGACACGCTCAGCGCCCCCGCCCCGTCCGCGATGGCGGAACCGCGGAAGGCGAAATCGCCGCGGACATCCACGGGAAGGTCGTACGCGGGAACGGGGACGGAGAAGGTGGAGAGGATCCGCGCCAGGGAAACGCCGGCGAGGTCCAGGCCGGCCCGCACCTCCACGGGGGGATGGAGGTCCAGGTGCGCCTCCAGCGTGCCGCGGGATCCCCTGGCCGTGGCGTCGAGGACGCGGACGGGGCCGGCGCTCTCGAGGGCGAACTCCAGCCCGAAGGGCTCCAGCGCATGATGGAACAGGGCCGCGCCGGTGACCTCCCCCCCGCCCCGGAGGTGGAACCCCCCCTCCTCCAGACGCAGGGAGGCGTCCAGGCGCGCCCTCGCCTCGGCGTCGATCTCCGCTTCGAACCGGTCCAGCCAGGGACGCAGGGGGGCCTCGATCTTCAGGGCGAGGTCCAGATACGGCGAACGCCCCGCGGCCCTGCCCGAACCGCCGATCGAGAAATCGGGCCCCTTCACGACGAGGGGCTCCAGGTGCAGGGCCTCCCCATCCGGCCGGAAGCCGACCCGCAGGGTCAGTTCGACCGGCGGATATTCCTGGATGTCCAGCCGCCCCCGGCGGACCCAGAGGAACCCGCGATCGCCCGAGGTGAACAGGGAGACCTGCCGGAAGTCGCCCGACAGCGGGATGGTGGTCTCCTTCAGTTTGATCCGCGCGTCGACCACGGTGAGGCGGTGAAAAAAGAGGAACGACAGGGACCTTCCTTTCGGCGCCCCGGAGGGCCCGGCGGGGATTGCGCCGGAGAGGTCCACCTCCAGGCCGGAGATGAAGATGCCGGTACTGAGAAGGGTGGTGGAGGGGACGATGCTCAGGAACCGGACGCGGACGAGAGGCGAAACCGCCAGATCGCGCACCTCCAGGTGCGGGGGGAGGCCCGTCAGGCGCAGGGAACTCCAGGAGACCTCCCGCCCCAGAACCCGGTGGAAGAGTTTCTTCACGCCCCACCCCGCGGCGCGGTCCCGCCAGGGGTTGGGGCTCAGGACCAGCCCCATCAGGAGGGCCAGCACGGAGAGGAGGATGAACCGCTTCCGGATCAGTCGGCGCGCCATAGAAGGAAGCAGTCCCGCAGATTGACCCCCCCCGGCATCGCGGGAAGGAGGACGCGGTGCCGCTTGAAAAAGGCCCCGGAGTCGTGGGCCTCCAGGGCGGCGCGCGTCTCCTCCAGGGTCCCCAGGGGCCGATGGAGGAGCACCCCGGCCCCGGGGGAGGCGCCGTCCACCCCGTCGGTGGCCATTCCCAGGAAGCCGAACGGAAAGGGAGAGCCCTGGGCCAGGGTCCGTTCGAGGAACATCAGGGCCATGTGGGAGACCCGGCCGCCGCGGCCCGGGCGCGGCGGCAGGCGGAGGGTGAACTCGCCGCCCAGAAGGAGGGCCTGCCGCGGCTTCAGCGCCTCAAAGGCCGCCCACAGCCGGGGGAAGACCTCCCCCGCGAGACCGTCGGCGTTGGAGAGGAGGACCCGCGGGCGGAACCCCTCCCGTTTCAGGTCGCCCTCGAGGCGGCGGAGGAGAATGGCATTGTCGGCCAGGACCCGGTGCCTCTTGTTCCGGAAGACGGCCTCCCCGTCCTTGGGCGTCTCCGGCAGGCGCCCGGAACGGACCGCCTCCCGCAGTTTGCGCGTCCACGCATGGTCGGGAAGCGATCCGAGCGCGTCGAGGGCTTCCCGGTGGGTCGAGGAATCGGGCAGGGTGGGGCCGGAGGCGATGGCGTCGTCGTGCCCGGAGGGGACGTCGGAGAGGAGGAAGGTCCACGCCGGGCGCGTCCCCATCACCGCGGCCAGGCGCCCCCCCTTGAGGGCGGAGCACCGCTTGCGGAGGGTGTTCATGCTCACGATGGGAAGACCGGAGGCGAGGAGGTCGCGGTGGCAGGCGGCAAGATCGCCTTGGGTGAAGAAGGGACGCAGGGGGACTTCGGCGATGGCCGAGCCCCCGCCGGAGATCCCCACCAGGAAGGCGTCGAAGGACGGATCGGCGGCGAACCGCAGGAGGGCTTCGCCCGCCTTGAAGCTGGATGGGTCGGGCACCGGGTGGGCCCCGGGGAAAAGGCCCCACCGCCGTCCCGCCCGGCCCGGGAGCCGTCCCGGGGGGGCCGCGAGGATGCCGCGGAACCGGTCGAGGGCGACCCCTTCCTTGAGGGCCGCGGCGTCCTTGCCCAGGAGGATGACCCCCCAGCGGCGGTCCCGGGGGAGGGCGGCGCAGGCCGCGCGCAGGGAGGCCCGCGGGTGGAGGTCCCGCAGGGCCCGCCCCAGGAGGGCGACTAACCGCCGCCCCATGACAACTTGGTCCTCAGGACTTCGAAGAAATCGTAGGAGCGGGCCACGGCGAGGGAGGCGAACTCATCCGACTTGCGCACTTCGATCCGGTCGCCGGGGAAGATCCTATGGCCCATCTGCCCGTCGAGGGTGAGGTACACCTCCTCGCAGGGGGGCTCCAGTTCCACGTCGACGGCGAACCGGTCGGGGAGGACGAGGGGCCGGTAGGTGAGGGTGTGGGGGCAGATGGGGGCCAGGACCACCCCCGCCGCTTCGGGCGAAAGGATGGGGCCGTTGGCGGCCAGGTTGTAGGCGGTGGAGCCGGTGGGGGTGGCGACGATGAGCCCGTCGGCCCGCATCCGGGTCAACGGCTTCCCCTCCACGGCGATCTTCAGCTCGATGATGCGCGCCATGGCCGCCTTGGCGATGACGGCGTCGTTGAGGACGAAGGCGGTCTTGTGCCCACCGGAGGCCTGGTGCAGGGTCACGGCCAGCTTGTTGCGCACCTCCACCTTGTACTGCCCGGCCAGGACCTCGCGGACGAGGGAGTCGGTATCGTGTTCCGGATGGGGGGTGAGGAACCCCAGCGTCCCCATGTTGATCCCCAGGATGAGCGTCCGCGACGGCGTTTCCCGCGCCACGGAGAGGAGGGTGCCGTCGCCGCCGAGAACGATGAGGAGCTGGCATTTTTTCGCGATGACGGGAAGGGCCGCCGAGCACGCCTCCATCCCGCCGGAGGCCGCCTGCGCATCCACCAGGATGGCGTACCCCTTCCCCTGCAGGTCGGAGGCGAGGGCCCGGGCCTTGGCCTGGGCGTAAGGATTGCTGGATTTGGCGATGATGCCGATCGAGCGGATGTCCATCCTTCCATTATAAAGCATTGCTGGGAGGCTAGGAAGCTGGGAGGCTGGGAGGCTAGGAAGCTGGGAGGCTAAGAAGCGCGGTCTGGGCGGACGACGGTTGAGAAATTCCAGAGTTTGGCCCCCAACTCATCCGCCTTGGTCATCAGCTGTTCAAAGTCAGCGTCCGCCAGAATTTTTTCCTGGCGTGCGAACATCAAGAGATACCGGCTTTCGGCAAGGGAACCCAGAGCGATATCAGTGAACCGCGACAACTCCCGATCCCCTTTCCTGGAATATCCTTCAACGATATTGGTAGGAATGGACAAGGAGGCCCGCCTCAACTGCGCCGTCAGCCCGAATCGCTCCTCAGGAGGAAAGCGCGATGTGGCCGAATAGACAGCGTGGGCGAATTCATCGGCCCGACGCCAAACCTCAAGATTCTTCCAGCGATCCAGTTTCCTTCGATCGACTTCCTGTTTCACCAGTCGATTGTAGCATCTTAGGCAGACATCCCGGGGCCTATTTGCGTCTGCCTCGCGTCCCAGCATCCCAGCTTCCTCGTCTCCCAGCCTCCTCGCGTCCCAGCCTCACAGCTTTCCAGCCCACTGGAAACCTCTTGCATTTTCAAGCCACTCCCATTAGCATTATCAGGCACTGACAAGGAGTCCCCATGGGCAAAACGACCATCGAAAAGATCTTCTCCCTCCGCAGCCGCGACGCCGTCGCGCCCGGGTCCATCATCTGGCTGGACCTCGACGTGAGGTCGGCGCGCGACTTCGGCGGGGCCAACGTGGTGAAGAACTTCCGGGCCCACTACGGCGACGCCCCGGTGGCCGACCCGCACAGGACCGTCTTCACCTTCGACTGCCAGGTCCCCGCCAACACCATCCCCTACGCCAACAACCAGATGACCTGCCGCCTCTTCGCGGAAGGTCAGGGGATGCGGGTGTTCGACGTGGACGCCGGCATCGGCTCCCATGTCACCATCGACAACCGCCTCGCCGTCCCCGGCGACACGGTGGTGGGGACCGACTCCCACCTCAACATCCTCGGCGCCGCCGGAATCTTCGGCCAGGGGATGGGCGACGTGGACATCGCCTTCGCCTTCAAGACCGGGCGCACCTGGTTCGAGGTGCCCCGGAGCATGCGCATCGAACTGACGGGCCGGCTGAAAGCCCCCGCCACGGCCAAGGACGCGGTGCTGGCCCTGTTGGGGATGCTGGGAAGCGACGGCGCCCTCGACCGGTCCGTCGACTTCACCGGCGACGGCGCCTCGGCCCTCACCCTCGACGAGCGGATCACCGTCTCGAGCATGGTCACCGAGATGGCGGGCATCATCGGCTTCTTCCCGGTGGACGGGGAGACGGCGGAGTTCTACGGGGGGCGCGACCTCCCCGCCATCGCCCCCGACCCCGACGCCCGGTACGAGCGCACCGTCACCCTGGACCTCGGCACGGTGGTCCCCTCCGTCGCCCGCCCCGGCTCGCCGTCGGACGTGGTGCCGGTGAGGGAGGCCGCGGGCCGGAAGGTCCACTCCGTCTTCATCGGCTCCTGCACCAACGGACGGTTCTCCGATCTCCACGTCGCCGCCGGCATCCTGAAGGGCAAACGGGTGGCCCCGGGCGTCATGCTCAAGGTGGTGCCGTCCACCCGCGGCGTGTGGCAGAAACTGCTCGAGTCGGGCGATCTTCAAACGCTCTTCGAGGCCGGCGCCATCGTCAGCCAGGCCGGGTGCGGCGGCTGTGCCTCCGGGCAACTGGGGATGACCGGCAAGGGGGAGGTGCAGGTCTCCACCTCCAACCGCAACTTCAAGGGGAAACAGGGCGACGGCGACACCTACCTCGCCTCCCCCGCCACCGCCGCCTGGGCCGCCCTCACCGGCGTCCTGACGGAGCCGAAGGAGTAGAGCCATGGATAAGCCCTCCAAAATCGCCGGCCGCGTCCTCATCGTCCCCAAGCACAACATCGACACCGACATGATCTTCCACAACGCCCACCTCGCCATCACCGACATCAAGCAGATGGGCCGCCACACCTTCACCTCTCTCGACGGGTTCAAGGATTTTCCGGAGAAGGCCCGCCCCGGCGACATCCTCGTCTCCGGCGGCAATTTCGGGTGCGGCTCCTCGCGCCAGCAGGCGGTGGACTGCTTCGCCTCCCTCGGCGTCCGTCTCGTCGTGGCCGAATCGTTCGGGGCCATCTACAAGCGCAACGCCATCAACAGCGCCTTCCCCATCCTCACCTTCCCCGGCATCCTGGGGGCGGGCGTATCCGAAGGGGACGAGGTGGAGTTCGATTTGAGGACCGGTGAAGCGTTCAACCGGACGAAGAACGCCTCCCTGGGCAAGGGCCAGCCCTTTTCCGGCGTCCAGTGGGAGATCTACCAGGCGGGGAACCTGTTTGAATACGGGCGAAGAGCTGGGGAGGAAGGCTGAAGGCGGAAGGCGGAAGGAGGAAGGCAACAGAAAGAACAGTTGTCAGCATTTAGTCTTCAGCCATTAGCCTTTAGTCTTCAGCCATTAGCATTTAGTTTTTAGCATTTAGTTTTCCGTCTTCCGTCTTCTGTCTTCCGTCTTCCGCCTTCCCCCTTCCCCCTTCCCCCTTCCGCCTTCCCCCTTCCTTGACATTCTCCGCCCGATGGCCTACCCTTTTCATGGGACATCAATATGACCATCCTTCAATTTGACGGGGGTAAGCCATGAACCATAGACGGGCAGGGGATCGGGGCTGCGAATCAGGCTGGGTCCTTGCCATAACATTGACCGTTTTATTCCTTTCCTCCCTCCTGGCCGCCGATACTCTCTCCTTCGACCAGCGGGTCCGGGCCCGGGAGGCCGTCGAACGGGTCTATCACAACCACCGCATCTGGCCCCTGGACAACCCGCAACCCAAACCGCCCTTCGAGCAGACCGCTTCACGGGACCGGCTCGATGCCGCGGTGGCGGATGAACTCGGCAAAAGCGCCGCGCTGGCGGGGTACTGGCAGGTGTCCCTCACGGCGGACTTGTTGCAGGCGGAGATGGACCGGATGGCGGAGCACACCCAGGACCCCGCCATGTTGATGGAATTGTTCGCCGCCCTGGGCAACGATCCGGTCCTGATCGCCGAATGCCTCGCCCGCCCCCTCCTGGCCGACCGCCTCGTCCGCGATCGCTACGCGTTCGACCCCCGGTTCCACGGCGACCGGCGCCGCGAGGCGGAGGCCCTGCGCGGATCGCTCACCCCCTCCAACTTCGCCGCCCTGGGCGGGCAACGCTTCCAGGCGGTGTCCCTCGCCGTGGACGGGACCATGGCGCAAGACCACCGGACCGCCTCCCCCGCCACCCTGTTCCTCGGCGCGGCGGAATTCGCAAAAACCGCGGGCCCCTATCCCCCGGCCGGAACGATCGGACCGGTGGAGGAGACCGCCGAGGCCTTCGTCATCCGCTGGACCGGCCGGATGACCGCCCAAGCCCTCTCCGCGGGCCTCATCGTCTTTCCCAAGCGGCCCTTCGACGAATGGTTCGAGGCGGTGAAGCCGGACCTGGGAACCGATCCGCCCGTCTCCGGCCCGACCGATGCCCTGTCCGTTCCGGCTTGCCTTGAATCCGCTCCGAATGCGCGCGCGGGGGAGGGGTGGACGCCCACTTCCACCGGCGGCGCCTGCCCTTCGGAAAGACATTTCCACACCGCCGTCTGGACGGGGGCGGAGATGATCGTCTGGGGCGGATTCAACGGGACCCAGTTCTATCTCAACTCGGGCGGCCGTTACACCCCGGCCACCGACAGTTGGACGGCCACATCCACCGGCACAGACTGCCCCGGCGCACGGAATCAGCACAGGGCGGTCTGGACGGGGACCGAGATGATCGTCTGGGGGGGATTTCCCGCCACCAACACCGGCGGGCGATACCACCCGGGGGAGAACACCTGGAGCCCCGTCACCACCACCGACAGCCCCGCCGCCCGATACTGGCACACCGCGGTCTGGACGGGGACGGAGATGATCGTCTGGGGCGGGTTCGACGGCGGCAACTACCTGAACACCGGCGGACGCTATGTCCCGGGAGGCGCATGGACGGCCACCCCCGCCACCGGCGACTGCCCCTCCGCCCGGTGTTTCCACTCGGCCGTCTGGACCAACGCGGAGATGATCATCTGGGGGGGCGACGTGGGCAGTCCGACCAACACCGGCGGCCGGTACACTCCCGGGGGGGGGTGGACCGCCACCCCCACCACCGGCGACTGCCCCTCCGCCCGGTTCTCCCACACCGCCGTCTGGACGGGGACCCAGATGATCGTGTGGGGCGGCGATGTCGGCAGCACGACCAATACCGGCGCGCGGTACATACCGGGAGGCGCCTGGAGCGCCACCTCCGCCGGCGCGTCCTGTCCCACGGCCCGCCGGTACCACACCGCGGTCTGGGCCGAAACCGAGATGATCGTGTGGGGCGGCGACCCCACGACCAACACCGGCGGGAAATACGACCCCTCGGCCAACGGCTGGTCGGCCACCACCCTCACCAACGCCCCCGACGCCCGGGACGACCACACCGCCGTCTGGACCGGGACGGCGATGATCGTCTGGGGGGGGGTCGGCACCTCGTCCTATCTGCAGTCGGGGGGCCTCTATTCCTCCGGCCCCTCGTGCCTCCCCCCCTCCGGCCTGACCAACAACACCGCGGCCGACCTCGACGCCTGCGCCGACACCGGCGTCCTCATCACCTGGAGCCCCGACCCCGCCGACTGGGGCGACGGGGGGACCGGCACCCGCACCTACGACCTCCTGCGCGACGGCTCGATCCTTCAGAGCGGCCTCGCCTACGGGACCACGCAATACACCGACCACTCGGGCGTCAACAACCAGACCTACACCTACGCCGTCCGGTACAACAACGGCTGCGGCGAAAGCGCCGCCACCGCGGGCACTGCGGCCGCCGACCTCGTCACCCCCCCCTCCGGCCTGACCAACAACACCGCCGCCGACCTCGACCTCTGTGCCGACACCGGCGTCCTCATCACCTGGGCCCAGGATGCCGCCGCCTGGGGCGACGGCGGGACGGGGACCCGCACCTACGACCTCCTGCGCGACGGCTCCCCCATCGCCACCGGCCTGGCCTACGGAACCACGCAGGCCACCGACCCCGCGGGGACGAACGGCCAGACCTACACCTACCGCGTCCGCTACACCAACGGCTGCGGCCAGAGCGCCGTCACCGCGGGGGCCTCCGCGGCCGACTTGGTCCTGGAAGCCCCGGGCGTCTTCACCCTCCTCTCCCCGCCCGATGGCGCGGCCGACCAGCCCTCCACCCTCCTGCTGGATTGGAGCGATGCCTCCGACGCGCAGGAATACGACCTCTACCTGGGCACCTCCTCCCCACCGCCCCTGTACCAGGCGGGGATCGACCCCAGCCAGTTCGAGGCCTCCGGCCTCTCCCCCTACACCGCTTACTCCTGGTTCGTCCGCGCCGTCAACGCGTGCGGCGAATCTCTCACGCGCAAGGCCGCCTTCTCCACCGGCGGCCCCCTTTTATCCCTCCATCACACCGTCATCCTGGACGCCTGCCCCTCGGGCGGCATCGGGGACGACAACCATGTGGCCGAGCCCGGCGAGACCATCCAACTCTGGGTGTGGGTCCACAACGACGGCCCCGGCGCCGTCACCGGCGCCACCGGCACGCTCGCCACGAGCGCCCCCGGCGTGACGGTCGTGGTGGGCGGGGTCCCTTTCCCCTCCCTTCCCGAGGGGGGCGAGGCCACCTCCACGGCGCCGTTCGTCGTCATCCTCTCGGGCGACCTGGCGTGCATGACCGCCGTCCCCTTCACCTTCTCCCTTGCCGGCGATGGGGCCTCCCTGACAGCGCCCTTCGATCTCGCGGTGGGGGAGCAGGATCACGCCCTCTTCCTGGAACGGTTCGAGACCTGGCCCCCCGCGGGGTGGACGGTCGCCAACGACGGCGGCATGTGCGTGTGGGAAAGCACGGCGACCACCGGCCTGCCCAATTACACCGGCGGGACCGGGGCGGCCGCCGTGGCCGACAGCGACTGGTGCGGAGCCGGCTCCACCATGGACACCGAACTGCAAAGTCCCCCCTTCACCCTCCCCGCCGATCCCGCCGCGCTGGTGTGCCTCCCCTACGGCACCCCGCCTCCCGCACCCGAAACAACGGCCGTGCTGGCGTTTTGGGCCTCCTACCGCGATGAGATCACCGGCGGCGCCCATGACGCCTTCGGCGTGGACCTCTCCGCCGACGGGGGGGGGCTCTGGGCCAACCTCCTGACCTGGGACGAAGACCACTCCCCCCTGGGCCCGGGGGAGGAGGTCCTCCTCGACCTCTCTCCCTATGCGGGCCTCGACGATCTCCGCCTCCGCTTCACCTACCACGCCGCGGATTGGCATTGGTGGGCCGAGGTGGATGATGCGGAGGTGCGCCTCCCCCATGTCTGCACCAAGTGCGGCCCTCCGCCGGGGGCCTTCGCCCTCCTCCATCCGGCCGACGCCGCCACCGGGGTTTCCGTCGATGTCACCTTAGACTGGGAGGACGCCGCCGGCGCCTCCTGCTACACCCTCTACTTCGGCACCACCAACCCGCCGCCCTTCTACGACCGCTATCTTCCGTCAAGTGAGCGGACGGTGACGGCCCTGGATCCCGACGCCGGGTACTACTGGCGCGTGGAGGCAGTCAACGCCTACGGCCTCGCCGCCTCCTCCGGCGGCGTTTGGTCCTTCCAAACCGGCGCTGGGGTGGGCCCGATGGCCATCCCCGGCGGCTCCCTACAGGTATCGAAAAACGACGGCCAGATCACCCTTTCCTGGGATGCCACCTGCGGCGTGGCCGACGACTACACCATCTACGAAGGGACCCTCGCCGCTTTAATGGCGGGCGGCTATGACCACCTTTCCAAGATCTGCACCGACGCCGGCGGCGACCGCACGGAGACCTTCACTCCCGGAGGGGGCAACACCTACTACCTCGTCGTCCCCCGCACCGCCGCAGGGGTGGAGGGCTCCTACGGCCCCGGCCGGCCCCAGGGCGACGACACGGCCGCCTGCGGCATCACCGGGTGGGACCCCCAGGAGTGCCCGTGAGGGGAGGGCCGCCTGCTGCTGATGTCCCTCCCCGAAACCGGGATCGTTCATACTTTTATCTTGCCGGTTGTCCCCCTTGACAATATAGTTTCAAAGGACTAACCTATTCACGGAGCAACGCGATGAAAACCGATGGATCAACCAAGGGTTGCGGCCCGGCTTCGCTTCTGTCAAAAAAATGTATGGATCTGATGGGGGGACACTATGAATAGCATTCAGGTGTTTTGCCGGTGGAGGGTTTGCCCCTTCACCAAATCACGACATCGTCTTGGTGTCATTTTTGCAAATGCTGTAATCATGATCGCCTCTCTGTTTCATGCCTCGCAGGCTCAGGCCCAGACCTGCGACCTCCAGCACCTGATGACGGTGCCCGGCGGCCAGGGCTATTCCCCCTGCCAGATCTTCGACCACGGGAGCCATCTGTACATCCTGGGGCTCAACTACTTCGGGGCGATCAACAACTCCAACCCCGCCAATCCATATTGGGCGGGGGGCACGGAGAACCTCTCCTTCTCCTGCGGCGATGACGGCACGGTGGCCACCTATGGGGAGAGCTTCCCGGGCGATCCCATGCTGTTCCTCGCCACCAAGTGCAAAAAACTCCGTAGTTATGATGCCTCCATCAACGCTAACACCCCCACCCAGCGGGGTTACGTGGACAAGGACGACGTCAAGGTGTTCGGCGTCTTCGTCACGCCCGCCGGCAAGCGCTACCTGGTCCTGCCGTTCGCCACCTATTTTGAATATTACGATTTCACCGAGCCCGGCTCCTCCTCCCAGGCCAAGCCCCCCTCCACCACCTCGGTCATTTCGGCGGCGTTCGTGGACTGGATGCAGGCGTTCAGCTACGACAACAAAACCTACCTCGTGGCCCACTCCGGCCAGAGCGGCTTCAAGATGTGGGACGTCTCCAACTTCCCCAACAGCGTCAACCTTATCGTGTCGAACTCCGACATCAAGTCCTACGGCGGGTTCGCCCGGGACAACCGGTTCTACGTCATGGCGTCGAGCGCCTCGTCCACCTACGGCCTACACGCCTACTCGGTCCCCAACGGCAACCTCCTGGGGGTCTACACCGGGCGGGGGACCGCCGAGTTCTCCCTGGCCATGGGGGGCTACGCGGACGACAAGTACGCCTATCTGGCCCTGGGGCGCTGCAGCCAGACCGGCGGTTTCGACATCGTGGACATCTCCAACCCCGCCAACATGTTCTCCGTCATGCCGGCCAATTTCGTCCCCAACGGGTGCGACGCCATGCAGGGGATCGACATCCACGCCGCGCCGGGCGGGACGGGGTCCATCTACGTCTTCGTCACCGGCCTCATCCAGCAGGACCTCTACCGGCTCTACAACTGCGGCGACTATGCCAACATCGCCCTGCAATCGCACACACCCACCGCGGTAGACCCCGGAGGGAGTTACCTTTTGAACCTGACCCTTCAGAACACCGGCAACATTAACCTCTCCGATGTAACGGCCAGCCTCAGCGAGACCCACTCCGGCGTCACCATCAGCGCCCCCACCACGGTGAACGTTGGGACCCTCGACCCCGGGGCCACCCAGACCATCTCCTACACCATCAACGTGGACGGCGCCGCCTCCGCGGGGGACATCCCCTTCACCCTCAATATCAGCTCCTCCGCCGGGGCGTTCACGAAGAACTTTGCAGTGGCAATCAACGAGGCGCAACATATTCTCACCCGCACCCAGGTCCACGGTGTCAACGCCGTCCTGGTCACCTATACCAACAGCGGCAACGCGGACTACACGGGCACCTTCCAGGTGACCCTGTCGGCCTGGACCTCGGGGGTGGACTTCAGCCAGCCGACGCAGACCTTCGGCCCCATCGCCCAGAACGGCTTTCAGACACTGACCTACCCTTACACACTCTCAAGGGCCTGTACGCCGGTGGACTTCCTCTCCCTGCGCGTGACCAACAGCGATGACACCATCGCCAACGACCCGGCGGATCTCAATGTCCACATCGGCGGCTCGGCCACCCACCCGATGGTCCTGCGCAGCGCCTCCTCCCTCACCTCTTCTGCCGGGGTCTACACCTTATCGCTGACCCTCCAAAATCACGGCGACGCCTCCGCAGCGGCCGTGGCCGCCACGCTGACCACGCCTTACCCCGGAGTGGTCTGGAGCACCGCCATGCCGGTGACTTTCGGCGATATCGCCGCGGGGGCCACCGTGACCCGGACGGCGCAGTTCACCGTCCCGGACGGCTCCTCGGGCGACATCATCTTCACCGCGGCCGTTGCCTCTGATCAGGGATGCTGGAGCCAGTCGTTCACCCATATCATCAACGGGTACTTCGTCATCTCCGGAACCGTCAGCGGTGATATCCAAGCCGGGGTGGAAATCCTCCTTTCCGGGGACGCGAGCATGAGCACCACCGCCAGTGCCGGCGGAGGATTCGTTTTCAGCGACCTTTCCCCCGGTGCCTACACCATCACTCCGGGCGTGGCCGGCTACTCCTTCGCACCGCCATTCCTGGAAGCGACGATCAGCGACGCCGATGCAACCGGTCAGGACTTCATCGCCACCTTTGAATGCACCGCCCCCCCCGGCCCCTTCTCTCTCCTCAGCCCCCCCGACGGCGCCTTGGAGGTGGCCGTCCCGGTCCTTCTGGAATGGAGCCCCTCGGCGGAGGCCGAATCCTACGAGCTCTATCTTGGCACGACGGTCCCGCCGCCGTTCTATCAGGCGGGGATCATCGCCAGCCCCTTCGAGGTGTCCGGCCTGGTGGGCAACACCACCTACACCTGGTTCATCAAAGCCGTCAACGCCTGCGGGACCACCTCCACCCGCAAATCGACCTTCACCACCGCCCCCCCCGTTCTGTGGCTGAATCGGACGGAGATCTCCGATGCCTGCCCGTTCGGCGGCGCGGGTCACGGCAACAGGGTGGCGGAACCCGGCGAGACCCTCCAGGTTTGGTCGTTCGTGTGGAACGGAGGATCGGGCGCCGCCACCGCTATCGTCGGCGTCCTGACCACCGGCGCCCCCGGCGTGGCCATCCCGGTGGACGAAGCGATCTTTCCCTCCATCCCCGCGGGCACGGAGGCCTCATCCACGACGCCCTTCGTCGTCATCCTCCCCCCCACCCTCGACTGCATGACCGGCATCCCCTTCACCCTCACCCTCACCGGGAACGGACGGACCTGGACCCAGCATTGGGACCTTTCCGTGGGGAAGCGCGATCATCCTCTGCTGGCGGAGCGGTTCGAGGCCTGGCCTCCCACGGAGTGGCAGGTGGTGGACAACGGCGGAATGTGCGTATGGGAGAGCACCGCATCCACCGGCCTCCCCAATTACACCGGAGGGACCGGCCTGGCCGCCGCGGCCGACAGCGACTGGTGCGGCGCGGGCTCCACCATGGATACGGAACTGTGGACCCCCGCCTTTTCTCTCCCCTACGCCTCCTCCGCCACCCTCTGCCAGCCCTACGGCTCCACCCCGCCCCTCTACGCCACGGCGGCCACCCTCTCCTTCCGGAGCGCCTACCGCGACGCGGCCGCGGGGGGAGGGGTGGACGGGTTCGCCGTGGACCTCTCGCACGACGGCGGCTCCTTCTGGACCAATCTCCTCTTCTGGGACGAGAGCCATTCCCCTCTGGGGCCCGGCCTGCAGGTGGTCCTCGACCTGACCCCGTTTGCCGGCCTCTCCGACCTCATCCTCCGCTTCGTCTATTACGCCATGGATTGGAGTTGGTGGGCCGAGGTGGACGATGTGGAGATCGCCCTCCCCTACGCCTGCGCCGTGTGCGGCCCGCCGCCGGGGGCCTTCTCCCCCCTCGCCCCCGCCGACGGCGCCGTCGGGGTGACGGCGCCCGTCGTCCTGGACTGGGAGGACGCGCCGGACGCTGCCTGCTACACCCTCTATTTCGGCACCGCCGATCCCCCGCCGCTGTACGACCGCTACCTGCCGGCGAGCGAGCGGCCGGTTTCGGGCCTGCTCCCCTTCACCTGGTATTTCTGGCGCGTGGAGGCGGTGGGCGCCGCCGGCGTCACCCCCTCCATCGGCGGGACCTGGCGGTTCCGGACCGCGGGAGAGGGGGGCTCCCCCATGGCCATCCCCGGCGGCTCCCTGCGGGCGTGGAAAACCGGCGATCAAGTCACCTTGTCCTGGGACGCCACCTGCGGCACGGCGGAGGACTACACCATCTATGAGGGCGGCCTCGACGCGCTGAACACCAGCGGCACCTTCAGCCATGCCTCCATCGTCTGCACCGACGCCGGCGGCGACCTCGCCGAGACCTTTTCATCCGCGGCCGGCAACACCTACTATCTCGTCGTCCCCCGCACGGCCGACGGGGTGGAGGGCTCCTACGGCCCCGGCCGGCCCCAGGGGGCCGACGCGGCGGGATGCGGCATCACCGGGTGGGAGCCGCAGGAGTGTCCAACCACCAGCACCGAAAGCGGGACCTACCACGGCTATTACCGGCAGTTCCACAACGGCGACTGGGAGGGCTATATCAATTCTGCCGGAACGATGGTCGTGGAGAACGGCATGCTCACCGCCGTCAGCCATGAAGGCGAGGGGATCGTCTACATCACACCCACCAACTATGTCATGTGGTTGGGCTATGCCGCCACTTTGAACACACCGATCCCCCTGGTCCACGGCCAGCCGTTCGAGTTCAGCTACATGCTGAACTATACCAATTCCAGCGGCCAGGCAGTCCTGGAAAGCACCTACCATTACTACGGATCCTATGAGGCAGACCACCTCTACGGCACCATGGACATGCTGGTTAATGCCCTGGATGCCTCTTATAAGAATTATGCCGGCATGTGGTACCACACCTTCGATATGGGAAAAATTGAGCAACCTCCCTCGGGGGCCGTTCTGGCCGGAGCCGCCACGCAGACCAACAACGGCGATTGGTCCGGGTTCATCAATAACCCCTTCCTGCTTCAGGCCGATGGGGGGATGCTGACGGGTATCCAGGACACCCTGGAGTTCGGCATGATTTGGATCACACCGACGAACTATGTAATGTGGCTGAATTTCGAGGCCACCGCGCCGGCCGATTTTGCCGCTGTGCCCCTGACACCGGGGACGCCCTACACCATCCAGAAGACCAAAACCTACAAAAATTCATCGGGCGTGGATGTCCTCACGGCCGTGTGGACGGTCTCGGGGACGGTGCAATCGGCCGAATACCTCACCGGCACCGTGGACGCCGTGATCACGGCCCTGGATCCGGCCTTCAACGACTATGCCGGGCACTGGACCTGGCAGTATGCCAACGGCATCGAGCGGACCGGCGGTAGAACCAGGAGGACTGGCCGCCCAAGCGTCAATCTGCCCCCTTCTCCGCCGCTCCTGGCAACGCCTCCGCTCCTCCTGAAAACATCCGGAGGATCGGAATCAAAGTAGAGGGGTGAAAAAGTGGAGGGCTCCTACGGCCCCGGCCGGCCCCAGGGCGCCGACACGGCCCCCTGCGGCATCACCGGGTGGAACCCCCAGGAGTGCCCGTGAGCATTGTTTCAGCCGATGCTCCTCGGGAACGTTGAGGATATGATGATTGAAAGACGAATGATCGCTTGTGGAATGCTGACGACGGCATTGCTCTTCTTGAATGCCATCTCCACCGCAGCGGGTGCATCCTGCGCAACATGGATGGCCTCGCTGAAGGATTACGACGATGCCTTCGAGCGGGTGATGCGGGGGGAACCGGAGGACCTGCTCCGTCTGGTGCGGGAAGCGCGGGAACCGGGGCGAAAGGCCGGGGCGTTGGAGACGGTCGAGGGGAAGCTCGCCGGCCTGCGCGGCATCGCCCCGCCCGCGGAACTGGCGCCCCTCCACGGCAAGCTCATCGCCTTCGCCGAGGCGGTGGCAGAGGCGGTTCAGGACGCCCCGGCGATCGGCGCGGGCGCCAAGGCCGCCGCCCCCAGGCCCTGCTACGAGACGCTCCTGGACTACTACCTCGAACTCAGGGACCTCATGGTGGAACACAACTGCCGCGGCGGCGACCTGGAGGCGCTGACACAACGCATCATCCCTCAGTTGGAAGCGCTCCTGCATGAAGGGCCGGAAAATGAAGTCGCTGGGGAATAAAGGTTACTTCAGGCCGAAAACAGTCTATTCAATCAGTCAATAGCGGCCCCAGGGGGCCATCCCGCGGGCGAAGAGCGGTACATTGGCGGGATCATTCAGGGCTCGCACCGGTTTGCCCAGCGCGCCCGCCAGGCCGTAGATGAATTCGACCCTGCTTTTGGGGGCTGCGTGCAGGATCAGGATTTCGTCGGCCAGGGAGGCGACGAGGAGATTGCGCTGGTGGGCCAGATCGGCTGTCATGCGGGAGTGCTTCTTTTGGAAGGGCGAAAGAATGAGCAGGCGCCCTTCATCGAGGGGCATCTTCCATACCGACTTCAATCGCATGCCGTGGAGCGATCGGGCGGGGCAGAGGATGACGGGCGAGCGGCCGCGCAATAGGATATCCAGACACTCCTTCTCGATGGCCGAGTGGAAGCCGCCGATGATGGTTCGGCCCTCGTCCCGCAACTCCTTCATCGCATCGCAAGCCTTCAGGATGATGCTCCCCGGGCAGCGCGAGGAGCAGAAGATGGCCAGGGCGGGGCCGTTGAGGAGGGCTTGGTTCCCCAGCGCGAACAACTCCTTGGGCCGGTCCGCGATTTCCCAGCGGGACTGCCATGCTTCATTCGGCAATGCGGAAGGCGCCGGAGATTTCACTCTTTCTTCTTTGCTTTGGCCGCGAGGAAAGAACGGGCTTTTTCAAGCAGGACGGCCTGCTCCTCTGTCACAGGGCCACCCCCTCGTTCCGGACATTGATCAGCAGGGGACTGTTCTCGTTCTGGTATCGTTCCCTGGAGACGAAGGCG
The DNA here is from genome assembly GCA_002327305.1 of Holophagales bacterium UBA2201. Taxonomy (GTDB): domain Bacteria; phylum Acidobacteriota; class Thermoanaerobaculia; order UBA2201; family UBA2201; genus UBA2201. The sequence goes on along the minus strand of DCUZ01000091.1, from coordinate 12,658 downwards.
CAGGAGATCACACGGTCCCATTTCAGCGACAAGGAAGCTACCGCCTCCTCCGTCCTGGCGATCTCCTCGGAAGGATGCACGGGGCCGTCAAGAACCACCAGCACATCAATATCCGAGCCCTCTTCGGCCTGCGACCGCGCGTAAGACCCGAACAATACGGCCCTCTCCATCCGCGCGCCATAGATCCCCCTTAATGCTTCATGAAGTTCCAGCAGGATTGGCTGGATCTTGGGATTCATTTTTCGAATCCTTTCATAGTAATCCTGCCGATTAACTGGCCCATGATAGGACCTTCGGATTAACTGGAACGGTTAGGGAGGGGCGGGGCATTCGATCACCTCTTCCTCATAGGTTTTTAAGTTCCTTGTCTGTCAATTCTATGGATTGATAATACCAAGAATACGAATCAGGATGAGAGATAATCCATTCGATTTCAAACGCTTCTTTGGCTGGAGGCCATTTCTTTAGGCGGGCAAAGGGGATCTTGGGCAGGAGCGATGGCGAGAATTCATATAAAGGCTGGGGATGAAGCAGACCCACACAGGTGCAGCTACTTTCATGGATTCCCATTAGAAGAATGGCTGAGATACATTGCCGGTCTATCAGGAGATCTTCCCCTTCTTCCCTTTCTTTATGAAAGAATACGGAATTCTCTAAATCAGTCACGTTCACAGATTTGCAGGAAGATAGGTCAATGCCTATCTTCTGGTCGCCGGTCAGCAGCAATTCGGCCGGTAGACATCCCATTAAAGCAGAAGCCCCGACATGGCGGGAACCAATAACCAATAACCTCGGCATAGAGATACCGGATAGCTGCGGGACCTTTTTTATGGCTTTCCGGCAGAGGTTGACCGATATGGTATCGAAGGCAAATACTTCGCCGGTAATGGGAATCTCATTTTTCCATCCGGATCGTCTTTCTACTGCATCTGAATCCAACGTTGTGACTTCTGCTAAGAACTCGCGATCTCCTACCTTGCATAAATAATCAGCTCCGCCTTTGCTCACATCCTCTGCAATTGATATATCGTATCTTCCTGTTCGAAGCAAATTAAAATATACAGCCTCTGCAATGCACGAATCTAGATTATCCTTTTCTCTGGCGCAGAACCGTTTGAAATGCTCAGTGGCCTTAATTTCAATATATTTCTTGTACCCGACCAACACCTCCTCTAAATTTGCCATTACTCTCATTCCTCTTCCGCGCCGGCTCCTTGGCCCATGCGGTATTTGATGTCATAGTTAATAACAAAATCCAGCTCTATTGCATTTAGACCATAATGGGTTGCAAAGATCTTATCAATTTCATCGATAATGGGCTTTGAATGCTTTGGATAATATTCATCATACTTTACTTTTCCAGTGGCTTTATATTCGCATGTCTTCCTATTTTTATTCCTTTTATAGTCTTCCATTAGCTTGTTGCGCAATGCATTAAGATCCTGTCTTTTCTGTTGTCCTACACTTTGCAAGTCTATTGGCAGGCGCTCAATTTCTCTCATGTTCAAGTGACGACAATCAGAAAAGACAATAAACCACCAATAGAACAATGAGCTATTTAGTATAGTTACCATAGTCAGTGATGCTTCCTTAATTGGAACTAGTATTATTTTGACCTGAGTTGAGAGTTGCTGACCATCTCGCTCATTCCAAAAATATGGCGCAAAATCCATAGCGCGGATCCAATACCTTGGTGCATTATGGAAATAAACTTTAGCGCCTGTCCGCACTGATATATTTTCTGCCATCTTTTTCATTTTGCTAATCTTATGCAAAATATCTATTTCCAACAATCGTTCCACCTTCGGCACTGAATTCGAATACTCGAAATCAGTCACATCCGCAAAAGATATGCTGCTAAAAAGAAAAGGGCGGTAGTTGCCATGCCACCTGTGATAACAGGATGAATATACTGTTCGTTCATTCCTGCCACATGCAACGATAAAAATAGAAAGGCGCTGATCTACTCCATCAAATAGCTTTGATGGACGAATGCAAAATGTAGAAAGCCATATTTTATTATCTTGTCCCAATAGTATGTCTTGAAGATTAGCCATTCTGTCTGTACATATTGCAGAATGAGGAATAATCATTCCGGTCTGCCCGCAATGTTTTTGAATATGACTATTTCGCTCGATAACGCAGGCATATAGATTTCCACATTCTAAAGTTTCATAATTTCTTAGAGTGTAATCATTAAATACCTTGCTATACTCCACATACGGCGGATTTCCAATCACTACATCGAACCCGCCTTTCTGGAGAATCCCGTAGAACTCGATGAACCAGTGGAAGGGCTTGTGGGAGGCCAACCATCCTTCGTAGGGGCGCATGGCTATGCGCCCGTTCGGTTCCGCGACGCGGGTCTCGGGCATGCGTTTAGAGGGCGCACGGCCGTGCGCCCCTACAGAAATGCCGTATTCTCCGGCGAGATAGCGGTTCAACTCCCCTTCCAGTTCACTCAGGCGCGCCTGCAAGGATTTCTTGTCCTCGGGCGTTACCTCCCCGCCCAGCTCCGTCTGCTGGGCCCGGAAGGCCTTGAAAAGACGGTCCACCTCCCGGGCCTTTTCTTCAATGACCCCCAGAACATTGGAAAATACCATCTTCCCCTGGCCGCTTTTCTCCTTATTGACGGCCTGCCGGACCTCGTCCAGGGAGACGAACCCCACCAGGGTGTTGCCGGCGCGGATGTTGAAGTCAATATCCGGCAGGGGCTCGATCCGCTCCGCGGCGTCCACCTGGGCGACCAGTTTGAGGAAGAGGCGCAATTTGCAGATCTCCACCGCCTCGTCCATGATGTCCACGCCGTAGAGGTTGTTGATGATGATGGACTTGTAGATGAAATACTTGCGGTTGGGGTGCCGGGCGATGGCCTCCAGCACCTTCTTGAAGTCGGCATATTTCTCCGGCCGGTGTTTGGCGCCGGACCGTTCCAGCTCGGCCAGGAAGGCCTCCATCCGGTCCAGGCAGGCCTCATAGAGCGGCTCCAGGATGTTGAGGGCGGCGAAGAGGAAGGCGCCGGACCCCACCGTGGGGTCCAGGACGGTGACCGACTCGATGGCCTGCCAGAAGGCCCGCAGAAGTTCCGGCCCCTCGCTGTTTTCGATCACATCCTGGGCGAACTGCCGTAGGTCCAGGTTGTGGGTGATGAGGTCGTTGATTTCGCGGAGTTCCCCGTTGCCGAGCTTGTCCCGCAGACTTAGGCACCGCTCGCGCCGGGCCACATATTCGCGCCAGGTCTCGGTGGGAAGGGTGAGCGGCTTTCCTTCCGCGTCTTCGAGGTGGGCCTCCTTGAGGTTGTAGTTCTTGTCGAACATCCGGGCCTTGGGGTCGTGCATCCCCTTCTGCACATGGGGGGGCAAGTCGGATTCCGGCAACATAGTGCCATCCTCCCGCACCACCCCCCGGCGGACGGGCTCGTAGATATAACGGTCGGGGTCGGCCTGGAGGTGACGCCAGACGGTGGTATCGGGGCCGTCTCCCTCCCGTTCAAAGGCCACCTTGCACTTGGGCTTGGCCATGTCGAAAAGGCGTGGGACGATGGTGCTCTTGGCGATGTATTCGGTGATGTCCTCCTTGGTGTAGTAGGC
>DCUZ01000091.1:0-9053 GCA_002327305.1 Holophagales bacterium UBA2201 | reverse complement strand
GGCCGCTCGTCCAGGTGCCATTGGTACTGCTCGAAGAAATTGAAGAGCTGGTCGAAGGCCGTGTCGGCAACGGTAATGGTCTGGCCGTGGAGTTCCTCGATCTGGTGTTTGAGGAACAGCCCGCCGTTAAGATAGGGAATCTTCCCTAGGAGGCGGTTGATCTTGGCGGAGCGGTCGGATTCCTTCTTGGCAAAGCCCTCAAAGAAGAGGGGGCAGAGGAAGTCGGAATAGTATTGGTTCTTCCCCTCGCCCTTCATCTGGATGAGTTTGTTCTTGAGGTACCCGGCGTCGCCGTCCAGGAAGCCCTTTTTCTGGATGAAGTAGATGAACATGAGGCGGTTGAGCATGACGGAGGCGTACCAGCGGTGGAGCCCCTCGTCGGGGATGCCCTTGATGAACTTCAGGAAATCGGCGTGCTCGGCCTTAAACCGGTCGTAAAAGCGCTTGGTGACCCGCTCGACATCGAAGCCCGCCCGGGCCCGGCGGGTGACATCGGGAAGGGCGATGTATTCTTCTTCCTCAAAGGCAATATAGAGCTCTTGAAGTTTTTGGAGAAGAGGGTCGCCCGATTGGCCCTTGGTGTAAGTGTGCTCCCGACAGGCCAGCGGCTTGCCGGGCTCTTTCTTGACCCACTGCCAGACCTGGACGGTGCCGGCCGTGTCCCGGAAGATGATGAGGTGCTCGTGGACGCACTTGGCGGTCTGCCGCTCGATCCTGCGGCGCATCGGATAGGCCGGCACAGCCTGACCGGCCGGGGCCGTATGGAGCAGGACGGCGAAGCCCCGCTTCTCCGCCACCCCTTCCATCCGGTACGATTCGCCGTCCACGGGAACATCGAAGGCCTGACGGTAATGGTCCCAGCCCAGGTCCTGGATGAAGAGGTTCTCAAAATCGAAAGCTTGGAGATGGCGGCGGGCGCCGGCGAGGGGGAAAGGCATGGGCGGTCAGCGACTCGGCGCTTCTCCGCCATACGGGGCGGAGGGTTCCTGCACTATGATTTGATCCGCCGGGATGGTGACGATGCGCCCTTCCTTCAGGACCACGATCGGCAGGCCGTTGCGTTTATGCTGGGCGATGGCCTCGGCCACGGCCTCTTTAAGGGCCTGGAAGGCCAGCAATGGTATGGACGGGGGTGGCGTGGATGACAGAATCTCTTTCTTCATTTCACTTTGCCTCGTTCCAAAAGGGCTTCATAGGTCCCGGCATCATCAATGCGCAGAGCGGCCGCGTCCCGGTACGCGACCGTCGTGGGAATCTCACCGGAGTTATCGAAAATGATCCATGTGTCGGCCAGAGGAATATATGCGTTCAGGAAATTGCGCAAACTTTTGTCCAACCGGCGACGGACTACGGCTTCTGGAACATCATGGCCGCCGTTGCGGACCCGATCGGCTATCCGCTGGAGAGCCAGCTCGGGTGAAGCCAGCCACAGATAAAATATGTGGACGCGATAGCCTTGGGATTTCAGGTTTTCGATCTGCCGCACGAGTGTGGTGCCGGCAAGGGTAGTTTCAAAACCGAAATCCTCTTTCCGGCCCGCCAATTCCTTGAAACGGCGGAGCATGATCTTACCGGCCTCCACCGCGGCTTTTTGCGGGGCAAAGGGGGAAAGTCCCCCCGCGATCAGGTCCGCATTGATGAATTCAAGACAGCGGGCATAGTCAGGCAGGAATTTTCGGGCAAAGGTGGTCTTGCCCGCGCCGTTCGGCCCGGCGATGATGTAGAGATTCAACCCCGAAGCGGAGGAGTGATCAGCCATTTCTCAAACCCAGGGAACAGATGATCCGCGGCTCCTTGGCCTCTTCCTCTTCGTGAATGGCGCAGAGGCGCCCATCCTGGCGAAGATCCATAACCAGACGGGCTAACTCCTCATCCGATATTCCGGTTTTCATCTGGCGATTGAGCGTGTCCGTGGCCGTCTGCCGAAGGGGAAACCGGTAGATCTCATCAATGGCTTTTCGGAGATCAGGCGGCTCAAAGAGGGTCCCCCGCACCTTCTCAGCATACCGGCTGAGCCGCTCGTAGGTCTTGAACCGGGCGCCGGAAGGACGTCCCAAGCCACCGCCGATGTTCTTCTCCTCCTTCAATACCTGCTCCACCGCCATTTTCACGAGCATATGATGCTCTTCATCCCTGGGCAGGGCCGGGGTGTCGGGTTCGCATTGAGCGGCCTTGAGGACTCGAAGCTGGGATTCGGTGACACTGTGGCCGTGCTTGTCCATCCATGCCAGGGCGTCGTTCCCTTCAGGGGTTTTCAAATAAACCAGGATACCTTCAGGGTCAGCCGGTGTGGCTTTGTGCTGTTTGGCCGAAAAGACGACCGCGGGCAGGGCGGGGATGATTTTCTTCAGCTCGGGCTCCTTCTTGATCGCCTGCTCCCAGATTTCATAGGCATAGGAGGAGAGGTCCACTTCGGTGTCGTCGTCCCCGTCCAGAATCCCCGCCTTTTCGTTGTAGAGATCGCGGACAGCCTGCTCGTTGTTGTCGTCGTCGAAGAAGGCTTCGTCGGCTCCCACCACCTCGGCATTTTGCCTTAGCCGTTCCCGGACCCGATGCCGCAGCCGAATGATGCGTTCCACCCCATCGGCGGGCATGAAGGAGTAGCAGAAGATGGTATCGGCAAGCTGGCCGATACGGTCCACGCGGCCCGCCCGCTGAATGAGCCGGATGATGGCCCAGGGGAGATCGTAATTGACCACGATGTGGGCGTCCTGGAGATTCTGCCCTTCGCTTAGGACATCGGTGGCCGCCAGGACCCGCACTTCATCCGCCGGGTTGATCCGCTCCCTTTTTTCGTTGCTGACCGGACTGAACCTCCAGGCCAGGGTGGTCGGATCGTCATCCCCTCCGGTAACGCCCGCGCTCTGGGGGAGCCCGCTGAGTTGAAATTGGCGGGCGATATACCGGACCGTATCCGCAAATTGGGTGAAGATGAGGACTTTTTCCGTGGGATGCTTTTTCTGGATCAGTTTGAACAGGGCTTGCAGTTTCGTGTCCTGGGCGGGGTCCCATGGGCCCGCCAGATCCAGCACCCGGCGCAGTTTATCGGAATCCGCTTTCAGGTCTTTTGCGAGGGCCTTTACGAATAATCCGGATTCGAGCCATTTGAACCGGGACTTGTAGCGGGTGGCGTAATCACTGTACATCCTGCCAGCCAGCGTCGCCAGCTCGCCTTCGGTCCGGAAATTCGCCTCAGGAGTTTCTTCGCCATTGCTGTCGCCCTCAAACAGCTCAAGCGTGCCGATCGTGGCATCAGCATCTCCGTCGAAATTGCGGCTGTCCAACAGTCCGATATCCTGCGGGCCGATGGGCAGGGGCTTATTATTCTGCAAGGCATAAAGAAAAATCGCGTTGCGCAGAATGTGCCGCTCGACGGACTGCAAAAAGACCATTCCACTGCTTTCCAGCCGTTTGAAAAGGTTGGTCCGACAGAATCCCATCAGGCGCTTGCCCGCCCGGGAGAGATTGTCCAGTTGTTTGGCCTCGGCGGGCGTGGGGGGCTTGGCCGGTTTCGGGGCGATGTAATTGGCCAGCCCATACCGCGGCAGGGACAGACTATTGATGGCGTCCACCACATCCTGGGCATAGAGGCGGGCGTAGGGATCGTTGGGATCCGCATCGTCTATCTTAAAACTCAGCGTTTTGGGGACCCGCTCGGGGAAATAGGAGCGGCGGCCGTCAGGGTATTGGAGATACTGCCGCCCGTTGCCCTCATCCTTTTTTGCGTAATTCTCCTTGATGAAGCTCCGTGTCCGGCGGACCAGATAGAGCCGCATCAGATCGCACCAGTCGTCGGGATGATCGCTTTTTTCAAAGGCCGCGAGAGAGCGGGGCGAGCACTGGTGCTTACGGATGAATTCGGTTTCTCCCAGGTCGGCAAGAAGGCGTTCCGGCCTGATCCCCAGGTCGAGGTCTTTCTCCAGGAACAGGGCCAATTGGCTGGAGAGGTCAAGGTAAGTCTTGTTGTAGGGGGTGGCCGATAGTAGGATGCACTTGCTTTCATTCTTTTCGATGTAATCGTGTATCGCGTGGTAGCGTTGGCCCTCCGGGTTTCGCAGATTATGGCTTTCATCCAGGACGACCAGGCGGAAACGCTGGAGATCCGGCAGTTCGTTTTGGACGACCGAGTAGGGCATCACCCGGGCGTGAAGCCGGTAGCGGAGCCGGGTATCTTCCCACATCTGTTGCAGGTTCTTGGGGCAGAGGATCAGCGTTTCCAAGTAGTAATCCTCTTCGAAGATCCGCGCCACGGCCGTGGCCATGAGGGTTTTGCCCAACCCCACGACATCGCCGATCAGAACGCCGCCACGCTTGTTCAGATGGTGGGCCGCAATCTGCACCGCTTTTTTTTGGAACTCGAACAGGACATCCTGGAATTCGCGGGGGATCTTGAATTCCGCAATGCCCGAGCGGGCCTCCTGGGCGAGGTGATAGGCCATCTTCAGATAGATATGGTAAGGGGGGATTAGGTCTTCGCGCGCCCAACTTGTCTCAATGATTTCCGCCAATTCGTCGGAAATATCGATGCACCACCGGTCTCCCCATCGCTCCTCGAACCACGATGCCAGCTTGGCGCAGGCATCGTGGTCCATAACATCAATATTCAGTTCGCCCTGGTTGGACAAGCCGGCCAGGGTCAGGTTGCTGCTACCCAGGTATCCGACAGAGGGATTGATGGGGTCCGGCCGGAAAAGGAGATAGAGTTTTGCATGGAGTGGATAGGCCAGGAATAGTTTGACGACTACTTTTTTGGCACGCAATTGTTTCGCCAACCGGCGCAATCCCGCCTCATCCTCGGCCGTGGGGATGCCCATGCACAACTGTTCCTTGAAATCCTCCGCCAGTTGTTTCTTGAGTTTTAGGGCAGTTTGCTGGTCGAGGCCCTCATCCTTCCGTATCAGGCTGACCGCTTCCTGCAATTCATGCTGGGGAAGTCTTTGCATGCCCACCATCAGCCGGCAACAATGGCCCTCCCCTCCATCCCACCGCTCGATGAAGGAATCGATCTGCTTCCATCCCCGGAGATTAAAATAGCCCACACAGAAATCGGCACGGTCGGATACTTCGATCGTTTGTCTTAAGGTGGGAAGTAGCTGTTGCTCGATGTTGTCGAAGATTCTGGGCATCCGTTCTCCCTTTTCTGGCCAAAGCAATCTACAAAAACCCGAATCTCAATCGGTTTAACTATACTCGGCGCGCCCATGCCGGTCAAGCCCAAGTCTTTTAATTTGAAGGATTAAGACTCAGGCCACTTTTCATTACCATGCAGTATAGGCGCCAACTTGGACAAGATGTGTCCGAGCCATTTTCATGCTTCAACTCCCTTAAGGACCTTCAGGACCGCGTTGCCGTAGTGCTTGAGCTTTTGTTCGCCGATGCCGGTGATCCCGGCGAGCTCTTCGAGGGTGGAGGGATTGCGGGCGGCGAGTTCGCGCAGGGTGCGGTCGTGGAAGACGACATAGGGGGCGACGCCGCGGGCCCGGGCGACCTTCATGCGCCAGGCGCGGAGGGCCTCGAAGCGGGCCTCGTGGCCGAATAAAGGGGCCGCGGCCTCCTCTGATACCCTGCGCTTTTTCGTTTTCTTCGCGCTCTTGCGTTCTTCGCGCAGGGCGAGGCGCTCTTCCCCTTTCAGGACGGGCCAGGCCCTGGGGGTCAGGGCCAGGGTGTTGTAGCCGTCGAGGTCGGTTTTCAGGCAGCCCCGGGCGACGAGCTGGCGGAAGACGTTGCGCCATCCGCGGAGGTCGAGCTCGGTCCCCACGCCGAAGGTGGGGAGTTTGTCGTGCCCGTGGCGGAGGACCTTTTCCGTGGCCTCGCCGCGGAGGAGGTCGATGAGATGGAGGGCGCCGAACCGCCCGCCGGTGCGGTGGACCGCCGACAGGGCCTTTTGCGCCGCCGTGGTGGCGTCCCAGGTGGCGGCGGGTTCGAGGCAGGTGTCGCAGTTGCCGCAGGGGGCGGGCATCTCCTCGCCGAAATACCGGAGGAGGACCTGGCGGCGGCAGTCGGTGACCTCGCAGTAGGCCAGGAGGGCGTCCAATTTGCGCCGCTCGATCGCCTTGCGGGCCGGCTCGCTCTCCGAGGAATCGATCAAGTACAGGAGGTTGAAGAGGTCCTGGAGGCCGTAGGCCATCCAGGCGTCGGCGGGGGCGCCGTCGCGTCCCGCGCGGCCCGTCTCCTGGTGGTAGGCCTCCAAACTCTTGGGCAGGTCGAGGTGGGCGANNCGGGCTTGTCGATGCCCATCCCGAAGGCGATGGTGGCCACCACCACGACCCCGTCACCGGAGCGGAACCGGTCGAGGGTCGCGGCCCGGTCGGCGGCGTTCATCCCCGCGTGGTAGGGCAGGGCGTCGAGCCCCTGCGCCTTGAGCCACTCGGCGGTGGCCTCCACCTTGGCGCGGGAGAAGCGGTAGACGATGCCGGCCTCCCCCGCGTGCTCCTCCTGGTAGAACCGGAGGAACTGCCGGCGCGGGTCCCCCTCCTTGTCCACCACCCGGTAGCGGAGGTTGGGACGGTCGAAGGAGGCAAGGAAGACGCGGGCGCCGTCGAGTTTCAGCCGCGTCAGGATCTCGCGGCGGGTGGGGGGATCGGCGGTGGCGGTGAGCGCCAGGCGCGGGACGCCGGGAAAACGCTGGGGGAGGAGGTCCAGCCCCAGGTACTCCGGCCGGAAGTCGTGGCCCCACTGGGAGACGCAGTGGGCCTCGTCGATGGCGAACAGGGCGATCTTGACGCGGGAGAGCTGGTCGAGGAACCGCTCGGTGAGGAGGCGTTCGGGGGCGACATAGAGGAGGTCGAGTTCCCCCGCGTCGAGGCGCCGTTCCACCTCCCATGCCGAGGCCCCGTCGAGATTGGAATGGAGGGCCGCGGCGGCCACCCCCAGCTCCGCCAGCGCCGCCACCTGGTCCTGCATGAGGGCGATGAGGGGGGAGACGATGACGCCGGTGCCCGGCCTCAGGATGGCGGGCAGTTGGTAGCAAAGCGACTTGCCGCCCCCCGTGGGCCAGAGGACGAGGGCGTCGCCGCCCGCGAGAAGGGTCTCCATCACCGCGGCCTGGTCGGCCATGAAATCGGGAAAGCCGAAGACCCGGCGGAGGGTGGCGCGGGCGTCGTCCAGCGTCGGGGATTGGGGCATGGGAGGCGGGGGTCAGGGTTGGTCCGGTTGGAACCGGTAGAGCAGGAAGCCGTCGAGCGTTCCCGTCCGCGCGAAGTTCCGCTGGATGATCTCCGCCACCCCCTTGGGCAGGCGGGGCTGGCCCTGCCAGGTCGCCGGCGACTCCGGCGGGCTCCTCAGAACGGCCAGTCCGACCTGGCCCTCCTCCAGCATCTTCAGCAGAGGTCCGGGATCCCACTTGCCGGCGGTCTGGAGGGAGGCGAACTGGTAGGGATCGATGAGGAACGGTGATCGGCTGAGGTAGGCCAGGCGGGGGGAATCGGTGACGACCAGGCCGTCGAATTCCGACACCAGGGCGCGGACGCGGCCTTCGTCCGCCACCTGCCGGGTCTCCAGCGCATTCGCCCGATAGTTGATCTGCGGCACAGCCCAGATGACGCACGCCAGCAGAAGGACCGCGGACAGGCGGCTCCCCTGTTCTTTCTCCATCGTCTCCAGGGTGAAGGGGATGAGGAGGCAGACCGCGGCCAGGGGCTCGAGGAAGTAGTTGAGGTCGGACCCCAGTTTGAGGCATGCGTAGAACCCCCAGAGGAGCGAGACGGCGAAATAGAGGAACGGGAGGGACTTCAAGCGTTCCCGGTTCAGTCCCGCAAGGCCCAGGAGGAGGGGGAACGCGGCCGCCTGGAGGAACCGTCCGCCGACGAGACGGAGGTTGTCTAGTGAAAGGGGGACGAGGTTGGACCCCAGGATGTTGAGCGTGGAGAGGCCGCCGGTGGCCGAATGGAGGAGGAGCAGGGCCGCGGCGACGCCCCCGGCGAAGAGCCCCCCGACCATCAGCGAATCGGCCTTCCTTTTCTTGACCGCCAGATAAAGCAGGAGAGCCCCCGGCGCGGCGAGGAACGACTGCTTGGTCAGGAACGCCAGCAGGAACAGGACGATGGCGAGAAACCGCCAGGGCCGCTCCTCGAACTTCAGCCATAGGAGGATGCCGGCGAGGGCGAACAGCAGGCCCGGCGTATCGGGCCGCGCGGTGGCGGCCCAGGAGAGGACGAACGCCGGCGCGAGGAACGCCGCCGGGATCAGCCAGGGGGCCCGTCCCCCCGCTCCGTTCCTGCGGGCGCCGGCTGAGAGCAGGACCGCCGAGAGGGCCAGCGCGATAAACGAGGTCCACCGTCCCACGGCGAAGAGCCCCTCGGGCGGGGCCCCCAGGAGGCGGCCGGCCAGCCCCGTCCAGGCGTAATAGAGGGGGGTGTAGGGGGCGATGATGAAGGGGGCGCGGTGGTAGTCGGCGTAGAGCGCTCCCCCTTCCATGACCTGCCGGGCGCCGAAGACGATGGCCGATTCCGGCATGGAGGTGTCCGCCGGGGAGGGGATCTGCACCAGGGCGAGGGCGAGGTTGAGGAGGGCCGCCGCCCCCAGCAGGACGGCGATCCATCCGGCGGCGGCGCGGGGCTTCAAGCAGAACGCTCCAGAGGAAGGACCGGCATGCCCCATTAAACCGCCCCCCGCCCGCCATGTCAACCTCTGTTTCCCCTCCCTGACAGAGAAGGCGGGATTCGGCCGATGGGCGCGTGGGGTTCAGAAATCCCCCTTTATCCCCCCTTAAGAAGGGGGGACACCCCCACTCCCCCGGGACAAAGCGTCCTGAAATCCGAAATCCCCCCGTGTCTTCCCTTAAGAAGGGGGGACACCACCGCCGCCCCGGACGCCGCCATGTCAACCCCGAAAATCCCCCTCTACCCCCCCTTATGAAGGGGGGAAACCCCCACCCCATGGGCTGAGGAACTGTGAAAGAAGGCCCTCACGCAATTTTACGAGGCGGGGGTGCCCCTCCTTGGTAAGGAGGGGTAAGGGAAGATTTGGGCGGGGAATGTAGTGTTTCTCGAAATCCCCCTTTATCCCCCCTTAAGAAGGGGGGACACCACCACCGCCCCGGACGCCGCCATGTC
>DCUZ01000098.1 GCA_002327305.1 Holophagales bacterium UBA2201 | reverse complement strand
GAGGACCTGCGCTACATTTCCATCCCGCGATGCAGGACATGGGATGTTGGGCCGACTCTCCAGTCGGCCGCATACCATGGAAGCCATGCCGTTGCCTCGCGGACCAATCTGCGGTATAAAGTGGCCATGGACCCCACGCCCCTCGAACCCCGCGTTCCCTCCCCCCTGCCCTACCGCCTCCTCCTGCTCGAGGCCTTCGTCCTCGTCCTGCTGTGGCTCCATTACTACCCGCTGATGCCCGGGCGGATGGCCACCCACTTCGGGGCCGGGGGCGAGGCGAACGGGTGGATGACGCTGGACGGGTTCCTGCTATTCTTCTGGGGGATGTGCGCCTTCCTGGTGGTCCTCATGCTCCTGATGCCGAAACTGATCGGCCTGTTCCCCGACTCGATGGTCAACATTCCCCACAGGGACTACTGGCTCGCCCCGGAGCGGCGGCCCCTGGTCCGGGCCATCCTGGGGGAACACATGGCCTGGCTGGGCGTCATCATCCTCGGCCTGATGGGGGCCATCCTCCATTCCACCTTCCGAACGAATCTCCTGGAGCCGCCCCGGCTTGAGGGGATATCAATCGGTTGGACCATGGGGGGCTTCTTCGCCGCCATGGCGGTCTGGCTGGTCATGTTCTGCCGGGCGTTTAGGGTGCCCAAGGAGCCGGGGGCGACCCGGTGAGGACCGCCCCGGCCCGCGCCCTCCCCGCCGTCCTGGCCTTCCTCCTGCTGGCCGCCCACTTTTTCCGCGCGGGGTGGCCCGCGATGACGGTCGTGGCCCTGGGCGCCCCCGTCCTGCTGTTCCTACGGCGGCGATGGGCGGTGACGGCGGCGGCCGTCCTGTTGGGGTTGGGGGCGCTCGAATGGGTGCGGACCCTGGCGGCCATCGCCATCGGGCGCCAAGCGGCGGGTCAGCCCTGGCTCCGCATGGCCCTCATCCTCGGCGCCGTGGCGCTCTTCACGGCGGTCGCGGCCCTTTTGTTGCGCCCGCGAGAAGAGAAGCGGGATTAGGCCGCTTTCCGCCGGACGCGCAGCAGCGCCATGGCGGTCCACAGGGCCAGGGCGCCGTCCGTGAGGGCGAAGAGGAGGAACGAGGAAGGCGAACCGCGGAGGAGGTGGTCGGCGATGAAGAGGAACGCGCCGCCCCCTTTCAGAAGCGGCCCCAGGACCCAGAGCAAAGGACCCCACCGGGCGGGGTCCCGGAGCGGGAGGAGGTAGCAGGCCGCCACGGCCAGGGCGAAGAGGCCGAGCAGGTTCGCAAGCACCGGCGGTGAGGGGGGCACGGATCCGAAGAGGGAAGCCACGGTGTGGGGGAACACGAGCAGGCCGACGCCGAGGGCGAGGTCGTAGAGCATGGAAACAAAGGCGACGGGCCTCAGGGAGATGAACATCCTGAGAGTATAGCATCCGGGCACCTTGATATAATAGGCGCCTATGACCGTCCGAGTGAGATTCGCCCCGTCGCCCACCGGCTACCTCCATGTCGGGGGGGCCCGCACCGCCCTCTTCAACTACCTCTTCGCGCGCCAGCAGGGCGGCGTCTTCGTCCTGCGCATCGAGGACACCGACCGCGAGCGCCACACCCCCGAGGCCATCAACACCATCCTGGATGGATTGAAGTGGATGGGCGTCGAGTGGGACGAGGGGCCCTTCTACCAGTCCGAGACCCTGGCCGAACACAAGGAATGGGCCCACCGCCTCGTCCGCGAAGGGAAGGCCTACCGGTGCTTCGCCACGACCGAGGAGCTGGCCCAACAGCGCAAGGCGCTGGAGGCCCAGAAGAAGGCGTGGCGGTTCGACCCGCGCTGGCGCGATCTTATGCTGGAGGAGAGCGACCGCCTCGCGGGGGAGGGGAAGCCCTTCACCGTCCGGTTCAAAACGCCGCAGGAGGCGGGGAGCGTGGTCTTCGAAGATCTCGTCTACGGCCGCGTGGAAAAGAGCTTCTCGGAACTGGAGGATTTCGCCCTCCTGCGCCCCGACGGCTGGCCCCTCTACAACCTCTCCGTCGTCATTGACGACATCCGCATGACCATCTCCCATGTCATCCGCGGCCAGGACCACATCAACAACACCCCCAAGCAGATCCTCCTCTACCGCGCCTTCGGCCACGAACCCCCCGCCTTCGCCCACCTGCCCCTCATCATGGCCAGCGACCGCAGCAAACTCTCCAAGCGCAAGCACGGCGAGGTGGTCTCCGTCACCACCTACCGCGACCGCGGCTTCCTCCCCGAGGCCTTCTTCAACTTCATGGCCCTCCTGGGCTGGAACCCGGGGACGGAACAGGAGGTCTTCACCAAGGAGGAGCTGGTCAAGGTCTTCGACATCCGCCGGACCAACAAGTCCAACGCCGTCTTCAACTTCAGCGAAGGTGACCCGCAGGAGTGGACCGACAAGAAGGCCCTGTGGATGAACGCGCAGTGGATGTCAAAGGTGGCGCTGGACCGCATCCTCCCCGAGGCGAAGGCGGATCTCCAAAAGGCCGGTCTGTGGGACGATGCCTTCGAGGGGGCCAAGAAGGCATGGTTCGAGTTCACCATCGACACCCTCCGTTCCCGCCTCCACAACCTCCACGAGTTCGCCGCCCTCGGCCGCCCCTACTTCACCGACGAGTTCGCGATGGACGACGCCGTCCTGCAGAAAAAGGTCCTGCCCAACAAGGAGGTGCTCCGAACCCTCCTGCCGGAAATCGCGGCCCTCCTGGCGGCCGACCCGGACTTCACCCTGGAATCGCTGGAAGCCATCGTCAAAGAGTTCGGCGAGAAGAAGGGCATCAAACTCGGCATCCTCAACGCAGCCCTCCGCCTGGCCCTAACGGGCCAATCCGCCGGCCCCGGCATCTTCCATGTGATCATCATGGTGGGGCGTGAGCGCCTTATGTCCCGCGTCGCGGGATTCGTCGAGCGGCACCTCGGTATTTAATGTAGCCGCAGGCTTTAGCCTGCGATTTCGTCAAAGGACGGCCTTTGGAATTTTGCAGCCGCCCTTCTGCGAAGGGCTTTTCATAAGGGATATCAAAGTGCTTAGGAAGATTATCTTGTCTAAGTGTTAGGACACGAGGACTTCGGACTTACTATATTGAAATTTCAGTACTCTGAATGGGGATAATGCAAGACAGATATCTATGTAAGAAGGGTCAGATCAGCTCCTCGCTGCACACAATCTTCGGCACAGGCGGTTGGTCGCCTTGCAGGCTTCGGCGGTCCAGGCAGGCTTTCATGCCGTGATGGCCATAGATGTTGATCAAGCGCTTTAGGAGCGCGTCGCCTGTAAGCCCATCGTGGCGAACCTTGTTCAGCTCTCGGGAAACCGCGGAAGTCAAAGGCCCGCGAAAGGCTTTCTCAAGAAGATTGATCTGGGCTTGCATTTCATCGTCCTTGGTCAATCCAAACAGAATCCGAAGTTCACGCATAACATAGCGCTGGCCATGAGATAAAGACAAGGTGTGCTTGAATTCTGCTGTACGATGCTTAATCTCTTCAGAAAAACGCCTTTTTACAGCCATTACGGCCTTATTGTAGCCTTCCCGTGGAGCTTCACCTTTTAATTCCGGTCCGCATTTTAGGATGCCTAGGATCTTCGGGATGTCACGCGAGACAACCTCGCCTTTCTCGTCGAGCAGAAACAGCTGCTGATACCCTTTGGCGTGGTCACGTTCCACTTCCATCGCCTCACAGAAGACGAACAGGCCTTGTGGCGGCGAAGGCTTGGCCGCGCGAATACCATCCCTTAAAGCGACGATGCGGTCGAATTCTGCGGGGTTTTCCCGTCTCAACTGCCGCAGGATCTCCTCCGCTTCATTAAGGTCAATGAGCTCCTCTTCCTCCTCGTCAAACAGATTCAATTGCACGCCCTTCTTCTCGTAGATGGCGTACATCGCCTCTTCATTCAACTGCTCTGTCTTGTCCAGGATCTGTGAATCTTCTCCGATGGTGTCATGGATTTCCTGGATCCGGTTATGGAGTTTCTGCTTAAGACCGAGATTTTTATCAATGCCCGTTTCCGGCAGGAAATTGAAGCCGTACACCACATCGTGCTCGGAGCCGATGCGGTCCACGCGCCCGAACCGTTGTATGAGCCGCACCGGGTTCCAATGGAGGTCGTAATTAATGATCTTATCGCAATCCTGAAGGTTCAACCCTTCGGCCAGAACATCGGTGGCGATCAAGGTCATCAACTCCGGCTCACCGGCTTTGGGTTTGAATTCGGGGTTGGCCTTGGGGGCGAATCGCCCGACAGCCCTGAAACGGCTCTTATCGCCACTGAAGATGACCTCGATGTCCTTGCGCCTGCCTCCGGGGTTCAGGTTCTCATAGAGATAGCTGGCCGTGTCGGCGTATTGCGTGAAGATCAGCCGCTTCCCATCCTTAAGCGGTTTCTCCCTGAGCTTCGCCTTGAGAGTCTGTAATTTTGCATCTTCATCCGGAGTGATGGGGGCGACAAGCTTTTGCAGTTTCTTAAGGATCTTGATGTCATGCTCGATATGGCTCTTTAATAATTCGACATCAAAATCCTCGACCGCATATCTCCCGGATACTGCTCTTAGCGCGTCTAACAGATCTTGCTCTTCCGCCGCGCTGGGATCGTATAGGATGGGTTGGGCCTCCTCCCCGGCGGGGACGAAGCCGTGGACTAGGGCATCCATGAAACGGTCATGGACTAACAGCAATTGCTTGATCGTCTCCTGGAAGGCGAAGACGCTGGATTCAAACCGCTTAAATAGCAGGATGCGGATCAATCCGCACAAATTGGCCCCTGCCCGATGCAGGCTGGCATAGGGCTCCTTCCTTTGCTTTTCTTTCCGCACATAATGCCACAGGCCGTACCGGGCGTAGGTCAGTTCGCCTGGGGCGAGTGTCTGCAGTCGGCCTTTCTTGGGCTTGCCGAGATAACCGCGGATTTGATGGTAAAGACCCTGGTAGGTGTCTTCGATACTGTATTCAATGGTTTCCAGTTCCCGCTTCGGGAAGAACTGATGCCGGCCGGCCACCAGCACATAGGCACGGCGGCGCCCGTCACGGTATTCCTGGAATTGGTCGGGATCAATGGGCTGATGGGTTTCCGAATCGAGTCCGTACCAACGCAGGATATGGGCCCGGGTTCGACGGATGAGAATATGGGCCAGCAGATCGGGCAGTTTCCGGCCCCCCTTCTCCACCGCTTTGAAGTACTCTTTGAGATCGGGTGGATCAATGGGCAGGCCGGTTTTGTCGTCCTGATGGAAAAGCTTGATCTGATGGTACACATCCCAGGCGCTCTTATTGCGAGGAGTAGCGGTGAGAAAACAGCACTGCTTACCATCGGAGAGGAAATCCTGCACCACCCTATACCGCTGGGTGTCTTTGTGGCGCAGGTTGTGGCTTTCGTCGATCAGGACAAAATCCCGGTCCTTGTACAGCACATTGTCCCGCACCAAATAGTTCTGACTTTCTTCCACCTCACGCAAATACCCCATGGAGAGGATCCGGGCATTAAGCTGATAAACTTCATTGTATCGATCCCACATCTCCACCAGCGACGCCGGACAAATGATAAGCGCCCGAGCGTGCTGAGTCTGCTCGAAATGCTTGACCACCGCCGCTCCGATGTACGATTTTCCCAACCCGACCACATCGGATACGAACACGCCCCCATAATTCTTGATCATTTGAATGGCCTGCTTGTATGCGGTCAATTGGAAATCGGCCAACTTCTTCTTGATCTCGTTGTCCCACATCAAATCCACTTCATCGTCCCCTTCCAGTCGGTCCCGGACCAGGGCGTAAAGGGTTTTCATGTAGATATCGTAAGGCCGGACCACTGCAGCGGCCCACGATTGCTTCAACTCCGCCATCAGCGTTTCATCAAAATCGCGCGATTCCTTCCAAAGGTCCTCAAACCAGTGGGTGAGCTCCTCGTGGTTGTTGTTCCCCTGGACCACCACATTCAGTTCGGTATTGTGCGTCACCCCGGCCAGGGTTAGGTTGGACGAGCCCACGATGGCAATGCCCTTTTCATGCCGATCCATCGATTTCCCGCGCTCGTCAAAGACCTTGCCGTAATCAAAAATGTAGGCCTTGGCGTGCAGGCGGCCCTTGGTAAAGACCCTCACCTTCATCCGCTTTTCCTCGATTAGCTTGATGAGGATCTGCACCAGCCGCTGCGCCTCATCGGTCTGGTCCATCAGTTCCATGCTTCCGCAAAGGTTCTCCGCCGTCTCCGCCACGGCACCCTTTTCGGCGGCCCTCTTTGTATATTTTTGTCCTTCGGCCACGTTCTCCACCATCTCCAGCCGTCGGTAATTCTCTGCCAGCATCTCCAGGGTTTCCCGGTTGGTGGTGTTGCCTATGAGTAGGCGCAACTCTTTGATATCGCAGAGCTTATCCGCAATGCAAGTCAGACCGGAAAGGAACAGATAGCCGACGGCGAACTTGGCCTTCTCGGTCGAGCTGAGGATGCAGTTGATATTATCAATGAGCTTCTGGTTTCGATTGTCTATGATGTCGTGTACAGCCACCTTACCCTCCTTAGTTTCCTCTTATCCCCTGCATGTGACCCTGCATGTGCCCCTTGACGTTCTTGCTGAAAAGACCATTATTCTGTTGGATATAAGCGCCGCCTCGACCGCTTAGCAGGATCAACCCGGGGGCTGGATATGCCCTCTTCCATTTCATTAGCGAACCATTCCAATTCTCATGTCCACGATGTTCCCGCCTCCTGTCGGCATGAATGCTCGGCCCGGGCCTCATGAGGCGTCCTCCCGGAGCGTCCGTTCCAGCCGGCGGCGCAACTGCTCTGGCTTGGGCAGGTGGAGCTGGTACTTGGAGACGAACAGCTTATTGTCCATCCCGGCGAGGGCGTATTCGGCCAGGGCATGGTCCTTCTGGGCGCAGAGGAGGATGCCCACGGGCGGGTTGTCGCCCTTTGCCATCATGTGCCGGCGGTACCAGGTGACATAGGTGTTGAGCTGGCCGATGTGCTCGTGGGAAAACGGCGCCAATTTGAGCTCGATCAGGACATGGCACCGGAGGATGCGGTGGTAGAAGACCAGGTCCACAAACCCGTAGGTGTCCCCGATGAGGATGCGCTTCTGCCGCGCCTCGAAGCAGAACCCCCGCCCCAGCTCCAGGAGGAATTCCTGCAGGCTGTCCAGCAGTTGGTCCTCCAGATGGGATTCCCCCATCACCTCCCGGGGCTTCAGGCCCAGGAACTCGAAAATATAGGGGTCGCGGACGGCGAGGCGGGGTTCCGCTTGTTCCGCCTTCCGATGTGTCCGTTTTGAGAGTGCGTTTTTGTCCCGGGACAAGGCCGACCGTTCATAATAGAGCGAGCCGATCTGGCGCTTGAGTTCGCGCACCGACCATCCGCCGTGGAGGCACTCGGCCTCGTAGAAGGCGCGGGCGGCGGGATCCTCGACGGCCAGCAATTCGACGATGTGGGTGAAGGAGAGGCGGGTGATCAGGGCATGGGTGGGGGCGCCGGATTCGGGAGTCGCCGACTCCCGAATCGGGAGCGCTGCGGCGGCGGGAAGTTTCCGCCTGAATTCGGGAGTCACCGCCTCCCCAATTTCCGGGTAGGTCTGATAAAACCGCCGGTAGCGGCGCAGTTCCCGCTCCTCGGCGCGGCTGACGCCATGAGACACAAGGACCCGGGAGAGGCGCTGGAGCAGCTTCTCCCCGTATTTCGCCCGATCCGCCCCCTTCATCTCGTACTCGGCGATGGTGTAGCCGATGGCCCAGTTGCGCAGGGTGAGACCGATATTGACCGCCCGACCCGCCTGCGCGGCGGCATCGGCGTCCACGCGCCGGATGGTCTCGACGAGGGCCTTGAAGGTCGGGCGGGGGGATTTCTTGGCGATCATCGCCTAACCCCAATCATATGCACTTGTAAGGCTACGTTCAAAACACCCATCGTTCTTTCCTCATGAGGCCGAGCAGATTGATGCAGGGGATGCCCAGATCGCGGCAGACGTCGGGGATGTAGTGCTCCTTCTTGGGGTGCCTTTTTTCCGAGGCCGAAGTCTCCTGCGACACTACGACCCCATTATGCAAACGGGCGAACGCGATCACATAGGCGTCGGCGGAAGGGAAGGGGCTGTTGGGGTCCAGCAGATCGGGATACTGGGCCTCGATCCTTGCGCCTTCCGCCTGGGTTTCCGGGTCAAGGGGCGCGAACAGCCCCTTCTGCCGTTTGGCCCAACTTCGCAGGTCGGGAGTTCCTACGGCATCGATCTCCTCCTTCACCAAGTCCACCGCCACGGCCTGGCTATCAGCGATCAAGGCAGCAATGCGCTCCTCCAGACCCCGGAATACTTCCAGAGGATAGTAGCGGGCCTGCCAATCCATGAAGGTGCTGGTGTCGAAGGAATACATGCCTATCGCCTACTCCCCGTCGTCGGCGCCGGCCCGGGAGCTTGCGGGAGGCTTGTAAAGCCGCTCGCGCAGGCCTTCGAAGTGGTTGAAGCGCAGGTCCAGAGTCCGGCTCGCCTCCACGGCGGTGATGCGGTTGGTGTCCATGGCCTGCAGGACGAGCTGGGCCAGGGGCCGGCCGCAGCGCCCAATGGTCTTGTCGATGGGGGTGGCGAAGCCCTTCCTTGCTGGAAGGCCCCGGAGATAATCGTCCCACAGCGCCTTCCACTGCCGATAGGCTTCCCAGGTGAGGACACCCGCCGAGCGC
Organism: Holophagales bacterium UBA2201; assembly: GCA_002327305.1. Lineage (GTDB taxonomy): Bacteria > Acidobacteriota > Thermoanaerobaculia > UBA2201 > UBA2201 > UBA2201. The sequence goes on along the minus strand of DCUZ01000098.1, from coordinate 8,412 downwards.
AGGCGCGTGGCCATGGCCAGCGGGGTGACGCGGAAGCCAGCGGCCAGCGCCTTCATCCGGGCGATGTCCCACCCGCCCTTGTGCGCGGGAAGGGCGGCCAGGGCGCCGTCCAGCCGGGCCTTGGGGATCAGGATATGGCTGGCCACCTCCTCGGCATAGCGCTCCACATCCATCCACGCGGCCGCATCCCGCCCCTCTTTTAGGGCGTTGAGTACTTCTTTGCCGAGGGCCAGGGCGATGTGAACCAGTTCGTGCATCAGGGTGAAGGCCCGCGCCGCAGCCGATGATTCCTTGCTGTTGATCCCCACCACCGGCAGGGGGAACTGAAGCAGCGACACCCCCCGGGCCTGGACAAGCGGCACCTTGGGGAATTGCAGGACCAGCACCCCGGCGTTTTCCAATGCGCCCCGCCACCGCCACCATGCCTCCCATTCATGCCTCCACCCGGATTGCTCCTCCATGGTGACGCCCAGGGCCTCCCGCAGACGGCGCCCCGCTTCAATCGGCGGTTCGCCAAGGCGCAGGGAGAGGCGAAATTCGTTAAAGGGGGCTCCCAGCTCTTCCGCCAGATTGAGGGCCGTCTCCCTGCGCTGGAGCATGATGCGGACCGCCAGGCGGAACTCCGGCGACTCCTCCCCGGGCTCAACGCCTGGCAGTTTGCGATATTGCGCCGCCAGAGGAGGGATGACCGGGGGCGCCGGGAGGAAAAAGATGCCGAAGGGGCGGCGATAGAAGCCCGCCAACTCCCGCACCTGCCGCACCGTGGGCTTGACCTGCCCTAGCTCCCACGCCACAAGGCGGTCCGGCGTCACATGGAGGCGCTTCGCCACCGGCTCCACCGGAAAGCCGCTCTCCTGCCGTGCCCAGACAAGCAGGGCCGGATTCACGGCGGCGGGGATGGGGGCTTTCATAAGATAATTATAGCCTTGCTGTTTTTTTCATATACCTGGTTTAACAGAACCTGCAATTGGACATTATGATTGCCTTACGCCTTATTTCCTGAATCAGCGCCAGTATTTCCTTTTGAAAATAAATGCGGGAATTGCTTTCGCGTCGTCTCTCTTTCATTATCTAAATCTAATAGAATCTTGTGGCTTAAACCTTCAAAATCAGGAAAATAATTAAACTCATCAACTCCTGATAATCTCAAATATCGCCGCACCGATTCACAGATGGAAGATGGCAGCAAGATTTTCATCAGAACATTTTCTTTTACTAATTTGCCATCGAACTGATCTTCTAAAGGCAAGAGGGAGGAACCATTCAATGTGAACATGGCTCGCTGCGCAATTGTTCGCGGATTGCTATGATATGGCAGCACTGCTACTGTTGGCAAGTTCATGCTCTCTATGCTGACTGGATGCCATAGGCGTGAAGGGAAGTTGCCCAGTCCTTCATCATCAATACAAGCTATTTCTGATCGATTAAGGGCAAACCCGTTTAGCGCTTGGGGATCGAGAATGTATATCGCCGCTTCCTGATCTGGCTTCCATGCTCTTTGGGCGAAATGCAGAGCGCAGGTGAGACTTTCGGTCCAATCCATTATATTGCATGGGATACCATGATGCCTCATCCTAAACAAAATTCCGTACTTTGTATTTTCCTGAGAATTTAGTAGTGACCTTGCATAGGACTGGAATTTCCAATATATCAATTTCCCGTATTGGCGCAGCAAGCTATTTCTTTCTTCATCAGATACGGATATACCCTCGGTTAGCTTGTTGACTTCACGCTGCAGCGTAGTACTAAGATTATATGCCGATTGCGAAATTCCCCTAAACCAGACAGTGCTCCCTTTCGCTTCAAGTCCAGCCTTTATGGATTCGATCTGATCTAGAAAAGATATGAACTCAGGATTCATATGCACCTTCTACATGCTCTTGGCTTTTTCAAGTCTTTTTCGGACCAGGGATATTAGCGCTTCATAAACAGCATCTCGCTCACCCTTTGTAAGACCTAAAATATCAAAAAACTGCTCATCATATTCCTTTCTGTCGCTTAGCTCGATTTCTTTCCAGATGTGTAGAACAGGACGCCTTAAGATCGCTTGCTTCCAGAAGTCGAATTTCTGGTCAACAAGTGCTGGATTGAGCATCATTGCATCCTTCAGTTCATACACTTTGATATCTAGAGGCCCGCCCCCTCCCCCATATGTTCTTCCCGAATTTTCTAACCATATTGGTACGATAGAGGCATTTAGTGATGCGGCAAGCTGTTCGACAGTGGAATTCTTCGGACTCATTTCATAAAATCGATTGTCAACTAAAATGCTCTTTCTTGAGACAGGAAAATAATGTCTGTACTTGGTTGTCATTTTAGCTGCTATATGAATTGGTCGCGGATTTCCTAAGTTATACCAATACCTTCTTGCAGCACAAGTTGGCAATTCATGGTGCTTGTTCCTCTCCCCGAATTTGATATATTCAAGTGCCGAAGTCCCTTTCAGCGCTGATTTCTCCCTTGGACAAAGGAATACTTTGTATTGGAAGTCACTAGGACTAAGCAAAATTCTCTCACATTCCCGGGGTCGTCTTAGCACAGGGGCAAGAAACTCATCCTCAATACCCCATTCTCTGATTTGCTCTTTATCGAGATAGAAAAACTCATTCGCCCCTGTTTTTATACCGAAACGGACCTTGGCCACATCCCCCAGGCGGACCAGCTTGCCCTTGCCCTTTTCCAGGATCGTCCAATAGATATCCGGCGCCCGGAGGTATTTGCCACCCCATTTGTTGCCGATGTATTTGGCGGATTTGATCAACGGACCGCCGGCTTTGGTAGGGGCGAGCCGTTGGCTCGCCCGTTGATCGGATTGGGCGACCCGCCGGGTCGCCCCTACATCGTCAGAATCGGCGTCCTCGGCGCCCGCGTCGGCCATGCCGTCGCGCAGGAGGTCTTCCTGCCGGGCGGGGTGGAGGCGGTATTCGCCGGACTTCTTCCGCTCCCGGGCCTCCTCGATTTCCTGGAAGATGACGGGGTGGAGCACCTGCTCGAACGGCACGGTGAACATGACAAACCGGGCCGTGTGGTCGAAGGGCGGCTTGGCGGGGTCCTCCACCGGGGCGGAGAAGAGGGCGATGACGGTGTTGACGTCGGCGTCGGCGAAGGAGCGTTTGACCTGGTTGTCCACGATGAGATGGACCGGGCAGTTGCGCAACAGGAACTCCTGCAAGTCCTTGCCGTATCCCACGTCCAGCCAGGAGTTGGAGGTGATGAAGCAGAACGCTCCCTTGGGCTCCAGCAGGGAGAGGCCGTGGAAGAAGAAGTAGATGTAGAGGTCCGACTTGGCGTCCAGCTTCCGGGCGGCCGTGTCCCCGGCCTCCTTGTACTGGAAGAAGTGGGGGAAGGCCCGATAGACGGAGCGGGCCAATTTGCCCTTGTATTCCTTCTTGTCCTTGGTCACCAGGACGCCCCCCACCAGCGGGGCGGCGATGGCCTCCTGCCGCACATAGGGGGGGTTGCCCACCACGATGCCGAAGGCCCCGGGCGGCTCCTCGAAGATCTCGGCGAAGGCCATGTCCCAGATGAAGGGCACCTCTTTGGCGGCGGCCAGGGCCTTTCGGGCGGCGCGCACCTGCTGGAGGCGCACCCGTTTGTCGTCCCGGTCCCGCTTCCACTTCTCCACATCCATGGGGAGCTGCTGCCCATTGGGTTTGAGGTCGAACATCCCGCCCTGTTTGTGCCGCTCCGGGTATTCGATCTGGTTGGACAACTGCTTGATCTTATTGTCCAGGGCATGTTCCTCGGCGAAGAGGAGATCGTCGAAGAGGCGCCGCTCCTCCAGCCGCAGTTCGCCCAGGAGGGCCCCCTTCACCTTGCCGTTGAAGAAGGCCAGCTTCTTCTCCTTGAATTTGTCCAGTTTGGAGCGCAGGGAGGCCTCGATGCCCAGGTGGGAGTGGTGGAGGCCGAAGTTGATCCCCCCCAGTTCCTGCACCAGGCTGTCCCCGCAGCGGATCTTGAAGGAGAAGTTGGGGAGGAGGGGCTCGCGGCGCACCTGGAGCTCGGCCGGGGAAAAATCGGCTTCGATGATGAGGGCCAGCCAGAGCCGCAGTTCGGCGGTGTGGCAGGCCCACTCCATGATGTCCACGCCGTAGAGCGATTGCGCCACGATGGCCTTGCGCCGCTCATAGGCGGAGCGCCCCCGCCCCAGCCGGGCCTCTCCCCGCCCCAGCAAATCGTCAAGGACCGCCAGCATCCCCACCAAAAAGGAGCCGGAGCCGCAGGCGGGATCCAGGACGGTGAGCTTCCTAAGCAGGTCCACGATGGCCGCCCACAGCCCGGTTTTGCGGACCTTTTCATCCGCCGCCTTTTTCTCATCCTCCTCCATGGCAAAGACCAGTTCATGGAACAGGGCCTTGTGCTTCTCGCCCAGGTGATTGGCCAGGTATTGGACGAGGGAGAGGCGGCACATGAGATCAATTTCGATGCGGGGGGTGTAAAAGATGCCCGCGTCTCCCTTTTCATCGATCTCCTCCGAGACATTGACCAGCATCTCGTACACCTTACCGATCATCTCGGGGTCCACCGCCACCTCCTGGTCCAGGGGGCTGTCCTCTGCGATAGTGAAGTTGAACCGTTCGAAGAATTCGAACACTTGCCGGCAGAGGGCGTCCGGCAGGGTGAAGGGGTGGCGCTCGTCCAGGTCCACCTTCCTCTCGAAGAGGCCGCCGTTGAGGTACGGGGCTTTCCAGAGCGCTTCGCGGATGGGCTGGGGCAGATAGGAGCGTTTGGGGGTGTTCAGGAGCCCCTTTTCGTTGTTGAAGGCCTCGAAGAAGAGGATTTTCAACCACTGGTCGAAGAAAGCGTCCCGCCCGCCACCCTTCTGATAGGCCTCCCAGAAGGCGCGGAAGAACTCCCGCTCCCCCGCCAGCCACCCTTTGCGCTGGATGAAGTAGATGAACATGATACGGTTGAGGAACTGGAGGGCATAGTCGTGGGCCCAGCGCCCATCCTTGGTCTGCTTCTGCAGCGGCTTGCGGAGAAGCTCGAAGACGGCCTGGTATTCCTTGAAAAAGTCTCGGGTGACGGCCTCGACATCGAAGGCCTGGTCGTGCAGTTGCTGGACGGCCAGGGCGGATTGGGCCTCGCGCCCTTCCATGTCCAGCATCGCGATGCGCTCGGAGGCGGTGCGGAGCCGCTCGTCGGCGCCGATGGTGATGCGCCGGAAGAGGCGCCGCTTGGCGGCGTCCGGCCCCTCTTTGACATTCAGAAAATGCCAGCGGTCCTGGTTCTCATTGGAAAAGACAAAGAGGCCGTATGGGTGCTCACGAAGCAAACGCCCCACCAGGGCGCGCTCGGCCCCCAGAAGAAGGCGGTCGCCGGCAAGGCGGGTGTAGAGGACATGGAACTGATCGTCTCCCGGCGCGGTGGCGAACAGGAGGGGATCGTCCGCCAGGGTCTGGGCCAGGGGTTCGCCAAGTTTTCGGCGGGAGAGGGGGGAATCGGCGCGGTCGTAGCCCAATTCGGACCAGAGGAGCTGTTTCAACGGATCCAGGCCCTTGAACTGGGAAAGCAGGGAGAGGACCGATTGCTTCTTGTTTTCAGCCATTGACAATCACCTTGATTTGACAAGATGATTTGCCGATCTGCATGGTGGCGCCCTTCATCGTTGCCACTAATTCCCTCCTTGCCAGCGACTTAAGTAATGATCCGTCTACCATGATACTCCCCCAGAGGGGATGGGTCAAGGCGGGGATCTTCCATCATTATAGGAAGTAAAGAAGGACATTATGTGTTCGGCTCCTTTGGGGGCGGCAGCGATCCCCGCCATTTGAGGGCCGGTCTGAAATCCCATTCAGTATCGGCCCGCAACGCTATTCCTCCAGCGCGGGTTCCTCCCCGGCATCCTCCTCCGCCCACGGGTCCATGGTAGTTTCCTCCGTAGTTTCCGCGGAAGCTCCGGTGCCGGGCTGGGCCGGCGCCGCATGCACCCACCCCGGCAGGGGATGGAGGCGGAGGGTGCCGTCGTCGGCGCGGACCAGGACCACCTGCGACCGGGCTCCGGCGACCGACACCCCGACATCCAGGTGGTCGTCGTGGATGCGCTCGTTTTCATACCGGGTCATGCACCACGCCTTCCACCAGAGGTCCTCTTTTTGGAACAGGCGCTCCAATTCGCCCCGGCGCTGGTCGCGGTCGTACCGGGCCAGTTTGTCCCGCTGGGCGGCGTTGCGGGCGAAACGGAGCATGAGCGGGCCGTCGGCCTCCATCGCCAGAACGCGGCGGGCGCTCTTGCGGAGCATGGCCTCGGAGTAGTTTTCGATGAATTCGCGGGCCGTGGCCACCCGGGTGTCCGGGCCACAGGAGATCGTTCCCAGGGAGGCCGCGAAGGCGAGAAGGGGGTACAGTGGGCGCGGGATTCTCACGAAGATAGTATGGCACGGGCGCCTTCCGCGCGCAAGGGCGCCGGACGCAACTTCGGTTTAAAATAGTCGTATAATATCCGGACCACCCGGTGCCGGCCGATCCCGGCGCTGTTATGCCATTTCAGATCAGAAGGAGACCCGACCCATGCCCAAATGCGCCCTGCTCCTCCCCGTCCTTGTCCTGCTGGCCGCCTGCGCCACCACGCCGAAGCCCGCGGCCCCGCCCGCCGGCGGGCTTAACCCGTTCTTCACCGAGTGGACCACCCCCTTCGGCGTCCCGCCGTTCGACCGGTTCACCAACGACCACTTCCTCCCCGCCTTCGAGGAGGGAATGAAGCGCCAACTGGCCGAGATCGACGCCATCGTCAAGGATCCCGCGCCCCCCACCTTCGCCAACACCATCGAGGCGCTGGAGGCCTCGGGCGGGCTCCTCTCCCGCGTGGCCAGCGTCTTTTTTGCCCTCAACGGCGCCAACACCGACGAGGGGAAGGAGGCCATCGCCCAGGAGATCGCCCCGCGGCTGGCCGCTCACGGGGACGCCATCCTGCTGAACGATGGTCTCTACCGCCGCATCAAGGCGGTCTGGGAGCGGAAGGACGCCCTGGGCCTCAATTCCGAGCAGGCGATGCTGTTGAAGAAGACCCGGATTGATTTCGTCCGCAACGGCGCCGACCTGGCCCCGGAGCAGAAGGAGCGGCTCAAGGCCGTCAACCAGGAACTTTCCTCCCTGGCGGTCCAGTTCGGCCAGAACCTCCTGAAGGAGACCAACGAATTCGTCCTTGTCCTCGACAAGAAGGAGGACCTCGCCGGGCTGACGGAGGACATCATCGCCGCGGCGGCGGAGGCGGCGAAGGAGCGCGGGATGGACGGCAAGTGGGCCTTCACCCTCCACAAGCCCTCCTGGATCCCGTTCCTGCAGTACTCCACGCGGCGCGATCTGCGGGAGAAGATCTACGATGCCTACATCAACCGCGGCGACAACAACAACGCCGCCGACAACAAGAAGATCCTGGCCCGGATGGCGGCCCTGCGCGTGACCAAGGCCAACCTGCTGGGGTTCCCCACCTACGCGGCCTGGGTCCTCGACGACAACATGGCCAAGACCCCCGAGGCGGTGAACGAGCTTCTGGTGCGTCTGTGGGGCCCCTCCCTGGCCAAGGCGAAGGAGGAGGCCGCCACCTTCAAGGCGATGCTGAACGCCGACGGATACGCAGGCGATCTCAAGCCCTCCGACTGGTGGTTCTACGCCGAGCGGCTCCGGAAGGAGAAATACGCCCTCGACGACGAGGTCCTCAAGCCCTACTTCCAGCTCGAGAACGTCATCGCGGGGGTCTTCGACACCGCCAACAAATTGTGGGGCCTGCGGTTCGTCGAGCGCAACGACCTGCCCCTCTACCACCCCGACATGAAGGCCTACGAGGTGCGGGAGGCGGACGGCCGCGTCATCGGGGTCTTTTACAACGATTATTTCCCGCGCGCGAGCAAGCGGGGCGGGGCCTGGATGGACGAATTGCGCAAGCAGTCGCGCCGCGGCGGCAAGAGCGTGATCCCCGTGGTCTTCAACGTGGGCAACTTCACCAAGCCCACGGCGGACAAGCCGTCCCTGTTGACCTTCGATGAGGTGGAGACCCTCTTCCACGAGTTCGGGCACGCCCTCCACGGCCTCCTCTCGGACTGCACCTATGAGCGCCTCAGCGGCACCAGCGTGGCCACCGATTTCGTGGAGCTCCCCTCGCAGATCATGGAGAACTGGGCCCTCGAGCCCGTGGTGCTCCGCACCTACGCGAAGCACTACAAGACCGGCGAACCGATCCCCCAGGACCTCATCGACAAGATCCAGGCCGCCTCCCTCTTCAACCAGGGGTTCGCCGCCACGGAATACCTGGCGGCCTCCTTCCTCGACCTGGACTGGCACACCCTAACCGTCGCCGACGAGAAGGACGCCAACGCCTTCGAGAAGGCCGCCCTCGACCGCCTGGGTCTCATCCCGGAGATCATCTCCCGGTACCGCAGCCCCTATTTCGCCCACATCTTCTCCGGCGGCTAC
>DCUZ01000102.1:12167-54559 GCA_002327305.1 Holophagales bacterium UBA2201 | reverse complement strand
CGATACCCGTTGAAGAACGGCGTGTGCCGCCCCCCCTCTTCCTTCGTCAGAATGTAGGCTTCCACCTTGAACTTCGTATGCGGCGTGATCGTCTTCGGCTTCGCGACCACCTGGCCCCGCTCCACGTCCTTCTTGTCCAACCCCCGCACCAGCAGGCCGATGTTGTCCCCCGCCTGCCCCTGGTCCAGCAGTTTCCGGAACATCTCCACCCCCGTCACCACCTTCGTCACCGTCGGCTTGAACCCCACGATCTCGATCTCCTCCCCCACCTTCACGATCCCCCGCTCCACCCGCCCCGTCACCACCGTCCCGCGCCCCGAAATCGAAAACACATCCTCGATCGGCATCAAAAACGGCTTGTCGATCTCCCGCTCCGGCTCCGGAACGTTCTTGTCCAGCGCCTCCATCAGCTCCAGAATGCACTTCGCCTCCGGCTGGTCCGCGCTCGTCGACCGCGACGCCGCCAGCGCGCTCCCCCGGACCACCGGCGCCGTGTCCCCGGGGAACCCGTACTTCGTCAACAGCTCCCGCACCTCCATCTCCACCAGGTCCACCAGCTCCGGATCCTCCATCTTGTCCACCTTGTTCAGGAAGACCACGATATACGGCACCTGCACCTGACGCGCCAGCAAAATGTGCTCCCGCGTCTGCGGCATCGGCCCNNTGTTCTTGATGTAGTCGGCGTGCCCCGGGCAGTCCACGTGCGCGTAGTGCCGGTTCTCCGACGCGTATTCCACGTGGCTCGTCGCGATCGTCAGGATCTTCATCTCGTTCCGGCGTCCGTGCGCGATGGAGGCCTTCGCCACCTCGTCGTAGCTCTTGTAGGTCGCCAGCCCCTTCATCTCCATCACCTTCGTGATGGCCGCCGTCAGGGTGGTCTTCCCGTGGTCGATGTGGCCGATCGTCCCGACGTTCACGTGCGGCTTCGTGCGCTCGAATTTCTGCTTTGCCATGGTCTTCTCCTCTCGGCTTTCGTTCTATCGCCAGAAACTGGCCTGGGCCAACGGGACGTTGGGGGGGAGCTCCTCGAAAGCGTGGAACTCCATCACATAGGTGCCCCGTCCCTGGGTCAACGAACGCAACTGGGTGGCGTAGCCGAACATCTCGGCCAGGGGCACGAAGGCCTCCACCACCTGGATCTTGCCGCGCGAGACGACCTTGAGGATGCGACCGCGGCGGCTGTTGAAATGATGAATGACGTCCCCCACGTTGAGCTCGGGGACGGTGGCGTCGGCCTTCATCACCGGCTCGAGGATGACGGGCCGCGCCTGGCGCATGGCGTCCTTGAACGCCATGGAGGCGGCGATCTTGAAGGCGGGTTCGGAGGAATCCACGGCGTGGAATGAGCCATGGAAAACGGTGGCCTTGACGCCGCGCACCGGGTATCCGGCCATGATGCCGGTCTCCATGGCCTCCTTCACGCCCGCCTCGATGGCCTTGAAATACTCCTTGGGGATGACCCCGCCCACCGTTCCGTTGACGAACTCGAATTCCCGCCCCTCGGGATGGGGCTCGATGCGCAGTTCCACGTGCCCGTACTGCCCGCGTCCGCCGGTCTGCTTGATGTACCGCCCCACCCCCTCGCCGGTGGCCAGGATGGTCTCGCGGTAGGAGACCTGCGGGTTGCCCACGTGGGCCTGCACGCCGAACTCCCGCTTCATCCGGTCCACCAGGACCTCCAGGTGCAGTTCCCCCATCCCGGAGATGATCATCTGGCCCGTGTCGTTGTCGGTGTGGACGCGGAAGGTGGGATCCTCCCGTTGGAGCGACTGGAGCGCCCCCGAGAGCTTGTCCTGGTCGGCCCGGCTCTTGGGCTCGATGGCCACGGAGATGACGGGCTCGGGGAAACGCATCGCCTCCAAAACGAGGGGGTGCTTGGGGTCGTAGAGCGTGGTCCCGGTGGAGGCGTTCTTGAGACCGACGACGGCGCAGATGTCGCCCGCCCCGATCTCCTCGACCTCCTCCCGCTTGTTGGCGTGCATCCGGAGAAGGTGCCCGGTGCGCTCTTTCTTGCCCTGCAGGGAGGAGGTGACGGTCATGCCGCTCTTGAGCCGCCCCGAATAGACCCGGACGAAGGAGAGCTGGCCCACGAAGGGGTCGGAGGCGATCTTGAACACCAGGGCGGCCAGGGGGTTGTTGTCGTTGGCCTTGCGGACCTCCTCGGCCCCGGTGTCGGGATTGGTCCCCTTCATGGCGGGAACTTCGACCGGGCTCGGCAGGTAATCCACCACGGCGTCGAGGAGGGGCTGGATCCCCTTGTTCTTGAAGGCGGAGCCGCACAGCACCGGGGTGATCCGGTTGGCGATGGTCTGGGCGCGGAGGGAGGCGCGGACGTCCTCGATCCCGAGCGGTTCGCCGTGGACGAACTGCTCCAACAGCCCGTCGTCCCCCTCGGCGGCGGCCTCCATGAGTTTGCCGTGCCACTGCCGGGCCTCGTCCCCCATCTCCTCCGGGATCTCCTCCTCCACGAACTCCGCCCCGAGCGTTTCGTCCCGGTAGCGGATGCCCTTCATGCGGAGAAGGTCGATGACCCCGACAAAGGTCTCGGAGGCGCCCCAGGGGATCTGGAGGAGGACCGGGCGGGCCCCCAGGGTTTCGTCCATCTCCTTCACCGTGCCGAAGAAGTCGGCCCCGAGGCGGTCCATCTTGTTGATGAAGGCGATGCGGGGCACGCTGTACCGTTCGGCCTGGTGCCAAACGGTCTCGGACTGCGGCTCCACGCCGCCGACGGCGCAGAAGACCGCCACGGCGCCGTCGAGGACGCGCAGGGAGCGTTCCACCTCGGCCGTGAAGTCCACGTGGCCGGGGGTGTCGATGAGGTTGATCTGCTTATCGCGCCAGAAACAGGTGGTGGCGGCGGCGGTGATGGTGATGCCGCGCTCCTGCTCCTGGGGCATCCAGTCCATGGTGGCCGTCCCCTCGTGCACCTCCCCGAGCTTGTAATTGATCCCCGTATAATAAAGGATCCGCTCGGAGGTGGTCGTCTTCCCCGCATCAATGTGGGCCATGATGCCGATGTTGCGGATGCGGGCGAGCGGGGAGGGGTTGGACACGGACGAATTACCAGCGGTAGTGGGCGAACGCCTTGTTGGCCTCGGCCATTTTGTGGGTGTCCTCGCGCTTCTTGATGGAGGCCGCGCGGTTGTTGTTCTCCGAGGCGTCCATCAATTCACCGGCCAGTTTATCCACCATGCTCTTGCCGGCGCGGGAACGGGCGGCCTCGAGGACCCACCGGAAGGACAGGGAGAGGCGGCGCTTGGGGTTCACCTCGACGGGAACCTGGTAGGTGGCCCCGCCCACGCGGCGGGAACGCACCTCGACCACCGGCTTGGTGTTGTCGATGGCCTGCTTGAAGACCTTCAGGGCGTCGCCGTTGGTCTTCTTGGCGATGAAGTCCATGGTCTTGTAGAAGACCCCCTCGGCGGTGCTCTTCTTCCCCTGTTCCATGAGGGAGTTGATGAACTTGGCGACGAGGACCGACCCGTACATCGGATCGGGCAGGATCTCGCGCTCGGTGACGACTTTCCTTCTCGGCATGCTCGTTCCCCCTTACTGCTTCGGACGCTTCGCGCCGTACTTGGAGCGGCCCTGCTTGCGGCTCTCGACCCCGGTGGAGTCGTAGTGCCCGCGGATGATGTGGTAGCGGACGCCGGGAAGGTCCTTGACGCGGCCGCCGCGGACCAGCACCACACTGTGCTCCTGGAGCTGGTGCCCCTCGCCCGGGATGTAGGCGGTCACCTCGATGCCGTTGGTGAGGCGGACGCGCGCCACCTTCCGGAGGGCCGAGTTGGGCTTCTTCGGCGTGGTGGTGAAGACGCGCGTGCAAACCCCCCGCTTTTGAGGATTTTTCTGCAGGGCGGGCGAAGCGCTCTTCTGCTTCAGACGCTTTCTTCCATGACGGACCAACTGGTTGATGGTCGGCATCAACAGACCTCGCTTAAATTAAAAAAGTTTTCCCCTTAAGAGGTATCCCGCAAGGAGATACATTAAGCAGGAGGTGCGTAATCTACCACGGATTGGGGGAGTTGTCAATAGCTTTCGCCCCCGGCCGGCCTCCGGTTCGGAGTTCAGTGTTTGAAGTTCAGATTATTGGCCCGAGCGCCCATTTCAGAAGTCACGGCTCCCCAGCGTCCGGCGTCCGGCTATCGCTTGCGAGAAGAAACCCGGAATGGCCGAGGCGGCGGCCAACAGCCCTATTCCCAAGAAGATATACGGGGTCCGCCACCGCTCCGCCGCCAAACCGGTCAGCGCCTTGGAGCCGGTCAGTTCCAGGACCATCCACAGGAGGGCGATCTGGTAGATGCTGTCCCCCGCCTGCGAAACCACCTGGCCGGAAAAGAGGAGCCCCACCTCCCGGTTGACGAAAAGGCGCCGTACGATTCCCGGAGGCGCGGTCCCTCCGTCCGGTCCCTCGGGTCCGTCTGTTCGCACGGCCATCAGATCGCAAGATCCTTCCGGTCGTCCGCCCCGCTGCATTTCACGGGCCGGGGCCGCAACGATTCCCCTCCGCCCGGTCCTTGCAAACCGTCCGGCTACCGGCCGTCGGCCGCCGGCTTCAGTTGCTGCAACAGGACCTCCGCCGCCGCCTCGATCTGCGGATCGCGGCCGCCCCGGGTCCAGATCTCGGGGGGGTTCTCCACGATGATGTCGGGCACCGCCCCGGCGTCCTCCATGTTCTTCCCGGTCCCCAAGGCCCACCACCCCCGCATCGGCATCCGGAAATAGGAGCCGTCGAGAAGGCGCACCCCGTCGGTGGAGATGACGCTGCCGTTGGTTTCCACCCCGACCACCTTCGCCAGCCCCAGGGTCTTGACGGCGTGGGAGAAGATCTCGGCGTTGGAGAAGGAGTCCTGGTCGCAAACGACGATGAAGGGCTTCTTCCAGGTGAAGACCCGCTTCCGTTCGAAGTCGGGGTACCCCTTCCCGCCGTCGCGCGGCACCGTCATGGCGTGGGGCTTCTGGGCGAGCAGTTGGAGGAGGAGGTCGGTGGTCCACCCGCCGCCGTTGCACCGCACGTCGATGATGAGGCCGTCCTTCCCGTGGCTTTCGGAGAAGAGCTCCATCTGGAACCGGTCGTAGGACTCCTGGTCCATCGAACGGATGTGGGCGTAGGCGAGGCGGCCCCCCGAGATCCGGTCCACGAAGGCCCGCATCTCCCTGACGAATTCATCGTAGAGAAGGTCCCGCAGGGCCGCGGCCCCCGCCGGCCGCAGGCGCATCGGCCGCTGTCTCCCCTCCCGCTCCACCGTCAGCACCACCCACCGGTCCGCGGTGTCCAGGAGGCGGGCCTCCAGGGGGGCGGGCCCCACGGGGGCGCCGTCGACGGCCAGGATGAGGTCCCCGGCCTTCAACGGGTCCACGGGGTCATCGGCCGGCCCGCGCGGGACCACCCCCGCCACCTTGACCCCCGGCCCGCGATAGTCCGCATCCACCTTGATCCCCGGATACCCGGAGGCGAGGCGGGCCCCCTCGGAGGGGGGATAGATGCCCAGGTGGGAGGCGTTCAACTCCCCCAGCATCATGGTCATCACCATGTCGAAATCGCGCCGGGTGACGGCGGACCGGGCCATCGGGAGGTAACGCTCCAGCATGGCGTCCCAGTCCACGCCGTGGAACGCCGGGTCGTAGAAGTTCTCCCTGTGGACCCCCCACCCCTCGCGGAAGACCGCCTCGCGCACCGCCGGCTCGTCCACGGCCATGCGGGCCGAGAACTTCACCCCTTCGGTCTTCCCCCCGTCCGGCTTGGCCTTCTGGACGGCCCCGTCCTTGGTGAGGAACCACACCCAGGCGTCCTCCTTCCCGAACCGGACACCGGTGGGCTCCACCCCCCCCGTGGTGAGGCGCTTGAGGTTCTCGCCGGTCCGGTCCGCGATGTAGAGGTCCTTCTTCCCTTCGTGGTCGGAGACAATGGCGATCTTCTTGGAATCCCGGGATAGGGCATAGTCGGTGGCGTCGCCGGGCAGGTTGACCGGACGGCGGACCCGCTCCCAGATGCCGTCGAGATCGATCTTCACCTCCACCGCGGGCTCCTGGGGTTTTTCCTTCTCCTTGCCCTTCGCCTTGTCCTTCCCCTTCTCTTCGCCCTTGGGCTCCTCCTTCTTCTTGGCCTTCTTCTGCTCCTCCTCGTCGAGGCGCTGTTCCTCCGTCTTGGCCTCCTCCGTCCGCGTCAGCCAGACCGTGTGGACGGCGAACCGGGTGCCGCTCCGATTGGAGAGGAAGGCCAGATATTTCCCGTCCGGAGAGAAGTCGGGCCGGGTGTCGGTGGCGGGGTGGCGGGCAATGTTGACCGGCTCCCCCCCCTTCGAGGGCACCAGGAAAATGTCCTCGTTGAAGTCGTTGTCCTCGCGGGAAAAGGCGACCCACGCCCCGTCCGGCGACCAGGCGAAGGACTTGACGTTCCATCCCGAGATCAGGACCTTCTCGACCCCCTTTTCCAGGTCCAGCGCCACCAGGTCCCCCTTCCCGCGGACGAAGAGGAGGCTCTTTTCGTCGGGAGAAAGGCGCGGCGAGTGCTCCTCCGCGGGGGTGTCGGCCACCGGCGCCGTCCGGATCTTGAGGGCATAGGCCAGGCGGGGCTCGGCCGGGTCGTCGGATTCCATTTTGTGGATGTCGCGCCCGCCTCCCGCGTTGGAAACGAAATAGAGGGCCTTTTCGTCCTTGGTGAAAACCAGGTTCTCGTGCCTGGCCACCGCCCGCGTGAGGGGACGGGCGCTGGTCTCGTCCAGGAGGCGCTGGACGAAGACGGTCCCATGCGCCGTGAAGGCCATCTGCTTCTCCTCGTCGGAGATGGCGAACTCCCCCGCGTCCTTGGTGAAGGTCCGGTACTGGAGGGGATTGCTCCCCCGGTCGGCGGGGAGGGTCACGGCGAGGGACCTCAGGTTCCCCGTGCGGGGGTCATAGAGGGAGACCCCGCCCGCGTGCTCGAAGGCGATGAGGGAGCCGTCCCGGGCGATGCGGGGATAGGTGATATCCCCCTCCGCGAGAAAGGTCTTCTGCGTGTCGGTCCCGGCCGCCAGGTCGTGGAACCAGAGGTTGGAGACGCGGTTCCGGTCGGTGATGTAGTAGAACCCGCTGCCGTCCGGGACCCACATGGCGTGGACGCTGTCGCGCCGCCCCCCCACCGCCTCCCGGTGGGTCCCGGCCTTCCGGTCGAAGAGGTTGATGCGCATGTTGCCCGTGCCGTCGTAGTCCTTGGTGTAGTAGTAGGTCACCCGCGGCGTGTAGGCGACGAGGGCCCCGTCGGGGCTGAAGGCGCCGAAATAGCCGTAATCCAGGAACAGGGGCCGCGGCTCGCCTCCGGAGGCCGGGACCTCGTACAGGTAGGGATGTCGCCCCCAGGAGAGGTCCCGGCGGGAGGCAAAGAGGACCGTGGAACCGTCGGGGGAGAAATCGCACACCGTATCCGGAGCCGTGTCGAAGGTGAGCTGGGTCAGTCCCGTGCCGTCGGCGTTCATGATAAAGACATCGTCGTTGCCGTTGCGGTCGGAGGAGAAGGCGATCCGTCCCCCGTCGGGCGACCACACCGGCATCCAATCGTAGGCGGGATGGGTGGTGAGGGCGGCCGTCCTTCCGGTCCCCAGGTCGGCCACCCACAGAACGCCCCGGGCGGCGAAGGCGACGCGGGAGCCGTCGGGAGAAGGGGCCGGAGTGCGGAGAAGGTCGGCGGCCGGGGCGGCGAGGCCGGCCAGCAGGACGACGATGACGGCGAGCAGGCGATTGGACATGGTGCCCTCCAGGATTTGAAGTGCCCCTATCTTACCAAGCCCGGCCGGAAATCGGCAAGGCGGGATGGCCCCGCACGCTCTGCCGCTCCCCCAACCGGTCGCCTCCCATCCGCAATTTTCGCAACGCCCCGCGCCGCGGTTTGACAGCGATTGTGCTTTTTCGTACAATCCTCTCCTATGAATATCCGACCCTTCCGCGCCGCCCGCCCCGTCCCCGAACTCGCCGAGAAGATCGCCTCGCCGCCCTACGACGTGGTCAACACGGCCGAGGCCGAGGCCTACGCCCGGGGCAACCCCCTCTCCTTCCTCCATGTCGTCCGCGCCGAGATCGACCTCCCGGCCGGCACCGACCTTTACAGCCCCGAGGTGTACCGCAAGGCCGGGGAGAACCTGCGCGCGCTCATCCGCGACGGGCGCATGATGCAGGACGCCGCCCCGTGCTTCTACCTCTACCGGCTGGCGATGGACGGGCGGAAGCAGACCGGGCTGGTGGCCCTGGTGGACTGCCAGGCCTACGCCGAGGGGAAGGTCAAGATCCACGAGAAGACCCTCAAAGCCAAGGAGGACGACCGGGTCAACTACATCCTCGGCACCCGGGCCCACAACGAGCCGGTCTTCTTCACCTACCCCGACGCGGCCGGCTTGGGGGCGAAGCTGGAGGCCCTGACCGCAGCGCCCCCCGTCTACACGTTCACAACAAAGGACCAGTTCGGGACCGTGGACCACGAATTCTGGGTGGTGGGCGACGAACCCTCCAAGGCCATCATCACCGGCGGGTTCGCCCCGGTCCCGGCCTTCTATGTCGCCGACGGCCACCACCGCTCGGCCTCCGCCTGGCGCGTGTGGGAGCAGATGAAGAAGGAGAACGCCGCCCACACCGGCCACGAGGAGTACAACTTCTTCATGGCGGTCATCTTTCCCCACGACCAGCTCTTCATCTACGACTACAACCGGCTCGTCAAGGACCTCAACGGCCTGGCGCCGGAGGCGTTCCTGAAAAAAGCCGGAGAGAAGTTCACCCTCAAGCCCGGCCACGCCTCGAAGCGGCCGGGAGCCGTCCGCCAGTTCGGGATGTACCTGGACCGGCAGTGGTTCCTGTTGGAGCCCAAACCGGGGACCTTCCCCGCGGGCGACCTGCTCCGGTCCCTCGACGTCTCCATCCTCCAGGAAAACCTCCTCGGACCCGTCCTGGGGATCGACGACCCCAAAACCAACCCCCGCATCGCCTTCGCCGGAGGCATCCTGGGGATGGAGGAACTGGAGCGGAGGGTGGATTCCGGCAAGTTCGCCGCCGCCTTCGCCTGCTTCCCCACGCGGATAGAGGACGTGCTCAAGGTGGCCGACGCCGGCCGGACCATGCCGCCGAAATCCACCTGGTTCGAGCCGAAATTGCGCTCCGGATTGTTTGTCCACCTGCTGGACTGAACTTTGCCGGGCCCGGCCCATACATCAATGGATGCGCCCAACCCAACAAAGGAGAACTCCATGAGAACGCTCGCGGCCCTGTTGCTGGTCCTGCTCCCGTTCGGCCTGCCCGCCGTGGAGGCGCGGCTGGTCTACACCCCCGACATCACCACCGACCGGGTGGTCTTCACTTTCGAGGACGACCTCTGGACCGCCCCCCTGGCCGGGGGTGAGGCCCGGCGGATCACCGTCCACCCGGGGAGCGAGACCAACGCCAAGTTCTCCCCCGACGGCAAACGGCTGGCCTTCACCGCCGGCTACGACGGCGGATCGGACGTCTATGTGATGCCCTCCGGCGGCGGCGAGCCCGTCCGCCTGACCTTCCACCCCTCCGCAGACGCGGTCCGCGGGTGGTCCGATGACGGGAAGTGGGTCTATTTCGTCTCCAACCGCAAGCTGGACGCCCGCCTCTACCGGGTCCCCGTCGACGGCGGGGCGGAGGAGGAGATCCCCATCCCCAAGGTGCGCCATGCCTCCATCGGTGCCGGCGGGGCCGAAATCGCCTATGTCCCCACCGGCGCCGACCGCATGAATTGGAAGGGCTACAAGGGGGGCCAGCAGCAGGACATCTGGCTCTTCGAAGCCAAAACGAAAACCTACGCGAAGATCATCGCATGGGAGGGGTACGATAACTTTCCCATGCTCACCGCCGACGCCGTCTATTTCAATTCCGACCGCGAGGACGGCCGGATGAACCTCTACCGCTACGACCGCGGCACCCGCGCCGTCGCCCGGCTCACCCCCTTCAAGGATTGGGACGTGGAGAGCCCGTCCTTCGGACATGGACGCATCGTCTATGTCTGCGGCGGCTGGCTCTGGACCTATGATGTCCGCACCGGGGAAAACGGGAAACTGGCCGTCACCGTCCCCACCGAACGGTGGCAGACCCGGGATTTCCAGATCGATCCCGCCGAGTTCGTCCAGGATGTCTCCCCCTTCCCCGACGGCAAGAAAGCCATCGTGGAGGCCCGGGGCGACCTCTACCTCATCGACACCGAATTGGAGAGGGCGGAGAACCTGACGAACTCCTGCGACACGCGCGAGATCGCCCCGGCGGTCTCCCCGGACGGAAAGAAGATCGCTTTTTACTCCGACCGCTCGGGCGAATACGAACTCTACACCATGGAACTCAGGGCCGGCGCCCCCTGGAAAGCGGTGACGAAGGGCTCCAAGACCTTTTACTACCGCATCGCCTGGTCTCCGGACGGGACCCGGCTGGCTTTCCAGGACAAGGACTTCACCCTCTACGCGGCCGACCTGGCCGCGGAGACGGTGGACAAGGTGGACCGCTTCCTTTATTTAAGGGACAACGAGATCTTCTGGGAGTGGGCCGACTACGCCTGGTCCCCCGACGGCCGGTGGCTGGCCTACTCCGTCATCGTGGAGAACATGAACTCGGCCCTGCGCCTCTACGATACGAAGGAGAAGAAGGTCCATGCCCTCAGCGACGGCTACTTCGACGATTTCTCCCCCGCGTTTGACGATAACGGCCTTCTGCTTTACTTCCTCTCCAACCGCCACTTCAAACCCCAGTTGGACTTCATGATGGACAACAGCGTGGCGGTGGAAACCACCGAAGTGCTGGCCTACCTTCTGCAGGACAGGGGCCCCGTCCCCTTCTCCAAGGAGTTCGTCCAGACCCTGCCCAAAGAGAGGGCCAAGGGCACGGAGATCGCCTTCGACGGCCTGGGGGGCCGCGTCTTCAAGGTTCCGGTGGACCCGGGCACCTACAAGGATCTCAAGGGCCGGCTCAACGGATTCACCTACCTGTCCCGCCCCAACGCCGGTTTTCCGGGGATGGAGGAGTTCTTCAACCCGAAGGGGGCCGCCCTGTGGGACCTCAACCTTTATGACCTTGATGGCGAGGGGCCGGCGGAGGTTGCCAAGACCCTGGGGGCCTACGCTCCCGCCCCCGACGGCAAGAGGGCCGTCTATTTCTCCGGCAAGGAGGCGGGATGGGTGGACCTCAAGGGGGGATCCAAGAAGGACAAACTGGGATTCTACGGCCTCGAGCAGACGGTCCGGACGGGGCAGGAATACGCCCAGATCTTCCGTGATGTCTGGCGGCAGGTGCGGGATTTCTTCTACGACCCGGCGATGCACGGGAAGGACTGGGATGGCGTCTATGCCAAGTACGCCCCCCTCGTCCCCTATGTCGCCTCCCGCGCCGACATGAACACCCTCATCGGGCAGACCATCGGCGAATTGTGCGTCTCCCACGCCTATGTCATCGGACGCGGCGGACCGAAACGGCTGCGGTACGATGCCGGGACGGGAACGGGACTCCTGGGGGCGGACCTGGAACCCGACGCCAAGGCCGGCCATTACCGGATCACGCGCATCCTCCGCGGCCGCCCCAACGCCGCCGACGCTTCCAGCCCCCTCCTGGCGCCCGGCCTCGGGGTGAGGGAAGGCGACTTCCTCCTCGCCGTGGACGGCGTTCCCCTCACGGCTACGGACAACCCCCACCGCCCCTTCACCGGGAAAGCGGGCCGGGAGGCGGTGCTCACGGTGAGCGCCAGACCCGAGTTGAAGGGTGCCCGCGAGATCCGGGTAAAGACCCTCGGCCATGACGGCGGCCTTCGCTACCTGGACTGGGTCCGCGGCAACACCGAGGCGGTGGAGAAGGCCTCCGGAGGCCGGGTGGGCTACATGCACCTCGACGACATGGACGAGGACGGCCTGGCCCAGTTCGAGGAGGCCTTCCGCGCCCTGCGCTACCGCGAAGGGCTCATCATCGACGTCCGCTCGAACGGGGGCGGCTTCGTCTCTCCGTTCATCCTGGACAAGCTGGAGCGCCGCCTCAAGTTTCTCTCGCAGACCCGCGACCAGAAGCCCATGCGCTACCCCCACGGCGTCCACGCCGGCCCGGTCGTGGTCCTCTGCGACGAGGAGACGGGCTCCGACGGCGAGGTCTTCACCCAGCACTTCAAGGACCGGGGCCTGGGCCCCATCCTGGGGACCCGCACCTGGGGCGGCCTGGTGGGGATCATCAACATGATCCCCCTCCTCGACGGCGGGTCGGCCACCCAGCCCAACGTGGGGTTCGCCAACCTCAAGGGAGAGTGGGTGGTGGAGAACCGGGGCGCCGAGCCCGATGTCGTGGTGGAACAGGACCCCGCCCGCGTCATGGCCGGCGAAGACCCTCAGTTGGAGGCCGGCATCGCCCGGGCCCTGGAGGAATTGAAACGGAACCCGGTCCCGCCGCTCCAGGCCCCGCCCTTCCCCGTCAAATGAGGCCGAAGGGGCTCACGGGCCGCCTCTCCGCCGCCGTCCGATCGAGGCGGTTCGGGGCGGCCCTGCCGTTCATCCGCCCCGGCGACAAGGTGCTGGATGTCGGTTGCTGGATGGGCGGCATCGTCCCCCGTTTGCCCCAGGGGGTGGACTACACGGGGGTGGAGGTCCTTCCCTATCTCCACGATGAATGCCTCCGGCTCCATCCCGGCCGCCGTTTCCTCCTCGGCGATTTCACGGAATTGGCGCCCTCGCTCGAGAGCGATTTCGACGCGGTCCTCCTTCTGGCGGTCCTGGAGCATGTCCGCGAGCCGGGGCCCTTCCTGGCGGCGTGCGCCGCCCGCCTCAAGCCCGGCGGCCTGGTCGTGGCCACCACCCCCTCCCCCGGCGCCGGTCCCCTCCTGTGGCTGGGGTCCACCCTCCGCCTCCTCTCGCCGTGGAACCCCGGCGAGCACCAGCCCCTCCTCGACCGCCCCCGCCTGGAGGGTCTGGCCCGGGCCCGGGGACTGGAGGGTTTCCGCTACGGCCGCTTCCTGGCCGGCTTCAACCAGTTGTTCGTTCTGCGCAAGATAGCGTAAAATAGGACTCCGGATGCCCACGATCCTCCTCGCCGACCCCGTCGGCACGCGTCTGATGCTCGAAAAGACCTGCCTGATGCGCCACCGCCACACCGTGTTGGAGGCGCGCAACGGGGCGGAGGGTCTGCGGCTGGCGCGCGAACACCACCCCCGTCTCATCCTGTTCGCCGCCGCCCTGGAGGACATGGACGGCGCGTCGTTCTGCCGGGCCATCCGCGGGGAGGACGGCACCCGGGCGACCTCCCTCCTCCTGGTGGTGGCGCGGGAAAACGACCAGGAGGTGCGCGCCATCATGGAGGCGGGGGCCAACGACTGCCTCGTCTTCCCCCTCAACCGCCTCGACCTGGACCAGAAGATCGGCATCTACCTCAGCATCGAACCCCGCCGGAACGCCCGCTTCCTGGTTCAGGCCAAGGTGGAGTCGGCATCCCGGCGCGGCTTCTTCCTGGGAACCAGCGTCAACCTCTCCGCCTCCGGGATGCTGATGGAGGCGTTCACCCCCTTCCAGCCCGGGGACCGGGTCCACATCCGGTTCTTCCTCCCCGGCATCCCGAGGGAGATCGAGGCCGAGGCCAGCGTTATCCGGTCCGAGGCCCATCCCGGCGTCCGCCGCTACGGCCTCCACTTTGAAAGGATCAGCGCCACGGACGCCGACCTTATCCGGTCCTTCGCCGACCTCGCCGGCGGGGAAAGGTAAAGCGTGCGGATCCTGGCCATCTTCCTCATCATCATGATCGCCCTCGGGGCCCTGACGGGGTGGTGGGTGGGGCGCTCCTTTTCCCTGCCGCAGATCCAGACCCTCAAGACCTTCCGGCCGGCGCAGGCGACGGAGTTCCTAGACAAGGACGGGCGGGTGTTCGCCAGCTACGCCGTGGAGAAACGGCTCCTGCTGAAGGCGGAGGAGATCCCCTTCACCCTCAAGGCCGCCGTCATCTCCGCCGAGGACAAGGACTTCTACAAGCACGGCGGGGTGAGCATCCCCAGCATCCTGCGCGCCCTGTGGCGGGACCTGCGGGAGCGGCGGTTCGCCCAGGGAGGGTCCACCATCACCCAGCAGCTTTCCAAGATGCTGTTCCTGAGCCCCCAAAAAAAACTCAAGCGCAAGATCGAGGAGGCCCTGCTGGCCTTCAACCTGGAAAAGGCCCTCTCCAAGGAGGAGATCCTCGCCCTGTACATCAATCTCGTCAACTTCGGCCATGGCAACTACGGGGCGGTGATGGCCGGCGATTTCTACTTCGGCAAGAGCCCCGACAAACTCTCCCTCGACGAGACGGCCCTCCTCGCGGGCCTGATCCGCACTCCGGGCCGCGACTCCCCCCTCAAGTCTCCCGAGCGCGCCCTGGCGCGCCGCAACGAAATCCTCCGCCGGATGCATCGGAACGGCTACATCTCGGCGGAGCAATTCAAGGAGCTGTCGGAACGGCCCCTCGACCTGGCCCTGGGCCGCCGGAAGGCCGACGTGGGGCATTATTTCGGCGAAGAGGTGCGGCGGTATCTGCAGAAGCGCTACGGGGACGAAAAGCTCTACAGGGCGGGCCTGCGCGTCAGCACCACCCTGGACCAGGACCTGCAGAAGGTCGCGGAGACCTCCCTGCGGCTGGGGCTCGAGGCCATCGACCGCTTGAAGGGGTACCGCAAGGGGACCGTTGTCAGCGTCCTCGAGGAACAGCCCGACCTGGAGCGCTACGCCCATCCCACCTGGCGGTTCGTCTCCGCCTTCGAGCCGGGGGTGCTTTACTGGGGCCTCGTCACCGGAATCGAGGGCGACACCGCTTGGGTCCGCATCGCGGAGGAACGCTTTCTGCTGAAGAGGGGAGGATGGGCCTGGACCCAGTTCCAGGACATCGGCAACCTCCTCCGGGTCGGGGACCTGGCCCGGTTTTCCATCGACGAGAAGGGGGCCCTGTACCTGAACCAGGAGCCGGCGGTCCAGGGGGCGGTGGTGGTGCTGGAGAACGGCACGGGGAAGGTGCGGGCCCTCGTGGGGGGGACCGATTTCGAACGGAGTGAGTTCGACCGGGCCGTCCAGGCCCTGCGCCAGCCCGGCAGCGCCTTCAAGCCCTTCGTTTTCGCCGCGGCGCTGGAACACGGCTACACCCTCGGCGACACCGTCCTGGACGCCCCCGTCTCCCTGTACGCCGGCCCCAACCAGCCGATGTACTCCCCGCGCAACTACTACGGCCAATACTACGGCATCGTCACCCTCCGCGAGGCCCTGGAGCAGTCCCACAACGTCTCGGCCGTGAAGCTGTTCCTGATGGTGGGGCCCGAGAAGGTGCTCGACATGGCCGCCCGCGCCGGCCTGACCCGTCCCATTCCCCCCTTCGCCTCCTCCGCCCTCGGGGCGGCGGAGGTCACCCCCATGGAATTAACCGCCGCCTACGCCACCTTCGCCAATCTGGGGATCTGCGTCGAGCCCTACTTCATCGAACGGGTCCAGGAGGGGGAGAAGGTGATGGAAAAGAACGGCCCCACGGTCCGCCAGGGCCTCTCTCCCGCCGTGGCCTACCTCACCCTCCACGCCATGGAAGGGGTCATCGACCGGGGAACGGCCGCGGCGGCCGCCGACATTCCCCTCCCCCTCGCCGGCAAAACCGGCACCACGAGCGAGTACACCGACGCCTGGTTCGTGGGGTTCTCCCCGTCCTACACCGTGGGGGTGTGGATCGGCAACGACCAGAAGAAACCGATCGGCCGGGGGATGACCGGGGGCCGGGCCGCCCTGCCGACCTGGATGCGCATCCTGCGCTGGATGGCCGACCGCGGCTACGAGCAGCGGACCGCCTTCACGGTCCCCCCGGGCGTCTCCACCGCCCTGATCGACCGGACCACGGGGTTCCGCGCCATCCCCGAATGCGCCGACACCCTCGATGAGGCCTATCTCAGCGGGACCGAACCCGAGTCCTACTGTTCCGATAAATGGCACGCCATCGGGCGCCTGCCCTATTATCAGCAGGCGCCGTTCTATTCGTTCAAGCAGGGGGAGCCCCAGGAGATCGCCCTGGTGCCCGCCCCCCCCGGCAAGGAGGAACCATGACGCGATTCGCCGCCCTTATCCTGACCGCCCTGGCGTCGGCCCTGCCCGCCGCCGTTCCCGACCAGCCGCTGGCCCAGAGTTTGATGGGCTGGCCCCTCACCCCGTCCGCCCGGGCCCAGCTCACCGAGGCGCTGGCGGCCCATCCCGGGTGCGATCTCCTCTATCTCCCCCTCCTCAAGGCCCGGGAGGTCCAGGCCTTCAAGGACTATTTCGTCAAAGCCGGAACCGACAGCTGGGTCCTCCTCTACCTTCTGCGGGAGCGTGAGACCTTCGGGCCGGAGCTGGAGGCGGCGCGCCGGGATCCCATGAAGGTCCTGGAGCGCCTCTTCTGGGCCAACAACCTGCCCCCCCGCGAGGGGCTGTGCCCCTGGCCGGGCCCCGTCCCCAAGGTGCGGTTCGAGGGATACACCGACGAAATCACCGAAGAGTGCTACTCCCTCACCCTCACCTACCGCATGGACGGCGAGGCGGGCAACCTGTCCCTCGACTGGTGCGCCCCGATGGAGAAGGACGCCCGCCTGAAGGAGGCCAACCGCCTCTTCAAGAAAGCGGGGATCCCCCTGGTCCACCGCAACATCGTCCAGCAGCGCAACATCGACGAATTGAAACTTCCCCCCCCGGCCAAAACGCCTCCGGAGAGCGGAGAACCGGAGGAAAAGAACATCAAGGATTGACCCGGCAGGGCGGAAGGGAAGCAGAAAATCAAAAAGCCCCCGAACCGGGGGCTTTTGCCAGCAATTGATTGAGTTGCGGGGGGTAGATTTGAACTACCGACCTTCGGGTTATGAGCCTTCTGCGCTATCCTGCGGCGTACCTGGATGATATCGGCGCATGACGCTGATATTGCATCAGTTGCGATCTTACTTCCACAGCTATTTTTAGAGCCCAATAGCACCGTTCTCGGAGATTTTCTCGGTGAAATCGGCCAAAATTACTGCTTTCCAGTCGTAAAATCTATTTCAGTTTTTCCCCGCGATCAGGTGACATTTACCGATTCCGACTCTCGTCTTCCATATCCTCACGGGCAGTTCGCGCGACTGTGGTTGTTGCCGGACATCCCGCACCGTTGGTCCACACGATGTTGAACCAGCCATTGTCGAGGTCCGCGGCGTCGACGGCGGGGTCCGAGCCGGTGTTCCCGAGGTCGCCATCCGCCCAACCCTGGCAGCCCGTCCACGCGCCGATGGTCCCTGCATCATCTCCGCGCCGGAACCAAAACATCTCAATCGCCGTCGCAGGTGGTAGCGGTGAGCGTTCGCTCCAGAACGCCGTCCCCGGCGGGGCTGAGGTTCTCATCGGGATCTATGCAGGCATACCCCTGGACGATGTAATAATGGCAGGTCCCTTCGGCAGGAACATCCCCCGTGATGTCCGCGCCGGCCGCGCCGTCGGTGATCCCGTAGCCGACGCAGGTGGTGAAATCGTAGGAAGCAAGGCCGGCGGGCGTGGCCCTTACGACGCGGTAATAATCGGCCCCCGTCATGTTGGCCCAGGTGAACCCGCTCTTGTCTCCTTTGGGCAACATCCAAACGATCTCTGTCGGGGCGCCCGGATTGGGATGCACCGTCACCGCGACGGCGTTCGTCGTCACCGTATTCCCGCAACCGGACGCCGTGTCGGTGACCTCGCAGGAGTAGGTGCCCGCCTCCGTCA
This sequence comes from Holophagales bacterium UBA2201, assembly GCA_002327305.1. Classification (GTDB taxonomy): domain Bacteria; phylum Acidobacteriota; class Thermoanaerobaculia; order UBA2201; family UBA2201; genus UBA2201. The sequence goes on along the minus strand of DCUZ01000102.1, from coordinate 36,869 downwards.
CCGTGACCGCCTGCGTGGTCGCGTTACCGGGGCTCCAGAGGTAGGTGAAGGGCCCCGTTCCCGCTTCCGGAGCGGCGCTCAGCTGGACGCTTTCCCCCTCGCAGAAGGTCGTCGGGCCGCCGGCCGTGACGCCCTCGATGCAGGCGACGACCCGGAAGGGGGGCGTCACAGAGGAAACCCTCGGCCTCTGGATCGGATAGCCCGCGTGGTCGGGCGCCTGCCATTCCACCGAAATCCGGAAGACCGCGTTGTCGCTGTGGGCGCCGTCCGCGGCCGAGTCCCAGACGAAGGTGTGCGCCTCCCCCGCGGGGCTCGCGCTCAGGCCCGTGGTCCCGTCCCCCCCCGCGCCCGCGGTGGCCGCGAGCCACCGCCCGCCGCCCCGGAGCGAATACTCGGGGACGATCTTCCAGGCCGTGTCGCCTTCGGCGTCGCACAGGGTGTAGGGAACTGTGACGGGGGAGACGAGCCGCTCCGCCGAGGAGAAGAAAAAGGCGCCGTCCGTCGTGCCCGGCCGGTCCAGCGTCACCGGCAGGACCGGGCTCTCGGGAAGGCCCGAGGGAATGAAATTCCGTCCGTTCGCGTAGACTCGGTTGGCTCCCCAATTCCCCACGGCGAGGTCCAGGTCGCCGTCGGAGTCCCAGTCCCCCCACGCCACGCTGGTAGTGTCATCCGTCTCCGTCGAGGACCAGGCCGCTGTCGCGGCAAGCGCCCCGCCCGTGTTCGCGTAGACCCGGTTTGGCTGATTATTTGCATTCCCCACGGCGAGGTCCAGGTCGCCGTCGCCGTCCCAGTCGCCCCACGCCACGCTGTAAGTGTCATCCGTCTCCGTCGAGGACCAGGCGAGAGAGAGCGCCCCGCCCGTGTTCGCGTAGACCCGGTTGGGCTGACCAAAATCATTCCCCACGGCGAGGTCCAGGTCGCCGTCGCCGTCCCAGTCGCCCCACGCCACGCTGACAGTCCATTCCGTCTCTGTCGAGGTCCAGGCGAAAGAAAGCGCCCCGCCCGTGTTCGCGTAGACCCGGTTGGTTCCGTTATTCCCCACGGCGAGGTCGAGGTCGCCGTCGGAGTCCCAGTCGCCCCACGCCACGCTGGAAGTGTCATCCGTCTCCATCGAGGACCAGGCGAGAGAGAGCCCCCCCCCCGTGTTCGCATAGACCCGGTTGGGCTGATTACTATTCCCCACGGCGAGGTCGAGGTCGTCGTCGCCGTCCCAGTCGCCCCACGCCACGCTGGAAGTGTCATCCGTCTCCGTAGAGCTCCAGGCGAGAGAGAGCCCCCCCCCCGTGTTCGCGTAGACCCGGTTGTTTCCGTTATTCCCCACGGCGAGGTCGAGGTCGCCGTCGCCGTCCCAGTCGCCCCACGCCACGCTGGTTGTAGAATCCGTTTCCGGCGAGCTCCAGGCCGCTGTCGCGGCAAGCGCCCCGCCCGTGTTCGCGTAGACCCGGTTGGGTTGTTTATTTGCATTCCCCACGGCGAGGTCCAGGTCGCCGTCTCCGTCCCAGTCCCCCCACGCCTCGCTGGCAGTGCGATCCATCTCTGTCGAGGTCCAGGCCGCTGTCGCGGAAAGCGCCCCGCCCATGTTCGCGTAGACCCGGTTGGGCTGACCATAATCATTCCCCACGGCGAGGTCCAGGTCGCCGTCGCCGTCCCAGTCGCCCCACGCCACGCTGTAAGTTTGATCCGTCTCCGTCGAGCTCCAGGCGAGGGAGAGCGCCCCGCCCGTGTTCGCATAGACCCGGTTGGGCTGACCAAATAAATTTCCCATGGAATTTCCCACGGCCAGGTCCAGGTCGCCGTCGCCGTCCCAGTCGCCCCACGCCACGCTGGTAGTGCCATCCGTCTCTGTCGAGGTCCAGGCCGCTGTCGCGGAAAGCGCCCCGCCCGTGTTCGCGTAGACCCGGTTGGGCTGACCAAAATCATTCCCCACGACGAGGTCCAGGTCGCCGTCGCCGTCCCAGTCGCCCCACGCCACGCTGGTAGTGCCATCCGTCTCCGTCGAGGTCCAGGCCAGAGAAAGCGCCCCGCCCGTGTTCGCGTAGACCCGGTTGATCTGATCATAATTCCCCACGGCGAGGTCGAGGTCGCCGTCGGAGTCCCAGTCGCCCCACGCCACGCTGGTAGTCCATTCCGTCTCCGTCGAGGACCAGGCGAGAGAGAGAGCCCCGCCCGTGTTCGCGTAGACCCGGTTGGGCTGACCATAATAATTCCCCACGGCGAGGTCCAAGTCGCCGTCGCCGTCCCAGTCGCCCCACGCCACGCTGGTAGTGTGATCCATCTCCGTCGAGGACCAGGCCGCTGTCGCGGAAAGCGTCCCGCCCGTGCTCGCGTAAACCCGGTTGGGCTGACCATAATTCCCCACGGCGAGGTCGAGGTCGCCGTCGCCGTCCCAGTCGCCCCACGCCACGCTGGTAGTGTCATCCGTCTCCATCGAGCCCCAGGCGAGCGAGAGCACCCCGCCCAGGTTCGCGTAGACCCGGTTGGGCTGACCTAAATTCCCCACGGCGAGGTCGAGGTCGCCATCGCCGTCCCAGTCGCCCCACGCCACGCTGGTAGTGCGAGCTATCTCCGTCGAGGTCCAGGCGGCGGTGGTGGCGAGGGGGTCCACTTCCAGGGGATACTCCGCCCCCCCGTCTTCGATGATCCAGCTCAGGACCGCTTTCCCTGCCTCGGCTTGAGAAAGCTCCATCCGGGCCGGCAGTTCCTTCCCCTTCGCGTCCCGCGCCTTCAACTCCGAATAGTGAAAGCGGGCGAATTGATCTCCCGGAAGCGTTCCGATCACCCCGCTCCCACCCTGCCTGAGCAGGAGATTACCCGCCGCCTCGAATTCCACGCGCAATGGACCCGTTTTTCCCTCCGGCCGCCGGGCGATGTTCATCCCGTGCTCCAGCCCACGGAGGCCGTTCTCGAACCATTCGGTCAGGCCGGGCCGCACGATGCGGACCCGGGCGCCTTCGGAGACCGCCGCTCCGGCCTCCGCCGCCCGCATGGCCCCGCCGCGCCCGATGCCCGACAGCGCCAGGCCGAAGTGCCAGGGCGAGGCCGTCTCGCCCGCCGCGTGAATCTCGAAGCCCTCGCCGCCGAAATAGGCGTCGAAGGCCTGGGACGCGTTCTGCGCCCGATAATCAAAGAGCGTCCCCCCGAGGCCCAAGGCCCTAAAAAGCCGGGCTTCATAATCCGAAGGGGACGCCCCGTCGGGGCCCGTGGCATGGTTGGACGGCTTTGCCGCCTGCGCGACCGCCTCCGGCCGGGGCCCGCCGGAACGCTCCTGTGAGCCGGAATGGCCCGGGAGCTGGGCGAGGATCTGCCGCCATTCCTGTGGGCTCACCCCTTCCGGCCGTTCAGCGGTATCGTCAACCTTACCCGCATCAAAGGCACTCAGGTCGAATCCATTCGACGGCGATTGGGCGAAAATGGAGGCGCTGAGCAAACCCAACGCCAAACAGAGATAGACGGAACAACACCCTTGCTTCACCTTGACCTCCTGTCAGGAGCCGGTCATCAGCGAAAATTAGTGTACCATAATGTCAACTTGACATCATGCCCTGGCCCTGTTCGTAAAAAATTTTTCAGCCGCTCGGTCACGCTTTAATGCCGGCCAGCCGACGGGGCTCCAGGAAAGAGTTGTGCTGGTTGGTGTGCCGGGTGGCCCGCGTCGCCTGTGGCCGACTTCCCCCTGCAAGGCTCGCTTCCCGTCGCCAATGAAAAAGCCCCCAAAATGGGGGCTTTTGCCTGCAATTGATTGAGTTGCGGGGGGTAGATTTGAACTACCGACCTTCGGGTTATGAGACTTCTGCGCAAATGTACGGAGTACCCAGATGATATCGGCGTATATTGCTGACAGTCCATGAGTTATTGTTTCATTTCCACAGTTATTTTACGAGCCCAATTGTGCCTTTCTCGGAGATTTTCTCGGTGAAATCGGCCAAAATTACTGCGTTCCAGCCGTAAAATCCATTTCAGTTTTTCTCCGCGATCAGTTGCCGTTTACCGATTCCGTCTCTCGTCTCCTCAATTTTCATGGACACGTCATGTGACTGTGGTTGTCCCCTGACATCGAGCAGACCGTCCCCACAGTCCAGGTTCGGGCCACGGGGGCGGTGCCGTTAAAGCCATACCCCGGGTGGCCGGCCGCCGTGCCGTTGGTCCACACGATGTTGAACCAGACGTTGTCGAGGCCCGTGGCGTTGACGGCGGGGTCCGAGCCGGCGTTCCCGAGGTCGCAGTCCGCGGCTCCCTGGTAGCCCGTCCAAGTGCCGATGGTTCCGTACATGAGGATTGCCTTGGCGGCGCTGCACAACGAGGAGTCGTAGGTCACGAGGAGGGTATTGGCGTCGGGATTCTTGGAATACCTGGCTGCGTTCGTCCCCATGTTGTTGACGGGTGGGGCGGGCGTACAATCCACGACCGCCGTGCCCTCGGAATCGCCGTTGTTCCCCGGTGCCGGGTCTATGCTTCCGGAGGAAACCGTGCCCGACGAGGTGATGCTTCCCAGGGCCGTGGCGGTCCCCGTGACGGCGGCCGAGGCGTTGGCTGCGTTGGCGATGGTGCCGAGGTCGCACAGCATGGTCAGGCCCGCAAGGCCGCAGGTGCCAGTGGTGGTGAAGGTTCCCAAAGGCGCGTGGCGCACCGTCACCGAGGCGAGCTGGGACAGGGGGGCCGCGGCGTCGAACTCCAGGACGGCCTTATATTGGAAATAGCGGTTGTTGGCTTGGCGCCGCACGGCCTGGACGGGTGGCGTTGTGATTTCGTTGTCCAGTTCGCTGTAATATTCGCTTGCCGTGCCATTCGGGCCCGTAAATGTCTCCCCGCTGCAGGCCGCATCGTAGCAGGTACGCACCTGGAACTTCAGGCGCGCCGCGCCCCGGGCGTATCGGCTGGCGATCTCCGTTGGGCTCAGGATGCGATGGTAGATGGCCACCTCATCCATTCTGCCGGAAAAGAAACCGGAACCCGAGGCGTTGGAGCCCAGCAGGAACCGGTCCCCTCCCGTCCACATCGTGCCCACCGCGGCGGTCCCGCCTTCGGCGGCGCCGTTGACGTAGAGCTGCATGGCCCCGCCGTTCTGCGCCGTGCCCACGACGTGATACCACCTTCCGGGCGTGACCACAGTCGTCCCGGTGACGGTCTTCTGGGCGCCGTCGTAGAGGTAATGCACGAATCTTCCGGAGCCGTCGATGAAGAGCTGATGAGACCTATGGACCGTGGGTCCGGACGAGGAAGTCCGGACAATCAGATTCCGACTTGATGTAGAGTCTGGATTGACCCAGGCTTCAATCGTGTAGACGGTCGGGTTTTGGGCATACGGAACATAGACATAATCATTCGTCCCGTCGAAACTCAACGCGGTTCTGAACCGGCCTTCCGCGCCATAGAGTACACCCCCGTTGGCCGTCCCCGTGTGCCCGCCCCCGGATGTGTCTGCGAGGCCGCCCGACACCTCGTTGAGGTGCATGAGGAGAGTGTTCGATGTCATGTTCGCGTTCCCGGCCGGGTAGCCGCTCTCGGATTGGCCGCCGCCGGGAAGTTCCTTGCCATACGGACTCTGGGGCGCCCACTCCAGGGTCGTCCATGTCCTGTTCACCCCGGCGTCCATGATGCGGGAAGTGAAGGAGGCCGAAAAATGGGAGGCCTGCCGATCGTAGATGGCTTGAACCTCGGCTGCGGAGAGTTCGCGGGTCCACACGGCCACCTCGTCCAACGTTCCCAGTGCCCACCCGAGCAGCGACCTTCCCACATAAAATACGCCCAATCCCTGGTAGTGGGCGGAGGCGGTACCCTGGGCGACCTGTCGGCCGTCGCGGTAGATGATGCGCTCGCGTGTGCCGGACTCGTAGGTGCATGTCCAAAGGTGCCATTCCCTGTCGGTGTAGGCGGCCGGCGTATTCAGGTCGTTGCCGAAAAAGGCGAAAGTGAAAACATTCGTGGACCGGAACCCGACGTACAGGCCCATGTTGGGGCTGTTGACCCCCTGGTGGATGAAGTAGTCTTCCCGCCCCGATGACATCCGCCGGGCCCAGAACGAGATCGAGAAGGAGCGGTTCGCCAGATCGATTCCCGTGTCGGCGCTTGCGCCCCCGTCCACGCCGCCGAAGGTCACCGCCGCGCCGAGCACACCGCCCGCGCCCTGGATGACGCCGCCGGAAAGGGTGGCTGTATGGCCGCTCCCCGAGGCGTCCGCGAGGGTCCCCGAGGGTTCGTTCATGTGGAAGAGGGCAACGTTGCCGGCCATGTCGATCCATGCATTCGCCTGGTTGTCGGGCAGTTCCCATTGGCTTGTCCAGACCGGGTCCACGGTCAGGTTCGCGCCGTCCCATAGCGTTCCGGCATGCGTCCCGGCTCCGAATCCGGTCCCGTCATCGTCTGAGTAGTCGGTCAGGCCGAGGCTGAGGGAGGAAGGGAGGGTGCCGGTGACATAAACCTGCCCGGCGTTGCCGGCGCCGTTGTTGGAAGCGGTGAAGCCGGCTATCAGGGTGGCGTTCTGACAGACCGGGTCGGGTGAATCGGCGATGGCCAACGCCAGATCGGCCGTCGAGGCCGCGTCGCTGAAATCGGATGTTCCGGATTCAGCCGCGCAGGCACCGTTGACCGCCCGGATCTTGTAGCTGTGGCTGGCGCTGTCGCCGGGGTTGTAGAGCGAGCCGGAGGGGTAGCCCGTCACCGCCACCGCGCCGTCTCTCAGGAGGGAATGGATTCCCGCACCGGAGCCGGCCGTGTACCCGATATGGATGCCGCTCTGGGCGTTCGCATTGTCGTCCGTGATGCCGGTGATCGTCGGGGCGCCCGGCTGATCGTTCGCGTCCAACCCCGTCCGGCCCGCGGAATCCGCTGTGCAGGCCCCGTTCACGGCCCTGATGATATAGGTGTAACCGAACGCATTCCCCGGATTGTAGAGCGCGCCGGAGGCGTACCCCGTGACGACGACCGAGCCGTTCCGCACGAGGTTGTGGCTTGCGGCGCCCGATCCTGCCGAATAGTTGATCCGCACACCGCTCTGGGCGCAAGGACTTTCATCGGCGATGGATGTGATCGAAGGGGCGCCCGGCGTTCCGCTGGCGTCCGTGCCGCTGGAGGGCGGTGAATTGGCGGTGCAGGTCCCCTTGACGGCCTGGACGATGTAGGCGTGGGATGCCGTGTCGCCGGGGACATAGGTCGCGCCGGAGGCGTAGCCCGTCACCACGATCACCGAACCCATCAGAAGGTTGTGGCTGGTCGCGCCCGAACCGGCCGAATAGGCGACCTGAATGCCGCTCGCCGCGCAGGGGCTCACGTCGGTGATGTCGGTGATGGACGGGGCGCCAGGAATGTCGTTGAGGTCGGTCGCCGTGACCTCATCCGAATCGGTGGAGCCGTTGGTTCCCACGGCGCGGACCCTGTAGGTGTGGGATACGCTGTCTCCCGGCGTGTAGGCGGCGCCGCTTGTAATCCCGGTGACGACGACGCTCCCGTCCCTGACGAGGTCGTGGCGCGTGGCGCAGGACCCGGCGGTAAATGTTACGGTCAGGCCGGCGGCGCATGCGCTGTTGTCCGTCACGGCTTCATTGGTGGGCATACCCGTCGTCACGGTGATGGAGACCGTGGCCGTGTCGGAGGTTGTGATGCCGTCGCCGAGGTGGTAGGTGAAGCCGTCGGGGCCGCAGTAGCCGGGCGTGGGGGTGTAGGTGAAGGACCCGTCGGCGTTCAGGGTCACCGCCCCGTGGGCGGGGTCCGTGTCCTTGGATGCCGATATCGCGTCGCTGTTCTGGTCGCTGTCGTTGGTCATGAGCCCCGGGGAGGATACGGTCAGCTCAACGCCTTCAGAGGTGGAATAGCTGTCGGCCGCCGCCAGCGGGGCGTGGTTGTAGAAAAGGTAAGCCGCCCCATCGTCCTCATTGGCGAAGTCGTACGCAGTCAGGATGGTCCGGTCGGATATGGCGACGGTATTCCCGGCGGCAGTGGTGAGCACGGCCTCCTGGCCCCAGTTATCCGCTCCCCCGAAGTGGCGGGAAAAGACCAAGGTCCGGAGGTTGTAACCCCCGTTGACCATATCGCGGCCGTGTCCGCCGACAACGATCCGGTCGCCTTCCATGGCGAGATCGTACCCCAGGTACCCATATTGGATGGGGTTGTTACCGAGGAGCGTGGCAACCTGCCCCCAGGCGGAGGGACCTCCCGCGTTCCTCCGATAGATCATGACGGCGCCTTGATAGAACAAGGGGAACTCGCACTGTGGGCATCCCACGGCCGCGATGTCGTCGAAAACGGCCACGGAGAACCCGAACTGGCGACTTCCGTTCGGATTCTCCGGCCCGACAAGCGTTTGCTCCCTTCCCCAGGCGTCGGGCCCGCCGAGGTTCCGCCGGTGAACGTAGGCGCGGGTCTGGTATGCGGAGGTCTGGTTGTCCCAGACAGGGGCGCCCATGACGACGGTGTCCCCGCTGATGTCCACGGCTTCGCCCGCCCGCTGCAGCTGGATCGCGCCGTAAAATTGCGCCACTTTCCCCCAGTTGTCGGGACCACCCTGGTTCCGGTGGAAGATGGCCGCCCCGCCCGTGGGGTACCATTGACTCCCGTCATGAACTTCGGGGGCCCCTACGACCAGCGTGCTGTTGTCCAGCGCCACCGACCATCCGAACTCTGTATAGACATCGCCGAGCCCCGTGCCGACAATCCTTTTGACCTGCCCCCAGTTGTCCGCCCCGCCCTGGTTTCTGGAAAATATGTAGACCGCGCCGTTATCGCTGTCCTCGAAGGGACAGCCTATGACGAGCACATCCCCGTCCAGGTCCAGGTCATATTGGTTATCGTCGTAAAGGAAACCCCAGCCAGGTGGGACGGTCAGCTTCTTGACGAACTGCCAGGCGTGGCTTCCGCCCTGGTTCCGGTAGAAGATGTAGGTCTCGTCGCTGTTATTGTATAGAGAGGTGGCGGCGCGCACGGCGGCGATGCCGCCGCTGATGGCGACCTCCTCCCCGAAGCACTTCCAATCGTAATTCCCCGCATCATACGCCGTGAGCGTGTTCCGGGGCGCCCATCCGGCGTCGTATCGGAAGATGTATGCCGAGCCCTGGTTCGCAATGGCGCCGATGTCGTCCAGCATCGCTCCCACGAGTATGGTGCCCGTCTGAAGGGCCACGGCAACGCCGAACCAATCGTGGGCCGCCCCGTCCGACGCGGTGAGCTTGCGGATCTGACCCCAGTTGTTGGCGCCCCCCTGGTTCTGGGAGAAGAGGTAGGCGGAGCCCCGCCGGTCTGCCCCGCCGATGTTGTCGAAGTAGGCGCCCACCAGGGCCACGCCGTCGGTCAGGGCCACCGAGTTACCGAACTCGTCGTTCGCGGCCCCATCGGAGGCGGTCAGCTTCTTGGTCAGCCACCACTGGTCGGCGTTGTATTCGTTGCGCCCGAAGACGTAGGCCGCACCCCTGTTGGAGTCGGAGCCGGGAGCCCCCACCAGCAGGTAGTCGCAGGCAAGGCTCACCGAACTGCCGAACCGGCCCGAAGCGGTGGCGTCGGGATTGCCCCGCTCGCCCCACTGGCCCCACTGGTCTGCGCCGTTCAGGTTCCGGTAGAAGAGGAAGGCCGCGCCCTTCCCCTCGTGGTACGGGGCCCCGGCCACGACGATCCCTCCCTCCACCGACACGCTGGTGCCGAACTGGTCCCCGGCGGCCGGATCCTTATCCGTCACGATCCGCTTCACCATCCCCCAGTTGTCCGCCCCGCCCCAGTTGCGGGAAAAGATGACCGCGGACCCCTGGTCGGCGTTGGAGCCCACATCGTCCAGTGGGGCCCCCGCGACGAGGATGTCCCCGTCGAGGGCCACGCTCTGGCCCAGGTTGTCATTCATGCCCCAGTCCGAGGGCAGGAGGTTTCGGACCTGCCCCCAGTTGTCTGCGCCGCCCTGGTTCCGGTAGTAGATGTACACCCTACCCACGTAGTTATAAAAGGCACCCGGCGACCCCACGGCGATGATGTCGCCTGAGATGGCCACGGACTTGCCGAACAGCCATTCCGCGTCGCCGTCCGAGGGCAGGAGCGTCTTGAAGAGGCTCCAGGTCGCGTTGTCCGTGTTGCGATGGAAGAGGAGGGCGTTCCCGTGGTTCGCCTTGACGCCCACCGTGGCGTGATACGCGCCCACCACCGCCCACTCCCCCTCCTTGGAGACCGCAACACTGCAGCCGAGGAAATCGCCCGCCCCGCCGGAGGGGTTGGTCAGCTTGGCCGACTGCGTGACCGCTCGCACCCCTTCGGAGGCCATCAGGGCGTCGGAGCCGTCGGGCAGGCGCGCCAGGATTTGCGCCCATTCCTCCTCGCTCATCCCTTCCGGTCTTCCAGAGGAGCCGTCGACCTTGACCGCGCCGATGGCGCTCGGGTCGAATCCATTCATCGGCGATTGGGCAAAGATGGAGGCGCAAAACAATCCCAATGCCAGACAGAGATAAAATGAACAATGCCCTCGTTTCACCTTGCCCTCCTGGACGGAACTTAGATGAATGTTTCGTTTAGTGTAACCTAATGTGCAGATAATATCAAACTTAATTATTTACACCCGGGGTCTTGACCAGGGTCTCGGCCTGAAGTCGGCCATGGCGATGGTTGGGTGGCATTCGGAGCGGTATTGAATGGGGTGTGCTGGGTGTTGTGCTGGCTGGCGCGCGTCGATTGGAACAACCTTCCTCCTGCAAGGCTCGCTTGGCGGCGACAATAAAAAAGCCCCCAAAATGGGGGCTTTAGCCTGCAAGTGATTTGGTTGCGGGGGGTAGATTTGAACTACNNACCTTCGGGTTATGAGCCCGACGAGCTACCTGACTGCTCCACCCCGCACGCGGATATTACCATACGGGGCTTTTTGTGTCAAACGCGGCCAACCAACGAAGATTTCGGATTTGGGATTCCGGATTTGGGCTTTCGGATTTGGGCTTTCGGATTTGGGCTTTCGGATTTGGGATTGGGGATTTATAAGGCCCGCTCGCGACGCCAGGCGTTCCAATGCTTCAATGCCTTCTTGAACGGCGCGCGCTTCAGGCCCTCCGCGACGGCCGGTAGCTCCTCCCACCGGTGGCCGATGATGACCATGTGGCAGCCGGCGGCGAGGGCTTTGCGGGCCCGGTCGGCCAGGGTGCCGTAGGCCTTCAGCGCCCCCATCTCCAGGTCGTCGCTGAGGATGAGGCCCCTGAACGCCGGGCGGCGGCCCAGGATACGGATGATCTTTGACGACAGCGTGGAAGGCCTTCCCGAGGGGTCCAGCGCCGGGTAAAGGGCGTGAGCGACCATCACCATGGGGGCGTCTCTCTTCAACAGGCGGAACGGCCGCAGGTGGGCGGCGAGGGCCCTCGCTCCCAGTTCGATGCGCGGCAGGGCAAGATGGCTGTCGAGGGTGGAGGCCCCCAGGCCGGGGTAGTGCTTGATACAGCCAATGATTTCTCCCTGTTGCAGTCCTCTCAAGAAGGCGCGCGCCTTCCCGGCGACGCGGACCGGGTCATCCGCCAGCACCCGCCCTTCGAGGCCCGTCCCGGAGGCGGCGGGCCCCAGGTCCACCACGGGAGCGAAGTCGATGTCGATGCCCAAGGCCCGGAGCCGGCACCCCAGGTCATGGGCGAACCGCTCGATCTTCCGTTCGCCCCACCGCCCGTACTCCGACCCTCCGGGCAGGTCGCCCCACAGCCCCTTGAGCCGGTTCACCCTACCCCCCTCCATGTCAATGGCGACGAGGGGGCGCCCCGGCAGGGCGTGGATGGCCTGACACAGGTCCCGCACCTGTCCCCCCACCTCGATGTTGTGGGCGAAGAGGATGACCATGCCGGGGGGATGTCTTTTCAGCAGACGCAGGGCCTCGCCCAGACGATCGCGGCCGGGGACGCCGACGCAGACGAGGTTGCTTACTTGAGGGTCTTTTTCCATTTGGAGATCCAATTGAGCGCCTCCACCGGCGTCATGGCGTCGGGGTCCAGCCCCTTCAACTCCTCCGCCATGGGATGCTCGGCCGACCCGAAGAGGTTGAGTTGGGCCCTTCGGAGCGGCTCCTCGTGAACGGCGCGGGGCTTGCCCGCGGGATCGATCTCGGCGCTCTCCAGGTTCTCCAGGATGCGCCGGGCGCGGGCCACCACCTCGTTGGGGACGCCCGCGAGACGGGCCACCTCGATGCCGTAGGATTTAGACGCCGTCCCGGGAATGACGCGGTGAAGAAAGAGGATGCGCTGTTTGAACTCCTTCACCGCCATGGTCATGTTGGCCACGCGCGGAAAGAGGAGGGACAGTTCGGTCAATTCGTGGTAGTGGGTGGCGAACAGCGTCATGGCCCGCCGCCCCTCGCGCTCGTGGAGGTGCTCCACCACCGCCCAGGCGATGGAGAGGCCGTCGAAGGTGGCCGTGCCGCGGCCCACCTCGTCGAGGAGGACGAGCGAGCGCGGTGTGGCGTGGCGCAGGATGCGCGCCATCTCCAGCATCTCCACCATGAAGGTGCTCTCGCCGCGGAAGAGAAAATCGGCGCTGCCGACGCGGGTGAAGAGATGGTCCACCAGGCCGATGCGGGCGCTTCTGGCCGGGACGAAGGAGCCGGCCTGGGCCAGGAGGACGATGAGACCGATCTGCCGGAGGTAGGTGGACTTACCCCCCATGTTGGGCCCTGTCAGGAGGACGATCTGCCGGCCGTCGCCGGCGAGGTCGGCGTCGTTGGGGACGAAGGGGAGTTTCACCAGTTTCGCCACCACCGGGTGCCAGCCGTCCTCGATGCGGATCCGCGCATCGTCCTCCACCTCGGGGAGGCAGAAGTTCTCCTCGTGGGCCACGCGCCCCATGGAGGCCAGGGCATCGAGCAGCCCCACCCGGTCGGCCAGCGTCTGGAGGGCCCCCAGGCGCTCCTTCAGATTCTCCTTCAGGGCCGCGTAGAGTTTCAGTTCGAGGGCGGCGGCCTTCTCGGAGGCCTGGAGGATGCGCTCCTCCAGCTCCTTGATCTCGGGGGTGATATACCGCTCGGCATTGACCACCGTCTGCTTGCGGATATACTCCGGCGGCACCTTCTCCGCCTGTCCGCGGGAGACCTCCAGGAAGTAGCCGAAGACCTTGTTGTACTTGATGCGCAGGGTGGCGATGCCGGTCTTCTGCCGCTCGGCCTCCTCCATCGCCAGGATGGCGTCGTGGCCGCCCTCGCGCAGGCGGTCGAGCTCGTCGAGCTCGGGGTCCACGCCGTTGCGGATGAAACCGCCGTCCTTCAACTGCAGGGGGATGGTCTCGCGCAGGGTCTTGAGGATGAGGGATGCCTCGGCGGGAACCGACGCAAGGTCCGCGCGCAACCCTTCCAGCACCTCCGGCAGGGGGCCCTCCAGGGCCTTCGCCAGCGACGGGAGCCTGGCCAGGGCCTGCCCCATCCCCAGCACCTCGCGCGGGTGTTCGCGGTCCACGGCCAGCCGCCCCAGGACGCGCGGGACATCGGGGAAGGTGCGCAGGACCTCGTGCAGGTCCCTCCGCCGCTCGGGGCGCGACGCCAGCCAGGCCACGGCCGCCTGCCGCTCCAGGATGGGGTTCACGGCCGTCATCGGGTGCTGGAGAAACTCGCGCAGGATGCGCCGGCCCATGGCGGTGGCCGTGCGGTCGAAGAAGGCGAAGAAGCTCCCCTCCTTTCGGCCGTCCATCGTGGAGAAGACCTCGAGGTTGCGCAAAGTGGTGGCGTTGACCACTTCGCCGGCCACATGGCGCAGGGTCAGCGTCGGAATGGCGGGCAGGGCCCCCTTGAGGGTCTCGCGGGCGTACCGGATGAGGGCCCCCAGGACGCCGGTGAGGAGGTCGTCCGCTTCCAGGCCGAACCCCTTGAGCGAGGCGACGCCGAAAAACTCCCGCAGGGCCTCGCCGCCCCGCGCCGGCGAGAAATAATCGTCCGGTAGGGGCGTCAGGAGGACGGGCAGGTCGGCGAAGGCCTCCCTCCGCTCGCCGTGGACCAGCAGTTCCCGGATGGGGCTGGTGGCAAGGGCGTCCTCGAGGTCCTCGCGCCCCCCGGCGACGGCCCCTTCAAGCCGCCCCGAAGCCAGCCCCAGCCACGCCAGGGCCCGCTCCGAACCGTCCCCGGCGTACGCGGCGATGAGGGCGTCCTCCTCCCCTTCCACCGACAGCCCCGGCGTGATGACCCGCACCACCTCCCGTTTGACCAGCTTCACCGCCTGCTTCGGGTCCTCGGTCTGCTCCCCGATGGCCACCCTTTTGCCGGCGGCCAGGAGGCGCGGGAGGTAGGTGTCGAGGGCGTGGTACGGGATGCCGCACATGGGGATGGCGCCGTCGCGGGAGGTCAACGCCAGCCCGAGGATGGGGGCGACCTCCACCGCGTCCTCGAAGAACAGTTCGTAGAAATCCCCCATCCGGAACAGGAGAACTTCCGAAGGGTACTGCGCCTTCAGGTCCAGGTACTGCCGCATGACGGGGGTGGGGGTGGTGGAGCTCATCCCCCGAAGTCTACTTTAAGAGGAGCGGGGATGCAAGCGTCCCGCGCGGGAAGGCGGGAAGGCATAAGGCGGGAACGCTCCCCCATAAATAAATGTAGCCGTCCCGACTTTCGTCGGGGCGGGACGGGCGGGGGCGCATGGATCCATTCGGGATCGGCATCGGTATCGGGATCGGGAGAAGTTCAGAGTTGAGAGTTGAGCGTTCGGAGAAGGAAAAGCGTAAATGGTAAATAGTAAAGGGTAAATGGGCCCGCCCGACCAATTCAAGGTTCAAAGTTCAAAGTCCCCTCCCGTGCAGTTCCTTCGGAATCGGGATCGGCATCGGGAGAAGATCGGAATTCGGAGTTCGGAGAGCCACCGCTCTGAAAAGCAATGTCGTTGGAAGTTGGGAGTTCAGGTCCGCCCGACCCATCGGGCAGGCCCGGAATGGTCGTAAATCGCGCTCAGTTTGGTTTCCGGCTTCGGGCTTCCGCCTTCCGGCTTCCAGCTTCGGGCTCCCAGCTTCGGGCTTCCGGCCGTCATTTCACGCGGGCCTCGTCGCCGTCCAGAAGTCCTTCACCTCACGCCCCCCGTACGCCCGCCCCGGCGACCATCCCTCCACCCTCACGCCTCTGAACCCCGTTTCATGGAGCCACTGCCGCAGTTCGGTCCGCGGGTAGTACCGTTCGACCAGTTCGTCCTCCAAACGGGCGCCCCCCCAGGTGCCGGTGACGCGGGCCCGGGCCAGACCCGTCGCCGGGTCGAAGGCCGTCTCCATCTTGACGGTGCCCTCTTCGCCTTCGCTTTCGTAGGGCTGGGGGCTCCCGAAGACATGCTTGAAGGCCCAGGCATTATTGGTGTCCATGACCAGGCGCCCCCCCGGCCGCAGGGCCCGGTGGAAGCAGTCGAAGGCGGCCCGCACGGCCTCCGCCTCGACCATGTGGTTGATGGAATCGTAGAGGCACAGCACCGCGTCCACCGGCTCCCGCAGGGCGAAGGCGGCCATGGAGGCCTGGAACACTTGAAGGCAACGCTCCCGGGCCGGCAGCAACATGCCCAGGGAGAGGTCCAGGCCGAAGACCGTGAAGCCCCGGTCCCGGAGAAACGCCGCGAGCATCCCGGAGCCGCACCCCGCGTCCAGCGCGCGCCCCGGGGGATAGATTTTCATTCGGCGGAATTCCCTCAGCAGGCGCGGAACCACCGCGGCGTGGTAACGCCGTCCCAGCACCTCGTCGTAGGCGGCGGCGAAGCGGTCGTAGTTCACCACCGGCCGATCAGCGTGACGGGGCCGTCGTTGACGAGGGCCACCGCCATCTTCGCCCCGAAGACGCCGGTCTTGACCAGGACCCCGTGGGCGCGCAGGCGCCCGACGAAGGCGTTAAAAAGGGGGTGGGCCTCGTCCGGGGGCATGGCGCGGTCGAAAGAGGGGCGCCTCCCCCGCTTCAGGTCGCCGGCCAGGGTGAACTGGGAGACGGCCAGGACCTCCCCCCCCGATTCCGGCAGGCCGCGGTTCAATTTCCCTTCGTCATCGTCATGGATGCGCAGGTGGACGATCTTCTCGGCGGCCTGCTCCAGCGCCGCCGGGCCGTCCCCCTTCTCGAGGCCCACCAGGAGGAGGAGCCCCGCTCCGATGGCGGCGACGGCCCGCCCCTCCACCGTCACCGAGGCCTCCTTCACCCGCTGGATGACGACGATCACCGCCGCCTCAAGCCGATCATTTCGAGGATCAACCGCGCGGCCCTCACCCTCAACGCCAGGCCCGCCCCCAGGTAGAGGAGGACGAACCCGATGATGCAGGCGGCGAGTCTGGCGGCCAGGAGGGGAAGGGGTTGGGGATCGAACAGCCCCAGCGCCCGGACCGCCCCGTAGAGGAGGAAGGCGAAGGGGAGGTTGAGGAGCGACTGCAGGCCGAGGTCCCTCCAAAAACCGGCGTGGCCGAACTCCGGGACATGCCGCCGCACCGTCACCCCCAGGAAGATCCACTGCGCCGCCCCTCCCGCCGAGGTGGCCCAGGCCACCCCCAGGTGCCCCCACGCGGGAACGAGGAGGAAACAGCAGGCGGTGAAGACCGCCAGGTTGACGGCGGCCGACCAGGCGGGAAGGCGCGTGTCCTTGTGGGCGAAGAAGGCGGAGGTGAGCAGTTTGGTCACCGCGTAGGGGACCAGGGAGAAGGCGTACCCCACCAAGGCCCAGGCCACCCTCGGGGTGTCGGCGGGGCCGAACCGCCCCCCCTCGAACAGGAGGCGGATGATGGGGACCGAGAGGACGGCCAGCCCCGTCATGGCCGGGAGGGTGATGAAGAAGGCCAGGTGGAACCCGGTGGAGAGGTTCTCCCGGAACCGCTCCCGCTGGACCACCAGCGAGGAGAGGGCGGGGAGGAGGACGGTGAAGAGGGAGACGATGAACCCGCCGTACACCAGGTGGACGAGGCGGTAGGCGAAGTAGAGCCAGGTCACCCCGGCGTCGCCCGAGGCGGCGGCGAAGCGGGTCCCCACCAGTTGGCTGATCTCGTAGACTCCGAGGGCGAAGACCCCCGGGAGGAGGTTGACCAGCAGTTCCCTCACCTCCGGGGAGACCAGCCGCCCCGGCCACCGGAAGGAGAACCCCAGGCGGCGGGCCAGGAGCAGTTGGGAGAAGAACTGCAAAAAACCCCCGGCCAGGGCGCCGATGGCGAAGGCGGTGGCCGGGTCCCCCACCCAGGGGGTGAGGAGGAGGCCGGCGGCCACCATCGCCCCGTTGAGGAACAGCGGGGTGGCGGCGGAGAGGTAGAAGCGGCCGAAGACGTTGAGGACCCCCTGCATCAGGCCGGCCAAGGAGATGAAGGCCAGGTAGGGGAACATCACCCGCGTCAGGAACACGGTGAGGGCGAACTTCCCCTCCGTGTCCCGGAACTCGTGCGCCATCAGGTCCACGATCTGCGGCGCGAACAGGATTCCCAAGCCCGTCAGAAGGCCGGAGGCGAGGGTGAGGAGGTAGAAGACCCGGGCGGCGAAGGCCCACATCTCCTCCGGACGCTTCCCCTTGACCCCGGCCAGGAGGGGGATGAAGGCGGCGTGAAGGGCCCCCTCGGCCAGGAGGCCGCGGAGCATGTTGGGGATGCGGAAGGCGACGATGAAGGCGTCGGACCACACCGAGGCGCCCATGCAGTGGGCCATCACCTTGTCCCGGGCGTACCCCGCCACCCGCGAGAGGAGGGTGATGACGGTGACGCCCCCCGCGCTGCGCCAGACCCGGGACACGGCCATGCGTCAGGAGGCGAGGACGGCCCGCTTGGTGACGAACCCGATCAGCGTCTTGAGGTAGACGCCGAACTGGTGGGCCAGGATCTCCCGCTGTTTCATGGTGGCGGAGTTCTTGAAATCGGCGACGAACCGCTCGATGGGGCCCCAGTCCTTGTACATCAGGAAGCGCATGGAGCGCCCCTGGAAGGCCAGGAGGATGTCGAAAAAGCGCTGGTAGTCGTGCCGGCTCCCCTTGTCGCGGAACTCCTGGAGGGCCTTATCAAGGGCCTTGAGATCGTCCAGCAGGATCAGCGTCTGGTCGCGCCGGGTCTCGTAATAGGGGAACAGTTTGGAGCCGTCCAACTCCTTGAGGGAGAAGGTCTCCAGGAGGTAGACCAGGTTCTGCTGGAAGAGGTCCCGCAGGATGCCGATGGAGTCCTCCAGTTTGGCCCGGACGCACTTGGGGTCCAGCAGGACGGTCACGTCCACCAGTTCGATCTCCATCACCTTGCGCATCTCCATCCTGGAGGAGAAGAGGAGCGAATCGAGGCAGGCGACATAGGCCGGCTCCCCCTTTAATTTGGGATCGAGGCGCTGGGTGATGAACTGCCCGATCTTCTGGAGGTGGCTGTGGAGGAGGGCGAAGATGACCACGGCGGCGGGGTAGGCGTTGCGGTCCTCGATGGTGTCGCCGATGATCTCCAGGTAGCGGAGGGCCTTGATGTGGGCGATGATGAGGGTGAGGAGGTCCTTGCCGGCCGGGTGCTTCTTGATGATCCGGAGGTGCTCCTTGATCTGCCCCTTCTGGATGTTCCCCCAGGCCGGTTTGGCCTCCCCTTGGAAGATGCGCCCGAAGGCGAGGTAGTCCTTGAGGAAGGCCCCCACGATGCGCCCGTTGGCCAGGTAGGTCTGGAGGGAGATGAAGGAGAGGTTCTGCTCCTCCGCCAGGATGCGCTCCAGGTCCTGGATCCGCTCGAGGGCCACGAGGAGGTCGCCGTGGAGCGACTCGCTCGTCAACTCCGACCCCGGCTGGAGACCCTGGAGGTAAAGCATGAACGACCCCAGGTGGGCCCGGTCGGGCCCCAGCATGTCGTTGAGGGCGGACTGGATCTTCCCCAGGACGGCGCGCACGCACCCGATCTCCGACCGGAAGTTGTAGAGGGAGGCGTGCTCCTTCTCGTAGGCGCTCAGGGGGAGGTATTCCACCTGGAAAAAGGCCGAGATCCCCTTGATCCACATCTCCAATTCGAAGATGCGTTCATCGGTGGGCGTGTACATGCCCCCCCATTGTAGCCCATGCCGGCCCCCCAGACAAGGGCAGATGACGATTGGCGGCGGTCCTCAGGCGGCGGCGGGCGGGCCCACGGGAGCAGCTTGGCGCCCCCCGGGGCCGGTCCCTCCTGCGCCCTGCCCCCATGGCCTTGACGGCGGCCGGTCCGCGGCCTATACTACCCTCATGGCGAAAGGATTCCGTCTGTGGCCGGCAAATTCAAGCGCCCCTTATATCCGGCCCCAAGCGGGACATGGCCACCTGCTCCATGGACGCCGCCGGTGAAGTTCACGATTTGAAGGTCCGCAAGGATCCGGCGGGAAGGATCAGCCTGGTCTGGAATCCCTATGCCGGGATGAAGTACAACATCGCGGAGGGCGATCTGGACGCCCTGCGCCAGGGGCGATACACCCACCGGCGAAAAGAGTGCGGAATCCTTCAACCCGCCCAATCGTTGACGCCGCAAACGGCTGATGCCTACTACCTGGTCACCCCCCAATGCCCGGCGGGGAGCGAGGGCTCCTTCGGGAGGGCCTCCACGGGCCGGGAGATCCCCCACGCCGTGGGGTACTGCCTTCAACTGCTCGGAGGACTGCCATGAAAAACCTTTGGATTCTGGCGCTCGCCTTTTCGTCGCTTCTGTCCGCCAAGGAGTACCAGCGGGACCGGGAGATCCCCCCCCAGGCCGAGCCCTATTTCTTCGGCTTCGCCAAGGGGCTGGCCGTCCGGGCCAACGGCGACCTCTACGCCGCCGGGCGGCGCATCGTCCGGATGGACGCCGCCGACCATGTCGCCTTTTCCTTTCCCGCCCACAACGGCATCGCGGAGTTCCACGCCGACGGCTTGGCGGCCGACGCGGCGGGCAATGTCTATGCGGCCGATGACGGCAAGTACACAAGCAAAGTCGTCAAATTCGGTCCGGCCGGGAATGTCCTCTGGTCAAAGAACTGGGCTGTATCGGGGGCCATCTGTGTGGATCCGTCCGGCGCTATTTTCCTTGCTGGTGAAACCGATGCTTACCCTTATTTGTCCTGGCTTGAAAAGTGGGACGCCGACGGCAATTTTCTCTTCAAATTCGGCGCAACGGGGGCCGATCCGGAGGCGACCAACGGGGCCGGCGGCCTCTGGTGCGACGGCGACGGCAATGTATACGCGGCCAGCGCGCTCCTCTGCCGCGTCGCCAAGTTCGACAACAACGGCAATTTCCTCATGATGTTCGGATCATGCGGGACGGGCCCCGCGGAGTTCTTCAGGCTGCGCGACGTGACGGTGGATTCCCAGGGGGACATCTACACCTTCTCGTGGTTTCGGGTCCAGAAGTTCGCCGCCGACGGCCGGTTCATCACCCAGTGGGGGGAGGAGGGCGACGGGGACGGACAGTTCAAGGCCCACGGCGGCATCCGGATCGCGGCGGCGAAAAACGGCGCCATCTACACCTACGACGACAACGGCGTCCAGAAATGGACCCGCGACGGGGCCTTCATTGCCCGCCTCTCCTCGCAAAGCGCCCTGCCGGGGCGGTTCAACACCCCCGCGGGGGTGGCCTTCTCCAACGCCGGGGAGCTCTTCGCGGCCGACCGGGACAACCACCGTCTCCAGAAGTTCGACCGGAAGGGGGCGCTGGTGGCCGTCGTGGGGTCGAAGGGGGGCGGCAACGGCCGGTTCAACCAGCCGCGGGGGGTGGCCGTCAGCGACGAGGAGACGGTCTTCGTGGCTGACACGGGGAACAACCGGATCCAGGTGTTCAACAAGCAGTTGGAATTCGTGACCGCCTTCGGGGGATCCGGAATGGGCCCGGGGCAGTTCGACGCCCCCACCGACATCGCCGCGGACCGGGACGGCAACCTCTATGTGGTGGACAGCCGCAACCTCCGCGTCCAGAAGTTCGACAAGAACCACCAGTTCGTCGCCCAGTGGCCGAAGACGGCGGATCTTAATTTTCTGAACCCCTCGGGGATCGGCGTGGACAACCAGGCCAACGTCTACGTGGCCGACGAGGGTAACCGGCGCATCTGCAAGTTCGATGCGGAGGGCAATTTCCTCCTGTCGTTCGGCCGGGACGAACCGATCCACGCCGACTTCGACGGCCCCTCCGACGCGGCGGTGGACAACGCGGGGCGGATCTTCGTCGCGGATGGGGCGGCGGTCCGGGTGTTCGATCCCCTGGGGCAGTTGCTCCACACCTTCGGGGAGGGGGCCTTCGGCGTCGCCTTTTACCTGGACCTGCTCAACAGCGGCGACTGCCTGGTCTCCGACCCGGGGCGCGACCAGATCGTCGTCTATAGCCGGAGCCGCCCCCTCACCGTCCCCGCCGCGGGCAGGACCGCGGGAGCACGCGGCACGCTGTGGCGCACCGACCTGGGCCTCCTCAACACCGAAGCGGCGGCCCGGGAGGTCACCGCGGCGTTCTATGCGTCGGGGATGGACAACACCGCTCCGGCCACGGCCGTGTTCACCCTCCAGCCCTCGGCGCCGCTCTTTCTGCCCGACCTCCTTGCCCTCTTCGGCGTGCAGGAGGGGGCCGGGGCGCTGGGATTTTTCCCCGCCGCGGGCGATTATCCCCTCGTGTTTTCCCGCACGTATCATCAGGCCGCCGAGGGGACCTACGGACAATTCGTGCCGGGGGCGGAGTTCGGCGCGACCTTCGGGGCGACCCGCGAGGCCCACCTGATCGGCCTCAAGAGCCATGCGGGATTCAGGAGCAATGTGGGGTTCGTCAACCTGCGGGACGGTCCCCTGACCCTCCATCTGACACTGTATGACGCCGCGGGCGACGAACGGTCCGAACAGGAGGTCGCGCTCGAGCCGTATTCCCACCTCCAGATCAACGACGTTCCCAACGGCTGGGGCATTGACGAAGCGATGGAGGGGGGGCGCCTGATCGCCCGCACGGAGGACCCGGACGGGCGGTTCGCGGCCTACGCCTCCATCGTGGACAACGCCTCAGGGGACCCCGTCTTCATCCCGGCGGCCCCCCCGCCCCCCATCGGGGCCGAGCGGCTGGCGATGTTCCTCCCCGTCGCCGCGCGGGCCGCCGGGGCCTACGGCAGCGACTGGAAAACGGAGCTGACGCTGGCCAATGCCGGGACCGACGCCCAGGCCGTGCGGTTCGTGTTTTGGGAGCACGACATCTCCAACACGGCGCCGCGGTCCGCGCAGATCACGGTGGAGGCGGGGGAGACGGTGATGTTCGGCGACGCCCTCGGAGAGCTCTTCGGTCTGGACGACGCCTATGGACCCCTGCTGATCCGGCCCGGGGCCGCCGGCCTGATCGCGCACGGCAGGATCTACCATACCGGATCGGCGGGCACCTACGGCCAATTCATCCCCACGATCCCGGAGGCGGACCTCCCGACCACCACCGGCCATCTGACGGAGTACAACCGGAACGCGGACCAGCGCACCAACATCGGCCTCATCAATTTCACCCCGGCGGATGAGACTTTTCTGATTGAATTGCTGCGCGACGGCCGCGTCGCCGCCTCTGAAGCCGTTTCAGTGGATGGGCTTTCCCATACCCAATTTCCCGGCCCCTGGAACGGGACGCATGACGCACTCCGCATCACTCCCCAAAGCGCGGCTCCTTCCTATTTCGCCTATGCCTCCCTGGTGGACAACCGCACCCAGGACCCGGTCTTCCAGCCCGCGCGGTAAGGCGCTCCGAACCCGATCCTGTCCCATGTCCCTGGTCCCTGGTCCCTGGTTGGAGCCATGCGTTGCTCCTCGCGCCGTCGTTCCGTTTGCTGAAAGAGCGGGGATCCCGGCGCCCTCCCCCCCGACCGCGCTACCGCACCGTCAGCGTCGACAGGTTGCCCCGGACGGTGATGTCCCAGCGGCAGGCGGCGGTGTCCCAATCGGGCGAGCGGTATCCGCCATCCCCCGCGGGAAAGCGGGCCTCGTCCACCTCCACCGTCGCCAGGGCCCCGGCGGCATTGAGGCGGGCGGCGCACCCCTCGGGGACAACCAGGTCCAGCGTCCCCACGTTGACCGCGAACTCGGCGGTCCCATCGGCGATCCCCGGCGAGAGGCGCACCGTGCCCGTGCCCGCGTTCAGGTCGGCCCGCACCCTGTGCACCCGCAGGGAGGCCAGGTCCAGGTCCCCCGTCCCCGCGTTGAGGTCCACCTTCACTTCCAGGGGGACGGCCCGCGAGAGGAGCAGGTCCATCTCCCGCTTCCGCTCGAACCCCGGGAAGGTGATGCGGGGACCGTGGCGGCGCTGGTCGAATATCACGGCCACCCGGGTCCCGGCGTCACCCGCGCTCTCCCCGACCTCCAGGCGTCCGTCGGGGTCGGTCCGCACTTTCCCCAAAGCCAGCAGGGGGCTCCCCTCCGGCAGGGCGTCCACGGTCAGCACCCCCAGGTCCAGGTCGAGGTCCATCACCCCCGCGGGGGCGTCCCTCAGAGGGACCTCGAAGGTCCTCTCCTCCACGGGGCTTTCCCGGAAGGCGCGGTGGACGAAGGTGTCGGTATGGAAAAGGAGAAGACAGACCCCCGTGAAGAGGCACGCGACGAGCAGGACGGCCCAGAGCCGCGCGCGTCCCAGGAGGAGATCGAGGCCGATGGCCACGAGGAAGAGGGGCCAGAGGGTGGCCAGGGCCTTCCAGGGGCTGATTTCGATCCAGCCGACATTGTGGGCCAGGAGGTAAAGCCCCACCCCCACGAGCAGGACGGGGAAGACGATCGAGCGGCGATGCGCGGGCTTGGGTTCCATGGGTCACTCCTTTCCGTTCCGGCGAATGAGGAGCCACAGGCCGACGGCGATGAGAACCACCGGCCAGAACACTTTCCATTGCCACCACCAGAAGAGCCCCAGATTGGAGGCCAGGAAGAGGGCGCCCACCGCGATGAGGATGATGCCGGCCCCGAGGCCCCGGTTCGGCTTCCCCGGCGGCGCGGGCTCCTCCGCGGGGGCGTCCCCTTCCGCGAGGGCCGGGACCGGCTCCCCAGGCGAAGGGACCGCCGCCGCCTCCCGCGGTCCCGGCTCACGGGGAATGACGACGAGCATGACCAGATAGATGAGGATGCCCGAGCCCCCCATCACGGTCATCAGGATGAACAGCAGGCGGAAGATGACGGGGTCGGCGTCGAAATGGGCCCCCAGGCCTCCGCACACCCCCCCCAGGATGCGATCGGCGCGGCTTCGGTACAGGCGTCGGCTCATCGTTGCCCCCTTTCCGCCGGGTGCATTCCGGCGAAGCACATTGGAGTATCTTAATACAGAACGGCCGCCGCGCCGATAAGTTCCCCGCGATCCTCATGATCTCCCTGCGCATCATCCGGCCGGGGCGCCGCGGATTTCTGCCGGGACAAGCCGGGTCGGATGCCTGTTTTCATCGCAGCCGCCCTTGCGTGAAGGGCGCCGCACGGCCCACGGAGCCGGGGCTGCAAGAACACGGGAGAGGGCCGCCCCTCTCCCGACTCAAATAAAAAGCGGGCCGCTGCGGCCCGCCCGTAAATCAATCAATGCGGAACGGCGGATCAATAAACCTTCGTCAGCCACCCGTACTTGTCCTTGGTCCGGCCTTCGATGACGTCGAAATAGGCCTTCTGCAGGGCGGCGGTGACGGGGCCGCGCTTCCCCTCGCCCACGACGATCTTGTCGACGGAGCGCAGGGGGGTGATCTCGGCGGCCGAACCGGTGAAGAACACCTCGTCGGCGATGTAGAGCATTTCCCGGGGGATCCCCTGCTCGATCAGTTCGTAGCCCAGGTCCCGGGCCAGCGTGATGACGGAGTCGCGGGTGATGCCGGGGAGGACCGCCACGCACAGCGGCGGGGTGATGATCTTCCCCTTGTGGACGACGAAGATGTTCTCGCCCGAACCCTCG
>DCUZ01000102.1:3685-12130 GCA_002327305.1 Holophagales bacterium UBA2201 | reverse complement strand
TCTTGATGAGCTGGCTGTTCATGTAATTGGCGGCCGACTTGGCCAGGTAGGGGAAGGTGTTGGGCGCCATGCGGTTCCAGGAGGAGACGCGGACGTCCACGCCCTTCTCGAGGGCCTCGGGGCCCAGGTACTTGCCCCAGTCCCACACGGCGATGGTGACGTCGATGGGACAGCCGGTGGGGTCCACGCCCAATTGGGCGAAGCCGCGGTAGGCGATGGGGCGGAGGTAGCAGTCCTTGAGGTTGTTGGCCCGGATCGTCTCCAGGCAGGCGTCGTGGATCTGTTGCTTCGTGAAGGGGATCTCCATGCGGTAGATCTTGCAGGAGTTGAAGAGGCGCTCCACGTGGTCCATGAGGCGGAAGACCATGGGGCCGTTGGGGGTGTTGTAGCACCGGTCCCCCTCGAAGTTGGCGCTCCCGTAGTGGATCACATGGGAGAGGACGTGGATCTTGGCGTCCTCGAAGTTGACCATCTTTCCGTTCATCCAGATCTTGCTGCACCCGGGAAACCCTGCCATGATGACCTCCTTGAGATATTAGCCGGCGAGTTTTTTAACCACCTCCGCCGGCGCGGAGGCGGGCTTGAAGGTGTCCATCGCGACGAACAGGTGGCGCGTCGTCCCCTCGGTGCAGAGGACGCCGTCCCGGACGATGCGGTATCCGAAGGTGAGCCCCCGGGGCGAGGCCTGGGCCACGGTGGTGTGGACCTCGAAAGTGTCGTCGTAGCGCAGGGGCCGCTTGTACGCGGCCTTCAGTTCCACGACGACCAGGGCCCAGCCCTGCCGCTCCAGCTCCGCGTACACAACGCCTTTTTGGCGGCAGTAGGCGGTGCGGCCGATCTCGAACCAGGCGGGGTAGGCGCCGTGGTAGGCCACCCCCATCTGGTCGGTCTCGGCGTAGCGGACGCGCTCGGTGATCACGACGGGTTTCAAGCACAGAATTGTAAGCGAAAACCGCCCGGAATGCAAGCATTCCGCCACACCTCCGGGCTGAAGGCGGAGGGCTGAAGGCGGAAGGGAGACAGGGCAATACCGTATTTGCGCTGAGCTTCCCGGACTTCCTGGGCCACGATACCGATACCGATTCCGATACCGAGGGTGGGCGGAACTTCGAATTTTGAACTTGGCTCGGGCGGGGGAGCTTTCCCGCTTTCCCGCCCTTTGCTAGGGCCCGACGAGGGTTCAGGACGCCCGCAAAGGACGTCGCCCCCGCTCCGCCTTCCCGCTTTCCCGCTTTCCCGCCCTTTGCTAGGGCCCGACGAGGGTTCAGGACGCCCGCAAAGGACGTCGCCCCCGCTCCGCCTTCCCGCTTTCCCGCCTTCCCGCAGGCCGCTCACGCGGCCCTCTGCTACAATGCTCCCATGATCAAGCGCTATTACGAGGACATGACCCTGCGGGAGTTGGATGCGGAAGTCGTTGGAACCGGGGCCGATGAACGCGGTCCCTGGGCGGAACTGAATGAAACGATCTTCTTTCCGGAGGGGGGCGGCGAGCCCGGCGATACGGGGACCCTGGGCGGGGTCCGGGTCGTGGGCACCATCAAAGTCGCTGACGGGGTGCGGCACTACCTCGAGCGCTCCCTCCCCTTGGGCCCCTGTCGCGCCGTCCTCGACTGGTCCCGGCGGTGGCGGTTCATGCAGCACCACACCGCCCAGCACCTCCTCACCGCACTGGCCCAACAGGAGTACGGCTGGAAGACCATCTCCTTCCACCTTGGGGAGGATTACGCGACGATCGACCTGGAGGGCACCGGATTCCTCCCCGAGCGTCTTAGGGCCCTCGAGGACGCCGCCAACGCCCTCATCCGCGAGGCCCGCCCGGTCACCACGATGTTCATGACGCAGGAGGCGTTCGAGCGGGCCGCCGTCCGCTCCCGCCTCCTGCCGGAGGACCTTGAGGGGGACATCCGCGTGGTGACCATCGAGGGGGTGGACCGCAACACTTGCGGAGGGATGCATGTGGCCGGCCTCGGGCAGATCCAGCTCATCCGGCTGGATCCGACGGAGAAGATCAAGGAGGGGGTCCGCCTCCCCTACCTGGCCGGGAGCGGCGTGACGGAGCGCCTGCGGGGCGTGGAAGCCCTGCACGAGGGCATGAAAAAGGTGCTGGGGTGCGGCGAAGGGGACTTCCTTCCCACCCTCCAGGCGTGGGACCGGGACCGGCAGTCTCTCAAGAAATCCCTGCGCCGGGCCCAGGATTCAATTCTGGAACTGATGGAAAAGGGCGTCCCCGACCGAAACTTCCACCATTTTCCAGGGGCCGATGCTGCGTTCCTCACCAAAGCGGCGCACGCCCTCTCGGCCCGGTTTCCCCAGCGGACGCTCGTCCTGGCCTCCGACGACGGCGAGAAGCTGGCCTTCGTCATCCGGCAAGGTGAGAGGTCGAACCAGCCGGCCGAGGAGGTCTTCAAGAAGGTCCTGAAACTCACCGGCGGCAAAGGCGGCGGCAAGGGGACGCAATTCCAGGGCAAGGCGGAAGGGACGGCGGCGCTCGACCGGCTATTGGGGAGGGCGGGGGAGTTGGAATCTTAGAGTCGTCGGGTCTATCGGGTCCATAGAGCCAAGGGCTTGATTGCTTTGCGACCCGATGACCCCATGACCCAACGGCCCGGCAATCACCCCTGCTTGCGTTGACACTCACGGTTCCGATGCCGATTGCGATTCCGATACCAATGCCGAGCTTCTTCCTGCTGCCTGGGGCCTGTTGCCTGTAGCTCTTCCGCCTGAAATATATTCACCATGCCGGTGTTAGAATAGGGTCATGATGGAAAATTATATTGATTTCAAGCATCTGCTGACCGACGAGGAGCTGATGGTGCAGGACGGGATCCGCACCTTTGTGGAGCAGGAGTTCCTGCCGGTGGTGACCGAGCACCACCGGGCCGGGACCTTCCCCATGCAGCTCGTCCCCCGCATGGCGGAGCTGGGGGTGTTCGGGGCCTCCATCAAGGAATACGACCTCCCCGGCCTCTCCGCCGTCCCCTACGGCCTCATCATGCTGGAGCTGGAGCGGGGCGACAGCGGCCTGCGCTCCTTCGCCTCGGTGCAGAACGCCCTCGTCATGTTCCCCATCATGCATTTCGGCTCCCAGGAGCAGAAGGACCGCTGGATCCCGGCCCTGGCCGCCGGCAAGGCCGTCGGATGTTACGGCCTCACCGAGCCCGACTTCGGCTCCAACCCGGGCGGCATGCGGACGCGGCTCAAAAGCAAGGGCAACGGCCGACAGGTCCTCGACGGGGCCAAGGCGTGGATCACCAACGGGTCGCACGCCGACATCGCCGTCGTCTGGGCGAAGGACGACCAAGGCGCCGTCCGCGGCGTCCTCGTCGAGAAGGGTATGCCCGGCTACGAGGCCCGCGCCTACAAGGGGAAGTTCTCCCTGCGCGCCTCGGATACCTCCGAATTATTTTTTCAGGATGTGAAGATCGCCCCGGAGAACATCCTCCCCGGGACCAACGCCCTCAAGCACCCCCTGATGTGCCTCAACGAGGCGCGGTTCGGCATCGCCTGGGGCGCCATCGGCGCTGCTCTCGCCGTTGCGGAGCACGCCCTCGAATATGCCAAGTCCCGGATCCAGTTCGGCGGCAAACCCATCGCGGCCCACCAGATCGTCCAGGAGAAACTGGCCTGGATGGTCACCGAGATCGCCAAGGCGCAGGTTTTGATGTGGCACCTGTCGAAACTGAAGGACGCCGGGAAACTGCACCACTCGCAGGTGTCGCTGGCCAAGCGCAACAATGTCTGGATGGCCCGAGAGTGCGCCCGCCTCGCGCGCGAGATCCTGGGCGCTGCCGGCATCATGGACGACCATCCCGTCATCCGCCACATGATGAACCTGGAGGCCGTCTTCACCTACGAGGGGACCCACGACATCCACGGCCTCGTCATCGGACAGCAGTTGACGGGGATTCCGGCGTACAATCCGCCATCAGAATAAATGGTAGGGGCGAGCCGGTGGCTCGCCCGCTTAGATGATCGGGCGACCCGCCGGGTCGCCCCTACGATTATTTGATTACCGGCATCGGACCGCCGCCATGTCCCCTCCCCATGGTTTATCCTTGATTCATATCGGCAAAGGGCGTAAAATTATAGGTGTATGGCTGAACGAAACCGGGCGGTTCGCCTCGCCTCCTTGAAGGACCAGGGCCTGGAGGAGGATCTACGGCTAACCAGCGCCGCCGAGCGGTTGGCGATGGTATGGCCCCTGACGGTGGACG
The DNA here is from genome assembly GCA_002327305.1 of Holophagales bacterium UBA2201. GTDB lineage: Bacteria > Acidobacteriota > Thermoanaerobaculia > UBA2201 > UBA2201 > UBA2201. Next base: position 7,916 of record DCUZ01000102.1, on the reverse strand, counting down.
CGTGGGCCTTCACCGGGGAATCTTGTGCTGAATCCCGATTACCACGACCTCTTGTCGTTGTTCTCCGACGCCGGGGTTGAGTTCCTGGTCGTCGGGGCCTATGCCTTGGCCGCGCACGGGAACCCCCGGGCCACCGGAGACATCGACCTCTGGGTGAAGCCCGTGCCCGGGAATGCCCGCCGGGTGATGGAGGCCTTGAGCCGGTTCGGGGCGCCGGACCTTGGCTTCGGTGAGGCTGAACTGTGCAAGGTAGGGGCAGTGGTGCAGATCGGGATCGCTCCCCGGCGCATTGATCTGCTGACCAGCATCGACGGGGTGGAATTCGGGCCGGCGTGGGAAAACCGGCTTGAAGTGGAGGTGGAGGGCCTCCGGCTTCCCATCCTCGGCCGGGAGGACTGCATCCGCAACAAGCGGGCCACGGGGCGCCCGAAGGACCTGGCCGACGCCGAATGGCTCGAAAGCCGCCGCGACTCTCGACCCTGATCCTAATGCCGCAGAAGTAGGGCCGACTCTCCAGTCGGCCGCTTTCGATAATCCAAATACCGCAGGTCGGAGGACCTGCGCTACATTCCGCCCCCTTCCGCCGCTGGAAAGCCGGAAGGCGAGAAGGCCGGAACGCCCCACCCACCCCGCATCAGGTAGGGGCGCACGGCCGTGCGCCCCTACACACCATCGGGCGAGGCACCGCCTCGCCCCTACATGAATACAATGCCGCGGGTCGGAGGACCTGCGCTACATCCCGAAATTCAGGAGGCGACCCGCCGGGTCGCCCCTACGATTATTGGATTACCGGTCCCGGACCGCCAGCGCGTCCAATTCCTCCACCAGCCCGTCGCCGAAATAGTACTTCAGGTCATGCCGCACCCCTTCGTAGATGGAGGGGCCGCCGGGGGCGCAGACGAGGGTGCCATCCAGCAGTTCGTCGGCCGGGACGAGGGCGCCCTCCTCGTAGGTGGCGGGGAAGAGGGCGCTCACCATGGGCTTGAGGACCTGGTAGTCGATCCCCCGCGCGAGGCAGTAGGCATGGATGCGGCAGCCCCGCTTTTCCCGGTCGAGGAAGACGCAGGCGCCGTCCTGGGAGAGAGTCCGCATGCATCCCCCGCCGGGCATCTCCTCATCCTCCTCCACCTCGCCGGTGAACCAGCGCTCGCGCGCCACGCCGGTGAACTTAACCAGATCCTCCGCCGCCGCCTCCAGCCGTTTGACATTGTCCAGGTCCACATCCACGCCGTAGCCGCAGCACTGGTCGCGGCAGAAGGAGCAGTCCATGCAGTGGCCGAAATAGCGGAGGGTGAAGAGCCCCGAATCCACCCGGTCCAGGACCGGGCGGCCGAAAATGCTCGCATAGGGACGGCTCAGCGACAGGACCCTGCGTTCGCTCATTGATAGGGGACCACCGCGAATTGCGGGTAGTAGAAATTGAGGATCGTCATGAAGCCGAGGCCGGAGGCCCCCATGCCGAATGCCCCCTCCTGGCACATCCCGACGCCGTGGCCCCACCCCGACCCCAGGAAGAAAACCCCCTCCCGCGTGGGGAGGACCTTGAACAGCAGTTCAGGGATGCCCAGCTTGAACCGCACATCGAGGCGCTCGAGGGTCTTCGAACCCCTGGCTCCGGTGATCTTCATCGCCAGGACGCGCCCCTCGGGGCTCGACCTTGTCACTTCCAGCGCCTTGGCCCCCGCAACCCCGGTCTTGGCGGTGATCTCCTCCCAGGAGACGAACCGGAGCCACTGGGCAAGCCGGGCCCGACCGTCGGCCACCCCACCCACCAGCCGCTCATCCTTGACCAGGGCCATGGCCCCGCCGCCCCACTCCCAGGCCTCGAGCCGCTCGCCCGGATGGAGGATCAGGGAGGGGACGGCGACGGTGCGGCCTCCCCTCCGCAGGAAGAGGCGGGGCTGGGGCGCAAGGCAGAAGGGCTCGGCCTCCTCCAGCAGGAGGATCTTGTCCCCTTCCAGCAGGGTGAAGACGCCGGAGCGCTTTTTCAGGCGTCCCGCCTCCCCCAGCATCACCGCGGCCACCTCCCACAGGAGGGCTTCATCCCCCTCTCCCCCCATGTGCCCGATCCACGCCTCCTTGAACACCGGCAGGGCGAAGAGGGCGGAGCAGTTCCCGGGAAGGCCGGTGAAGAACCGGAGGAGGCCCGAGCAGGGATCGGCGGGATCGAGCGTCAGGCCGAACTCCCGGTCGAACCCGGCGGCAAGGTCCCCGTCCCAGGCCGCGGCCGCCGCGGCCGCCGCGGGACCGAAGGGCGACTTGCCCCCCCCGGAAACGAGGGTCTCGGGCACGGGGAAACACGGCTGGGAGGGAAAATGATCCGACACGGGGCCCTGGGGGAAAATGTTGGTCCCCAAAGTGGTGTGGCCTCCGCAGGTGGCGGTGAAAAAGGCCTCCACGATGTTGCCGCTGGGATCCTTCAGGACCAAACCCCGCGTTTCCTCGATGGCTTGGTCGGTGAGGGGCTTTTCGTGGTTTTTTCCCTCGTACACCTGGCAGGCGGGGGTGTCACAGAGGTGATAGTTGGCGTTGTCGGGCTTCTTGAACTTGGCCATCGCGTAGGAACGCGCCGCCACCGCCTGCGCCTTGAGCGCCTCCAGCGAAGGGTATTCCTTGGGGCCCATCTCCGCCGGGACCACGCCGCGGAGGTACTCCTCCACCTCCACCTGGTTGATGACCAGAACCTGTTTTTTTCCCACCGACAGGCGCACCTTGCCCCGATAGGTCTTCCCCTTGTACTTGAAACAGCCGTCGTCGGGGACCAGGAGGACGCTCCCCGTGTAGGGGGCCCGCTTGCCGCACGGGTCCTCCACCATCACGGCGCCGTCGGCAAGGGTGAAATGGACGGGGGAGGGGGCCTTCCAGCCGCCGATCTGGAACCAGCGGCCGCACGCCTCCAGCCTCCCCTCGCGCACCGACCCCAAGTGCACCTTCACCTCGGGCGAGGCGGGGGGGGCGGCGAAGAGGAGGAAAAGCCAGAGGAGCACGGCGGGGCGGGCCGCTATTCCCAGGAGGAGCGGAGACGGCCGACCGCCCCCTCCACCGACTCCAGGATCTCGCAACTCTTCACGAGGTCCATCATGGTGTTGTGGTCGCGGAAGAGGGGCCGGTCCTCGTCGAGGTGCGCCACGTGCTTGCGGATGACGGCCCGGGCGGCGAGGCACCCCTTTCCGGGGGTGAATTCGCGGAAATCGAGGGCCTGGGCGGCGGCCATGAACTCGATCCCCAGGACCCCCCAGGCGTTCTTGAGGATCTGGTTGTTCTTCAGCGCCGTGTTCATCCCCATGGAGACGAAGTCCTCCTGGTCGGCGGCCGCCGGGATGGATTGGATGGATGCGGGGGCGGAGTTGATGCGCTGTTCCACGATGAGCATGTCGGCCGAATACTGACTGAGCATGAACCCGGAGAACATCCCGGCCCCCTTGGTGAGAAAGGCGGGGAGCCCGACGGAGAGGGCGGGGTTGAGGAGGCGGTTGAGGCGCCGCTCGGAGAGGACGCACACCATGGTGACGGCTGTGCCGGCCATGTCCATGGGCAGGGAGACCGGCGTCCCCTGGAAATTGGCCCCGGTGAGGACGCGGTCCTCATCGGGGAGGAAGATGGGGTTGTCGCCCACGCCGTTGAGCTCGGTCTCGCACTGCTCGCGGGCCCAGCGGAGGGCGTCGCGGGCGGCGCCGATCACCTGCGGCGTGCAGCGCATGGAGTAGGCGTCCTGCACTTTCACCTTCATCTTGCCGGTGGTGAGGTCGGACCCCTCGATGATCCGGCGCAGGTTGGCGGCGCTCTTGACGGCCCCGCGGAAGCCGCGCAGTTCGTGGAGGCGGGTGTCATAGGGCTTCATGTTGGCCAGCAGGGCCTCCAGCGTCATCGCGGCGGCGATCTCGGCCTGCCCGATCCACCGCTCCGCGTCGTAGAGCCACAGGTAGCTCATCCCGGAGAGGACGTTGGAGCCGTTGATGGTGGCCAGCCCGTCGCGGGCCTCCAGGACCACGGGGGCGATGCCGGCCTTGGTCAGGGCTTCCTTGGCGGGGTACCGGCCGCCCTCGAAAAAGGCCTCGCCCTCGCCGATCATCGCCAGGGCGATCTGGCTCATGGGGGAGAGGTCGCCGCACGCCCCCACGCTCCCCTTCTCGCACACCACCGGCGTCACCCCCCGGTTGAGCATGTCCACCAGCGTCTGCGTGATCAGGAGACGGCAGCCGGAGTTGCCGTGGGCGTGGACGTTGATGCG
>DCUZ01000102.1:2008-3616 GCA_002327305.1 Holophagales bacterium UBA2201 | reverse complement strand
CGATGCCGGTGTTGACGCCGTACATCACCTCGCCCTGCTGCATCTTGCGTTCCAGCAGGCCCCGGCATTTCTGGATCGCGGCGGCCGCGTCCGGGTGGAGCTCCACCTTCCTCCCGTGCCGCGCGACTTCGACGACCTCCTCGATGGTGAGCCCGTGCCCCTTGACGATCAACGGTTCCATGGTTCCCCTCCTTAAATTTTATGGGTGCGAAGTACTAAAAATTGTAGCACAGCCCCGCCCGGGGGGCAACCCGCTCGCGGCGCACCCTCCCCACGCTCCCGCCGAACCGATGGAACTCCGGCGGCCCGTCTTCCGTTTGGTCTATGATACTCCAATCGAACAGGAGGCCAATATGCGCCAACGAACCCTGCTTGCCCTCATCCTCGCCGCCCTGACGGCCGCGGCCGCGTGGGCCGCCCCGGCCAAGAGCCACGAAGAAAAAACCCTTCCGGCGCCATCAGCGGGAGTGGCCGTGGAGGCCTCCTTCCACGATGTGGAGGTGTCCGTCAAACCCGGCGACACGGTCCGCATCACGGTGGACATGGAGATCAGCGCCTCGTCCGAAGCGAAGGCCGAGGAACTGCTGCAGGAGTATGCCCCGACCTATGAGGAAAAGAGCGGTACGCTCACCATCCGCTCCCGCCGGAGCCAGACCGCCGCGGGCAACTGGGGCTTTCTGAAAATGAAGGGGCGGATCTCCCTGGAGATCCCCCCCGGCCTGGCCCTGACCGCCAAGACCGCCAGCGGCGACATCTCCCTTTCCGGCGACCTCGGGAAAGGGACCCTCGTTGCGGAGGTGGCCTCCGGAGACGTCCGGGTGGAAGGGGCCGCCTCGTCGATCCGCGTGGAGGCCGCCTCGGGTGATTTCACGGGCAAATTGACCGCTCCGGCCGCCCTGGCCTCTTTCGACATGGCCAGCGGCGACATCACCCTGGATGGTCCCGTCGCCGAACTGAAGGCCGACACCGCCTCGGGGAGCGTCTCGGTGACCGGACTCACGGGCCCGGCCGCCCTCGAAGCGGCTTCGGGGGACCTTTCGGCTTCCTGGATCGCGGCGGAACCGGATATGGAAGTCACCGCCAGGACCGCCTCCGGCGGGATCCGGCTCCGTTTTCCCGAGGGTACGGCGGTGGCGGGAAAGGCCGGTTCCGTTTCAGGCACCGTCACCTCGGATTTCCCGGGAGTCCCCGGCAAACGGGGCAATGCCTTTGAATTCCAGGGCGGCCCCGGCGCCATCCGGGTGGAGGCGAGCACGGCCAGCGGAGACATCAAGATCCTCAAGGCGTCGCCGGCGGAGAAGCGATAGATCCGTCCTGTGTGACGGGTCCTTGGTCCCTGGTCCTTGGTCCTTTGTCCTTGGTCCTTTGTCCTTGGTCCTTTGTCGAGGCGTCGACCGGCCGAAAAAACGTCGCCAAGGGGATGTGAGCCCCCGACGCGCGGTCGGGGGATGGGGATCCCCCGTCTCGTCCCCCCGCACACCCAACCCCTCCCCCCCAGTTCAAGCGCCCGTGGCGCATGCTCTGAGGCCTGTCGCCGCCCGCAGGGCGGTTTCGTGGCCGTGGAGGGCGAACGAAAAAGCGGTTGGCGGCAGGGATTTTTCGTAAGCC
>DCUZ01000102.1:0-1965 GCA_002327305.1 Holophagales bacterium UBA2201 | reverse complement strand
CGAAAGAAAACGTCGCCAAGGGGATGTGAGCCCCCGACGCGCGGTCGGGGGATGGGGATCCCCCGTCTCGTCCCCCCGCACACCCAACCCCTCCCCCCCCAGTTCAAGCGCCCATGGCGTATGCTCTGAGGCCTCTCGCCGCCCGCAGGGCGGTTTCGTGGCCGTGGAGGGCGAACGAAAAAGCGGCTGGCGGCAGGGATTTTTCGTAAGCCCGCAGCGGCCGCGAAAAAGCGCCCCGACAAAATCGGGGCGCTTACAGGCCGAAAGAAAACGTCGCCAAGGGGATTTGAACCCCTGTCGCCGGCGTGAAAGGCCAGTGTCCTAGACCAGGCTAGACGATGGCGACCTATTGCGTTTGAGCCGTGCAGGATTCGAACCTGCGACCCACTGCTTAAAAGGCAGTTGCTCTACCACCTGAGCTAACGGCCCGTCTTGGGCGCCATGATTTTACCACATCCCCCCTTCCCGGGCAACGCCCCCTCCCTCCCAACTCCTTCAATTGACAAGGGTTCCGGCGGTGGGTATGATAATCATCGAGGTTCGCAGCCACGGGGCCCGCCCCTCGGGCGTCCCGGACGGAACCCCAAGGGAGGAACGCATGAGAATCGTCGAGATCCGCGCTCTGCAGGGGGCCAATTTCTGGAGCAAGAAACCGGCGGTGAGGATGCTTCTCGACATGGAGAACCTGGACGGCGTCCTCACCAATCAGGTCCCGGGATTCACGGACCGCCTGGTCCAGCTCCTCCCCTCCCTCAAGGAGCACCGGTGCACCGAGAAGGACGCGGGCGGGCTGGTCAAGATCATGAACGAGGGGACCCCCCTCTACCATGTCATCGAGCACATCGCCATCGAACTCCAGTACCTGGCCTACATGGACACCACCTTCTGCAAGACCTTTCCCACGAAGCAGCCGGGGCTCTACCAGGTCGTCTTCGAGTACTGGGTGGAGGACGCCGGCATCTTCGTGGGGGAGGAGTGCGTCCGCATCGTCCAGGGGATCGTGGACGGCGCCCCCGACGAGGACCTGGACATCGACGGCGTCATCAGCGAGATCAAGGGGATCCGGGACGACCATTACCTGGGGCCCTCCACCATGGCCATCGTGGACGAGGCGCGCCGCCGCGACATCACCGTCATCCGCCTCGACGACTACAACCTGGTCCAACTGGGCGAGGGGAAGCACCAGAAGCGGATCCAGGCCTCGCTGACCTCCAACACCTCCCTCATCGCGGCGGAGACCGCCTCCAACAAGAAACTGACCAAGATGATGCTGGAGGACAACGGCATCCCCGTCCCGCCGGGGACCATCGCCCGGAAGTTCGAGCACGCCCTGGAGGACGCCGGCCACCTGGGCTATCCGCTGGTGGTGAAGCCCTTCGACGGCCACCACGGCAAGGGGATCACCATCGGCATCAAGGACGAGCAGGAGTTGAAGGCGGCGTTCGAGCGCGCCATCGCCGTCTCCTCCAAGGTCGTGGTGGAGAAGATGATGGTCGGCAACGACTACCGCATCCTCCTCGTGGACGGCCGCTTCATCGCCGCGGCCCACCGCATCCCCGCCCGCATCGTCGGCGACGGCACGCACACCCTCCTCGAGCTGATCGAGATCGAGAACCGCAACCCCAAGCGCGGGCGGGGGCACGAGAATTTCATGACCCTCCTCGGCATCTCGCCCATCACCGAGATCCTGATGGCCGAGAAGGGCTACACCCCCGAAACCGTCCTGGCCGCCGACGAGCGGTTCTATCTGGAGCGGACGGCCAACCTCTCCACCGGCGGGATGGCCTTCGACGTCTCCCACAAGGTCCATCCGGCCAACCGGTTCATGTTCGAGCGGGTGGCCCGCATCATCGGCCTCGACATCGCCGGCCTCGACGTCCTGGCCCCCACCCTGGAGACCCCGATCATCAAGAACGGCGGCGTCATCATCGAGGTCAACGCCGCCCCCGGCCTGCGCATGCACCT
>DCUZ01000111.1 GCA_002327305.1 Holophagales bacterium UBA2201 | reverse complement strand
TTCGTGTTGTTCAACTTCGGTTTAAAGCGGGAGAGGGATGCCCCTCCCCCGTCCCGAGCAGTACATCGGGATTCCACCCTCACCCCAAGGCGGCGCTTACCCGCGCTCGCCTTGATGCTATTCCTGCGGAAAAAATGACACACTGAAGCGTGAAAGTTGGGCAGGAATAGCTTATCCCTTCCCTTTCTTGGGGATCCCGTATTTCTCGATCTTGAGGTAGAGCGTGCTGCGATCGATGCCGAGGATGCGGCTGGCTTTGGAGACATTGCCCGCGCATTCCTCCAGGACCGCGGCGATGTGGGCCCTCTCCAACTCCTCCAGGGAACGAATGCCCTCCTCCCCGCCGGAGGGCCGCGGCCGCTGAAGCCGCGCGGGAAGATCCTCCGGGGCGATGACGTTCCCCTTGCACAGGATCACCGCGTGCTCCATGGCCCCTTCCAGCTCCCGTACATTGCCGGGGAAGGGGTAATCCAGGAGCAACCGCATCGCCTCCCTGCCCAGGGCGATCTCCTCCTCCCGTTGCGTTTCCATCGCGAATTTGTGGAGGAAATGGCGGGCCAGGAGGGGGATGTCCTCCTTGCGCTCTCTCAGGGGCGGAATGGCCAGGGTGATGACATTCAGACGGTAATACAGGTCCTCCCGGAAGCCGCCCTCGAAGACCGTTTTCTCGATGTTGCGGTTGGTGGCGCTGATGATGCGGACGTCCACCCGTATGAGTTTGCTCCCGCCCAGGCGGGTGAACTCCCGCTCCTGGATGACCCTCAGAAGGTCCAACTGCAGTTTGGGGCTGATGTCCCCGATCTCATCCAGGAAAAGGGTGCCCCGATGGGCCAGCTCGAATTTTCCCTTCCGCTCCTCCCGGGCATCGGTAAAGGCCCCCTTCTCGTGTCCGAAGATCTCATCCTCCAGGAGGCTTTCGCTGAGGGCTGCGCAGGAGACGGGGATGAAGGGGTGGTCCCGCCGGGCGCTTTCCTGATGGATGGCCTGTGCCAGAAGTTCCTTCCCCGTGCCGCTCTCGCCCAAAATCAGGACCGTGGCCTTGCTGGCGGCCACCTGCCGGGCGGTCTCGAACAGCCGACCCATCTTATCGCTGCAGGAGACCATGGCATCGAAGGCGGCCTGGTTCCCGACTTTGGCCTTGAGGATGCGGTTCTCCCGGATCAGATTGACATGGTCCCCGATCCGCTGGACCAGCAGCGAAACCTCCTCGGGATTGAAGGGCTTGGTGACGAAATCATAAGCGCCCAGTTTCATGGCTTCCACGGCCCGGTCAATGGAACCGTGGGCCGTGACGATGATGCACAGCACCTCCGGCCGCGCCTGGCGGATCCTCTTGAGCAGTTCGATCCCGTCCATCCCCGGCATCTTCAGGTCGATGAGGGCCAGGTCCACCGCCCGGGCCTTGAGCGCCTCCAGGGCCGCCTCGCCCGATCCCGCAGCCGTCACGGCATACCCCTCCCCTTTGAGCCAGGCATAGAGCGATTCCCGGACGATCTCTTCGTCGTCGACCAGAAGGACCGATAGACCCGTATTAGTACTCACGGAATGCATGGTAGCATTATTTGTTGCAAAATACAACAGTAAGTTGGAATATCAATCATATTTCGCTGTAAAACAGCTGTAATGGGCTGGCACGGACCATGCATATATGATGGGTGGATCGAAGAGGGGCGTCGGGGTAAAGCGATCCGGAAAGGAGTTCAAAATGTTCGCTCTCAATGCTTGGTTTTGGTTGAATGTGGTTAACGCGCTGCTGGGGCTGGTGGTGATGTATTACCTCGGCAAAGTGGTGCTGGCCCTGGTGCAAGACCTGCGGGGCGGCAAAAAGGAAGGGGCCGCCGCCGGGATGGAGGTGAGGCGGAAGGCCGCGTAAAGTCAAGGCCCATAGCGGCCCATGGCCGCAACAATACATCCTTATCATAGAGCCCCGTGCACGCCGCGCGGGGCTCGCCCTTTGGGACCCCGGGCTCAAACTCCGCGGTGTCCCTGCCGACGCCACACGCGGAGCAGTCCCTTCACCCGGAGCCCGCGGGCAACGGACGGTCGCCGGCTTCCTGGAGCCCGGGTTAGACCTTTTCCCCCGTCAAATATTCGTGCATGGCGCGGGCGGCGACGCGACCGGCCCCCATGGCGAGGATGACCGTGGCGGCGCCGGTGACGATGTCCCCCCCGGCCCACACGCGGTCCTTCGCGGTCTTCCCCGTGGCGGGGTCCGCGACGATGTTTCCCCCCTTCCCGATCTCGAAGCCCGCCGAAGTGCGCGGAATGAGAGGGTTGGGGCTGTTGCCGATGGCGCAGACCGCGGCATCCACGGGAAGGAGGAACTCCGACCCCTCGACCTTGACGGGCCGGCGGCGGCCGGAGGCGTCGGGCTCCCCCAACTCCATCCGCAGAGCCTCCATGTTCAGGATCCAACCGTCGTCGTCCCCGTTGTAGCGGATCGGCAGGGTCAGGTATTCGAAGATGACCCCCTCCTCCTCGGCGTTCTCGATCTCCTCCAGACGGGCCGGAAGTTCCTGGCGGGAGCGGCGGTAGACGATCCGCACCTCCGCCGCACCGAGCCGCAGGGCGGTGCGGGCGCAGTCCATGGCCACGTTGCCGCCTCCCACCACGGCCACCCGCGTCTGTTTCTTGATGGGCGTGTCGGAGCGGGGATAGAGGAAGCCGCGCATGAGGTTCATCCGCGTCAGGTACTCGTTGGCCGAATAGACGCCGTTGAGGTTCTCGCCGGGGATGTCCATGAACCACGGCAGGCCCGCCCCCGTTCCGACGAAGGCGGCGTCGTATTCGTCGAGGATCTGGTCCAGCGTCCTGGTCAGCCCCACGACGAAATTGAGGACCAGATCCACTCCCAGGGCCCGGACGTAGTCCACCTCCCGCTTGACGATGGCCTTGGGGAGGCGGAACTCGGGGATGCCGTAGGTGAGGACCCCACCGGGCTCGTGAAGGGCCTCGTAGATCGTGACGGCGTGCCCCAGCTTGATCAGGTCCCCGGCCACGGTGATCCCGGCGGGGCCCGACCCGATGACGGCCACCCGCTTGCCGGTGGATTTCGGGATCAGGGGCATTTCCATCGTTCCCTGGGCGGCCTCCCAGTCGGCGATGAACCGCTCCAGGCGGCCGATGGCCACGGCCGCGCCCTTCTTTTCCAGGACGCACCTGGCCTCGCACTGCTCCTCCTGCGGGCACACCCGGCCGCAGATCGCCGGCAGGCAGTTCTTCGACTTCAGGACGCGCGCGGCCTGGGGCAGGTCCCCCGAGGCGATGTGCCGGATGAACCCCGGGATGTCGATCTCCACGGGACAGCCGGCGACGCATAGGGGTTTCTTGCACTGGATGCAGCGGGAGGCCTCCCGTCGGGCCGTCTCGAGGGGATAGCCGAGGGCCACCTCCATGAAGTTGCCGCGCCGGACGACGGCGGGCTGTTTGGGCATCTCCTCCCGGTTCAGGTTCATCTTTTTGGGCGGGGTCGTCGGTTCGCTCATGGCTCGGCCTCCTAATAGCACCGGGTGTGGCCCGTGTGATGGACGGGGATCAGCTCCTCGTCCACGTACTGTTTCCGGCGTTTCAGGAATTCCTCCCAGTCCACGAGGCGCCCGTCGAAATCGGGCCCGTCCACGCAGGCGAACTTCATCTTGCCGTCATAGGTCAGGCGGCACACCCCGCACATTCCGGTGCCGTCGATCATGATGGGATTGAGGCTGACGATGACGGGGACGCCGGCCGGTTCGAAGACCTGCGAGGCCCGGCGCATCAGGAAGGTGCATCCGTTGACGATGAAGCGGTCGGCCGTCACCCCCTTCTCCCGCAGGATCTCGGGGAGCCTGCCGATATGGCCCTTGAACCCCCGGCTCCCGTCGCGCGTGATCTCGATGAGGGTGTCGCAGTGTCCGCGCAGCGCCTCCCGCCCGTAGAGCAGATAGGCGCTGCGCCCCTCGATCGCCACCGTGACGCGGTTGCCCGCCGCCTTCAGCGCCCGCGCCACGGGGAGGATGGAGCCGATCCCGTAGCATCCTGCGACGCACACCACCGATCCGAACGGCTCGATGACCGTGGGGTTGCCGAGCGGCCCCACGACGGTGGGAAGCGCATCGCCCCTCTTTTTGGCCGCCAGGGCGGAGGTGGTTTTTCCCACTTCCATGAAGATGAGGGTGAGGGTCCCCGCCTCGGCGTCCCAGTCCGCCACCGACAGCGGGATCCGCTCGCCGAATTCGACGGCCTGGACGATGACGAACTGCCCCGGCTTCACCTGTGCCGCCACGGGGGGGGCTTCGACGACCATCCGGTACAGGTTGGGGACGAGGGGTTGGCTTTCGACGATGGCGAACATCACCGCCTCCTCAGATTCACGGCGCACGGGTTGGATGGGAACCGGGCGGAAGGGTCCGCGTGGATGAGGACCAGCGTTCCGGGGGTCAGGCGTGGGGAGGGTTTGACGGGGAATTCGGCCGCTGCGCCCCCGGCCTCCACCCGCACGATGTCCCCGTCCGTCGTCCCCAGGCGAGCCGCATCCCCGGGGTTGATGGCGATATGGCCGGAGGGCAGAAGGTCCGCGAACCCCGGGACCAGCGCGTTCAGCGCCACGCCCCGGAAGGATTCATACGGGGGGCGCCGGTGCAGGAGGAACGGCTGATTCGCGGGGGGTGCCGCGGCAGGACCCCGTGTCTGACCTTCCAGCGACCGGAGGGGCTTGAGGGCGAAGGAGGGCGGCATCTCCCTTCGGATTTCCCCGGCGTCCGCGTAGTTGAAATCCGTCCGGCCCATGGCCGTAGCGATCGCGGACAGGATCTTCCAGTCGGGCAGGGCCGTTCCCCGGGGGCCGACGGCCTGCCGCACGACGGCCGGCTGTCCGTCCAGCGTGAGCACGGTCCCCGGCGCCTCTCCCATCCCCGCCGCAGGCAGGACCAGGTCGGCCGAGGAGGCGGGGGGGCGGAAAGGGCTCTGGTGGATCACCGACACGGCGGCGGGCCTGGGGCCGCCGGGCAGGTTTTCCAGGCAGTAGAGGACCCTGATCGCGCCGTCGTTCAACAGCGCGGAAGCGCCGCGCTCCAGCGTGTCGCCGAGCAGGGCGGCCAGGCCGAAGAGGTTGTGGTGCGGCAGGAGGGCCAGCGCCTTCGCGCGGCCCGACCGCGTGAAGTTCCGCACGGCCGCGAGGACGGCCTCGGCGTTGTCGGGGAACAGCACGTCGGGCCCGAGAACGAAAAGGGGCCGGTGTGCGGAGGCGATGAGATGCTCAAGGAAGGCGGACTCCTGCGCCAGGGGGTGGGGGTGGCTCTCCCGGGCGAGCTTGGCGGTGGGGTCCTCGATCGCGCCGACCCGGATATACCGGCGGCCGGAACGGGCCTCCGCCATGATCCTCAAGGCGATCGGGGAAAACCCGTACGAGAAATCCGCGCCGACGGCCACGATGCAATCGCTCTCCCCGATATCCGCAAGACGGTTCCCCGCCGCTACCTCCAGGAACGGGCCGACGGCCGGTCCCAGGGCCTCGACGGCGGTTGAGGCGAGACGGTCGCTTTTCATGACCTCCCGGGCGAAACGCCCCGCCACCCAGAGGTCCTCCAGGGAAAGGTCGGGGGAGAGGAGCATCGCGAACGCCCCCCCTTCCACGCCCTTCAGGAGCCCGGCCGCGCGCTGGATGGCCTCTTCCATGGGGACTCCCAGCACCCCGCCCTCCACGCGGGCCGCCGGCCCGGCCAGGCGGTCCGGATGGTTGGCGGCCTCGGGCACGCAGAAACGCCCCTTGACGCAGAGCGTCCCCCCGGAACAGGTCCCGGTGTCCGGCGGCAGGGTCCCGATAATCGTGTCCTTTCGCGCCAGGATCTGGAGGTCGCACGCCAGGCCGCAGAAGGGACACGCCGAGGCGGTTGTCGCGTCGGGCGCGCCGGCCCATTTCCTCCCTTTTTCGCCCAGGGTCCCGGTGGGGCAGACGGAGAGGCAGGCGCCGCAAAATTCGCATCCCGCCTCAAGATGGGAGCGGTCGAAGGCCGGGCCGATGGTGGTCCGCCGGCCCCGCTGCTTGAAGGCGAGCGTGCCGTTCATCCGGACCTCCTGGCAGATGCGGACGCACCGGCCGCACAGGATGCACAGGTTGTAGTCGCGGTCGTAAAAGGGATCGTCCTTTTCCACCGGAATGTTCCGGTAGTAGATGGGGTAGGCGATCTCCTCCAGGCCCACGCTCTCCACGACCTCCTGCAGGTCGCACCGGCCGTCGTTGGTGCAGGTGCGGCATCCCGTCGTGACGCCCGCCTTGCGGATGGTGGTCTGGAACGACGCGCAGGCCTCCGCCTCCTCGCACATGAGACAGGAGGCGGGATGTTCGCTCAGGATCAATTGCAGGACCTCGCGCCGGAGCTGCCGGATCTCGGCCGTGACGGTCCGCACCGTCATCCCCTCCTCGGCCCGCGTGGTGCAGGCCGTGGGAAACCCCCGCATCCCCTCCACCTCCACGATGCAGAGACGGCACCCGCCGTACGGGGTCAACTCCGGGTGTGAACACAGGGAGGGAATGGCGACGCCGCTATGACGCGCCGCATCCAGGATCGTGGTCCCTTCCGGGGCCTCCACCGTGCGATTGTCGATGACGAGTTTCATAATCCACCCCCCGACCGGATCTGGATGGCGTTTCCGGCGATGGCCTCGAACCGGCAGATCTCATAGCATGAACGGCACTTGATGCACTTGGAGGCGTCCAGGTTGTGGACTTCGGCGCGCGGTCCCGTGATGGCCCCCGTGGGGCACGCGGCGACGCACCGCTGGCACCCCGTGCATTTCTCCGGGATGATGAAGTACTCCAACAGCGGCCGGCACACCACGGCGGAGCAGTACCGCTCCTGGATGTGTTGGAGGTATTCCGAACGGAAATAGGCCAGCGTCGTCAGGACCGGATTGGGCGCCGTCTGGCCCAATCCGCACAGCGAGGTCTTTTTGACCGTCTGCGCCAGGAGCTGGAGCTTGTCCAGGTCCCTGAGCTCGCCCTCCCCCCCGGTGATCCGCTCCAGGATCTCGACCATGTGCCGGGTCCCCACCCTGCAGGGGGTGCACTTTCCGCACGACTCCTTCTGGATGAAATCGAGGAAGTAGCGCGCGATATCCACGACACAGGTGTCGGTGTCCATGACGATGAGGCCGCCGGACCCCATGATGGAGCCGGCCTTGGCCAGCGACTCGTAGCCCACGGGGGTGTCGAGGAATTCCTCGGAGAGGCAACCGCCCGAGGGGCCGCCCGTCTGCACCGCCCTGAAGGGCTTCAGCGTCCCCCCCCCGATGTCGAAGATGATCTTCCGCAGGGGCATCCCCAGGGGGACTTCGATCAGCCCCGTCCTCCGGATCTTGCCCACGAGGGAAAAGGTCTTGGTCCCGGGGTTGGCCTCCGTGCCGAAGCCGCGGTACCACGCCGCGCCGTTCCGCAGGATGTGGGGAAGGGTCCCGAGCGTCTCCACGTTGTTGATGACCGTGGGCCTGCCGTGCAGGCCCTCCTGGACCGGGAAGGGGGGGCGCGTCCGGGGCATCCCCCGCCGTCCCTCGATGGAGGCGATCAGCGCCGTCTCCTCCCCGCAGACGAACGCGCCGGCGCCCTCCTTGATCCCGATGTCGAAGGAGAACGGCGACCCCAGGATGCCCTCCCCCAGAAGCCCCTCCGCGCGCATCTGCGCCATGGCCTTCTTCAGGCGTTCGATGGCCAGGGGATACTCCGCCCGGATGTAGACATAACCCCGGGAGGCGCCGATGGCGTATCCGGCGATGAGCATCCCCTCCAGGACGGCATGGGGATCGCCTTCGATGAGGGAGCGGTTCATGAAGGCGCCCGGGTCCCCCTCGTCGGCGTTGCAGATGACGTATTTCATCTCCCCTTCGGCTTCGGAGCAGAACCGCCACTTCCTGCCGGTGGGGAAGCCGGCGCCGCCCCGCCCCCGCAGGCCCGCGGCCTCCACCTCCGAGATGACGTCCCCCGGGGGCTTCTGCAGCGCCTTGTGGAGCCCCGCATAGCCGCCGTTGGCGATGGAATGATGGAGATTTTCCGGATCGATGAACCCGCAGTTCTTGAGGACGATCCGCACCTGCGGCGCGAACATCGGCAGGTCGAAGAATCCGGGGATCCCCTCGATCGCGTCCCGGCCGAAGTGGCCGACGACCTTGGAGGCGAGGGGTTTCCCCTCGAGAAAGTGGGAGGCGACGATGCGTTCGGCCCAGGCGGGTTGGACATTCCCGTAGGAGAAACGGGGACCGCCCGGCAGGGTCACGTCCACCATCGGCTCGAGGTAGCAGGAGCCGATGCACCCCACCTCCAGAATCCGGGCTTCCACGCCATGCTTGGCCAGCGCCTCCTCGATGCTCCGGCGGACGGCCATGGCCCCGGCGGCCCTCCCGCAGGAGGCCGTGCCGAGGGTGATGACGGCCCGGGTCCCCCCGGTCAGGTCCGTCCATTCCCGGATACTTTGCTCCTTCAGCCGTTCGAAGTCAGTCATAGCGCTTCAGCGTCTCCTTCAACTTGTTCACCGTCATGGAGCTGTAGACGTCCTCGTCCACCGTCAGGACCGGGGCCAGGGCGCAGCACCCCAGGCAGGCCACGCGGTCGAGTTCGAATTGATCGTCGGGCGTCTTCCCGCCGGGGGCGATGCCCAGGTCCCGCTCCAGCGAGTCCAGGAGGATCGCCCCCCCCTTGACGTGGCAGGCCGTGCCGAGGCACACTTTGATGCCGTGCCTGGCGGGGGCGGTGAACCGGAACTGCGCGTAGAACGAGGCCACCCCGTAGATCTGGTTCTCCGTGATCCTCAGGAACCGGGCGATGGCCCCCACCGCCTCCGGTCCGACGAACCCAAAGGTTGCCTGGGCCCGCTGCAGAAGCGGGATGAGGTCCCCTTCCTCCCCCCTGAAATCCTTGAACAGCAGGTCAGCGCGTGCGCACATGGACGGCCTCCTCGGAAAAAAAGACGCAATCGGTCAGATCGGCCTCCCCCAGGGCGCAGTCGCGGGCGAAGGCCTCGCAGGTGGGCGCGCCGCACAGGCCGCAGTCCTTCTGGGGGAGTTTGGCGAACACCCGCTCCTTCTGCTTCATCCGTTTGATGGAGGTGGGAAGATCGATGTCGAGCATGCGGGTGGGGCGGGGCTTGATGGGAAGGTCCATCGCATAATGGCCGGCGCGGTACCGTTGAAGGATCGCCTCCGTGTCCACCTCCCTGTCCTGGCCGTACTGCTGTTGGAGATGGATGATATTGGCGCGCGCCACATAGGGATTTTCCACGGCGAACGCCCCTCCGACGCATCCCTGCATGCAGGCCAGGGCCTCCAAAAAATCGATGTGGCGGAGTTTGGAGCTCTCGATGTCGTCGAAGATCTTCACGACATGGTCCAGGCCGGCCACGGAGAGGCATTTCCCCGCCCCGACGGCCTGGCCGATCTGCCCCATCCACGACCATCCCATCCCGAAAAAGAACGATTCCTTGGGCGCGCGGGCATCGGCGGCCTTTTCCAGGGCCAGAACGTCCGGAAGAAGGGCGTTGTAAAGGTTCCTGAGGGAGAGGACGCCGTCGAACCGGGAGGTTCCGCTTTCCGCCGGCTGCTTGACGGAGACGACGATGGAGGGGCAGGCGGCGATGTAGAAAACCCCGACGGCCTCCGGCGGCAGGCCCGTCCGATGGACGGCGCCCTGACGGGCCTCCATGGCGGTGATCTCGCGGGGGATGTTGATGGGCATGAGGTTTTCCACCAGGTTGGGGTATTTGACCTGGATGAGCCGGACCACCGCCGGGCAGTAGGTGGAGATGAGGGGGCGCACGCCCCGATTCTCCTGGATGTATTGCCGGAAGACCACCCCCAGGGCCCGGCTGTTGTAAAAGGTCTCCGCCACTTCGTCGAAACCGGTGTTCAGCAGGGCCTGGCGGATGCTGGAGGGTTGGACCGAGGCGCCGAACTGGGCATAAAGCACCGGGGAGGGGACAACCACCTTGTGCCGGAATTTTTTCACGTCCTCCATGGAGTCGCAAATCGGCGCGAAGACCCCCTCGGGGCAGGCCAGGAGGCACTCCCCGCAATCGATGCACCGCTCGGAAATCATGGCGATCCGGCCCCGTCTCAGGCGGAGGGCCTCCGTGGGACACTTGCGGAGGCATCGGCTATGGCCCTTGCAAAGGTCCTCATTGATGGAAAACGCATGATAATATCCGGGCTCCGGTTCCATGTAAACCCCCTTAAATGACGCGGAAGCGCATCTCCAGCCGTGTTCCCTTCCCGACCACCGAGGTGAGATCAACCACATCCGCGTTCTTCCTGATGTTGGGCAGGCCCATGCCGGACCCGAAGCCGAGGGCGCGCTGCTCGTCCGTGGCGGTGGTCCAGCCCTCCTGCATGGCCAGGGTGACGTCCGGAATGCCTTTGCCCTCGTCGTCGATGACGACGCGGATCTCGTGATCATCCAGCACCAACTCGGTGCGCGCCTTGTCGGCGTGCATCACGACGTTCATCTCCCCCTCGTAGGTGCAGATGGCCACGCGGCGCACGAGGGCCGGTTCCACCCCGACCGTTTTAAGGATCGCCTTCACCTGCGTCGAGACCATACCCGCGGAGGCGAAGTCGTGGCCGTCAATCAAAAACGCGTACCGGATGGTTTCCTCTTCCACCATGGGCGGGCGAAGGTCCTCGGATGGGGACGGGTCCGCCGCCGTACCGTCGAGGTCCGCAATCTTGGCGCACGCCTCGAACATGTCGTCGCGGGCGGAAAGGACCACCAGCCCTTTTTCTTCGGCGAACTTGCAGATGGCCTCGGCCGGTCTCTTGCCGCGGATGAAAATGACGGCCCGAAATTCCGCCATGTAGGCGGAGATGGCGGCCTGTTTGCTGTTCAGCCCGGTCAGCAGGGCCGAGCCCGGCTTTCCGTACGCCAGGACGTCGCTCATCAGGTCGGAGGCGTACACCGCCGTGACGGGGATGTCCATTTTACCCGCACCCACGACAACGTCGGCGGCCAGTGCGCTCTGAATGCGGCAGAGAGCGAGTCCGTCGGGGTGTGGCCCCTGCATGGGGTGGGGGGCTATCGGGGCCGGAATCCTATGGCATGGAGCTTGGCGGAAAGCTCGAAATTGGAACCGTCGCAGGAGAGGATGGCCACGTGGAACCGGTCGGCCAGATCCACGGTTTCCTTCGGGACGCTCTTGCCGTGCGTGACGACGATGGCGGCCATATCCACCAGGTTGGCCGCCGACACGATGTTCTTGTGTGTTTGAACCGTCAGCCAGAGGTCCCCCGCCTTGGCGCTGCTCATGACGTCGGAGAGCATGTCGGAGATGAATATGCCTTCCACCTCCTTGTCTTCCACGTGCGTCAGCGCCTTCAACTCCAATGGGGAGATCATGTCCTGCAATTTCATGCGGCCTCCTCGATGCCCTATGAATTGGGAGGGGTCAGGGACAGCATGTCGGTGTCCTTGATCACCTCTCCGTAACAGTTCTGGATCTTGGATACCATGCGTCCCGGAACGATCTTGATGGAGGAGGTTCTGGATCTCCGGCGCTGGTTGATGTACTCCTCCAGGGCGGCGATCTTTTCGTCCGTGAGCTGGACGTGCTTTTCCTCCGGCAGGAAGCCGAACGCGACGTACACCCACCGCCGCTCCGGTTCGAAACGCCGGCGCAGAACGTCCACCTCGCAGACCGGGTCGCATCCCGTGCACAACATCAGCCCCAGCAACCCCTTTAGGTCCACACGGAGCCCGCAGGAGCGGCAATTCAGGTTGTAGCGGATCGTCTGGGCGCTCTCCACCAGGTTCCAGGTATGGTCGCCTTCGCGGTACTCCTCCAGCGGGGGGGTCGGGTCCAGGCTGAATTCGGTGGAGATCATCCCGCAGTGGAAGCATTTCTCGGTGACGAGAAAGCCGTAGGTGGTGTCGATCATGTCCCATTGATGACGGCAGGTGGTGGCGTTCATACATATCCTTCGACCATAAGTGGCCCTACTATAACGCACCCTCAGCGTCCTCGTCAAGGCCGCTTGTCGGGTCCCAAAGGCCCTGCGGTCCGATGCGTATCGCTCCGCGGACCGTCCCTGTCCTTGTGGCTCGGCCGCTTCGGCCATCAGGGTTCCTAAGTGAAATATTCCACATGCTCGTTTGACAGCGCTAAATCTTTATGGTAATGTGCCGCCAGCCTATGATAAGGAGGTATCTATGCGGCTGACGCGGCGTGCGTTTTTCGCTACGGCGGGAGTGTGCCTCGCCCCATCGCTTGCCAAACTCTATGGTGCGGAGCCACCCACATCCCTTCCCCCCAAATTGGAAAAAACACGGGAGACCACGAGCATCTGCTGCTTCTGCGGCGTCGGGTGCGGCCTGGTGGTGAACGCCAGGGACGGCAAGGTGGTCAACATCGAAGGGGATCCGGATCATCCCATCAACGAGGGGGCGCTGTGCAGCAAGGGGGCGGCGCTTTACCAGGTGGCCGTCAACGAGCGCCGGCTCTCCAAGGTCCTTTACCGGGCCAAGGGGTCCTCCCGATGGGAGGAGAAGGAGTGGGATTGGGCCCTGTCTGAAATCGCCAAGCGGATGAAAACCGTCCGCGACGCCTCTTTCGTGGGGGAGAAGAACGGCACGACCGTCAATCGGACCGAGGAGATC
The DNA here is from genome assembly GCA_002327305.1 of Holophagales bacterium UBA2201. Taxonomy (GTDB): domain Bacteria; phylum Acidobacteriota; class Thermoanaerobaculia; order UBA2201; family UBA2201; genus UBA2201. The sequence continues at coordinate 19,791 of DCUZ01000111.1, read as the reverse complement.
GCCTGCCTGGGCGGAGCGGCCCTCGACAACGAGGAGTGCTATCTCATCTCTAAAATGATGCGCTCCCTCGGGATCACGTATCTCGAACACCAGGCCCGTATATGACACTCCTCCACGGTCGCGAGTCTCGCGGCCTCGTTCGGCAGGGGCGCCATGACCAACCACTTCAACGACTTCGCCAACGCGGACGTCATCATGCTCCTGGGCTCCAATCCGGTGGAGAACCACCCCCTGGCCTCCAAGTGGATCAGTCGCGCCAAGGAGAAGGGGGCGATCGTCCTCAGCGTTGACCCCCGCTACACCCGATCTTCCGCCATTGCCGACGTCTATGCCCCGATGCGATCGGGCACCGACATCGCCTTTGTCAACGGAATGATCCGATACGCCCTGGAGAACAACTTCATCCAGAAAGATTACCTGCTCACCCACACCAACGCGGCCTTTCTCATCAAGGACACCTATCGGTTCCACGACGGCCTCTTCTCGGGTTGGGACGCCGATAAGAAGAAATACGACCAGGCGGCCTGGGGATATGAACTCGACGCGGCGGGGATTCCCATGCGTGACGATACCCTCCAGCATCCCCGGTGCGTCTTCCAGCTGATGAAGAAGCACTTCGACCGGTACGACCCCGACGCGGTGTGCGCCATCACCGGGACCCCCAAGGACGCCTACCTTAAGATCTGCGAGCGGTACACCTCCACCTGGGCCCCCGGCCGGGTGGGGTGTTGGCTCTACGCCATGGGGACCACCCAGCACACCTATGGGACGCAGAACATCCGCTCCTATGTCATTCTCCAGCTCCTGCTGGGGAACATCGGCCTGGCGGGGGGAGGCATCAACGCTCTCCGGGGCGAGTCCAACGTGCAGGGCTCCACCGACTTCGGTCTCCTCTACCATCTTCTGCCGGGCTATCTCAAGATCCCCGACGCCGCGGCCAACCCCACCCTGGCGACCTACCTGGAGAAGAACACCCCCGTGACCAAGGACCCCAGGAGCGCCAACTGGTGGGGCAACACCCCCAAATACATCGTCAGCCTTCTGAAGGCCTGGTGGGGGGAGAAGGCCCAGAAGGGGAACGACTTCTGCTACGATTACCTTCCCAAAAACGAGGGGGACCGCTCTTTCATCCGGCTGTTTCACGCCATGTACGAGGGAGCGCTCAAGGGGCTGTTCCTCTTCGGCCAGAATCCGGTCGTCGGGGGGCCGAACACCACCAAGACCCTCGCCGCCCTGGAGAAACTGGACTGGATGGTCGCGGTGGACCTTTGGGAGCACGAAACCGCGCAATTCTGGAAGCGTCCCGGGGCCGATCCGTCCAAGATCCAGACCGAGGTGTTTCTCCTCCCCGCCGCCGCGTCCATGGAGAAGGAAGGCTCCGTCAGCAACTCCGGGCGCTGGGTGCAGTGGCGCTACGAAGCCCAGCACCCCGGCGGCAAGGCCCAGTCGGACCTCTGGATCGCCTACCACCTTTTCCGGAAGGTGCGCGACCTCTATGCGAAGGAGGGGGGGGCCTTCCCCGACCCCATCCTGCACCTGACCTGGGATTACGGCGAGGGTGAGCCGGATGTCCACCGGGTGGCCAAGGAGATCAACGGCTATTATGTCGCGGACGCCGATTTTGGGGAGCGGGGGAGTTTCAAGAAGGGCCAGCAGGCCACCTCCTTCGCCTTCCTCAAGGATGACGGCACCACCGCCTGCGGGAGCTGGATCTATGCCGGCTCCTATACCGACCAAGGCAATATGATGGCCCGTCGCGACCGGGAAGACGCCGCCAACGCCATCGGCCTGTATCCCAAGTGGTCCTGGTGCTGGCCGGTCAACCGGCGCATCATCTACAACCGGGCCTCCTGCGACCGTTCCGGTCGTCCCTACGATCCGAAACGGTGGGTGGTGAAATGGAATCCCGTCGACAAGAAATGGATCGGCGACGTTCCCGACGGGCCCTGGGCCAACGACGATAAATACGCTTTCATCATGCGGCCCGAGGGGGTGGCCTGCCTCTTCGCCAGCAGCCTGGTCGACGGTCCCTTCCCGGAGCACTTCGAGCCCGTAGAGAGTCCGGTACGCAACCGCATGTCTTCCCAGCAGAACAACCCCGCCGCCAAGATCTCCCGCGACGACAAGATGGATGTCTACGGTACTCCAGACAAGTATCCCCATGTCGCCACCACCTACCGGGTCTCGGAACATTGGCAGGCCGGGGCGATGACGCGCAGTCTTCCCTGGCTGGTGGAGCTGATGCCCGACGCCTTCGTCGAGATCGGCGCGGATTTGGCGAAGGAAAAGAACATCGCCAACGGCGACCGGGTCAAGGTGAGCACGGCGAGGGGTTCCATCGAGGTCTACGCCCTGGTCACCCACCGGCTCAAACCCATGCGGGTGGACGGCCGGTGGATTCACCACGTGGGGATCCCCTGGCACTACGGCTACGCGGGTCTGGCCACCGGGGATATCGCCAATACCCTCACCCCGAACGCGGGCGATGCCAATACCCACATCCCCGAATACAAGGCGTTCCTGTGCGCCGTGGACAAGGCATAAGGAGGCGGCCATGAAGGGCTTTCTGATCGACAATTCCAAATGCATCGGATGTCGGGCCTGCATGGTGGCCTGCAAGCAGTGGAACAACCTGACCGCCAGCAAACCCGTCTTCTTCTCCGGTCCCGGCTACCAGAACCCCCGGGACCTGGACGCGAACAACTTCACCCTCATCACCTACAACGAATTGGAGACCGGCGGGCGCATGAACTGGGTTTTCGGCAACCGTCGGTGCATGCACTGCAACGACCCGGGCTGCGCTTCGGCCTGTCCCGTCAAGGCGCTGGAGAAGACACCGGAGGGCGCCGTCTACTGGAACGCCTGGAAGTGCATCGGGTGCCGCTACTGCATGTTCGCCTGCCCCTACCACATCCCCACCTTCGAGTGGCGCAGCGCCAACCCCGAGATCCGCAAATGCACGATGTGCTACGACCGCATGAAGGTGGGGATGGTTCCCTCCTGCGCCAAGGTCTGCCCCACCGGCGCCATCTTGTTCGGGGAGCGGGCGGACCTGGTGGCGGAGGCCGAAAGCCGGCTCAGGAACAATCCCTCGGCCTACGTGCACCAGATCTACGGCAAGGACGAAGTGGGGGGCACCTGCGTCCTCATCCTCTCCGAGGCGCCCTTCGACCAGCTGGGTTACCCGACCGACCTGCCCAAGCGGTCGCTCCCTTCCTACACGGCGCAGGCCATGGAGGCCATCCCGGGGGTGGTGGTGGGGTTGGGGTTGGTGCTCGGCATCACCTATAAACTGATCAACCGGAGGGGCGAGGTCGCCGCCGCCGGCGAGAAAGGGGGTCGGGCATGAACCAGCTCAAGGCCATCGTCATCGCCTTAGTGAGGGAGTTCATCCAGTTTCTCCGGACCTCTTCCGTCTTCCTCCGGATCATGATGCTGATTTTCGTCGCGGGGTTTGCGACTATCCTCTACCGCTACCTTTTCGGGATCGGCGCCATTTCCAACCTCAACGACGCCTACCCGTGGGGCCTGTGGATCTCCTTCGACGTCCTCTGCGGCGTCGCCCTCGCCGCGGGGGGGTTCACCACCGCGGGGGCGGTCCACATCTTCGGCGGGAAGAAATACGAGCCGCTGGCCCGCCCCGCCATCCTGACGGCGTTCCTGGGATATCTGCTCGTCATCGGCGCCCTGTGGGTGGACCTGGGGCGCCCATGGAAGATCTGGCATCCCATGGTGCTGTGGCAGCCCCACTCGGTCATGTTCGAGGTGGGCTGGTGCGTCATGCTCTACACCATCGTCCTGGCCATCGAATTCAGCCCCGCTTTCTTCGAGAAGTTCGGCCTGGAGAAGGCGCGCAACGCCGTCAGGAGCTTCTACGTCCCCGGCGTCATCGCCGGGATGATCCTCTCCACCCTCCACCAGTCCTCCCTCGGCTCCCTCTTCCTTATCGTTCCCCATAAACTGTCACCCATCTGGTGGACCCCCATCCTGCCCCTCATGTTCTTCGTCTCCGCGGTGGCGGTCGGACTGGCCATGGTCATCTTCGAATCCACCATCGCCGCCAAGGCCTTCAAGCGGGAATCGGAGATCCATCTGCTCAAGGACTTCGGGCGGGCCATCCCCTGGGTCCTGATGGTCTATCTGGTCATGAAGATCGGCGACCTCGTGGCCCGGCAGCAGGTGATGCTCCTGTTCGAGATGAACGGCATGGCGGTGGCCTTTTGGATCGAACTGCTCGTGGGGATCCTCCTTCCCATCGCCATCCTCACCCAGCGCGACGCCCGGGAGGACGGCCGGATCCTCTTCGGCGCGGCCTCGTGCGTTATATTGGGGGTGGTGCTCAACCGATTCAACGTCAGCATGATCGGGATGCGCAGTCAGGCCTGGCAGACCCCCTACTTCCCACACCTTCTGGAGTTTCTGGTCACCGCCTGCGTCATTGCGGCGGGAATCATCATTTATGCCTATGTCGTCAAGCATTTCCCCATCTGGCACGAGGCGGCCCACAGCGGGCACTCGGCCGAATAGGAGGCCGCCATGCCGAACAAGGAAGCGGATATGACCCTCAAAAACCGGTTGTTCATCATGTTCTTCATCTTCTGCAACACCATCCTGCTGGTCTTCCTCTGCAACATGGGGCTCACCCTCCGCTCCGACATCGCCGGGCTCAGGGGCGACCTGGCCACCAAGCAGGACTTGGCGGTGCTGAAAGCGGGCCAGGCGCAGTCCGACCTCGAAGACCGGTGCACCCGGTGCCATTCGGAGGTGAAATTCGCCGGCCTGCATGGGACGGAGATGGAGTCGGCCCTGGCCCGGATGCAGGCCCTGCCCGACGCCCACCTGTCGGCGGGGGAGGTTGAGGCGCTGCACGCCTCTCTGGTGCTGGATAAATGCCTGGCCTGCCACGGGAAGGGGGTTCTGCAGACCCTGACGCTCAAGTCGGGACGGGAGAGGGGCGAGATCATCGCCAGGATGCGTCAGAAGGAGGGGAGCGGGCTGCAGGATGTGGAGGTGACCGCCATTGAACGGTCCGTCCAGCAGATCTACGGATTCTAAGGAGGATCACCTATGCCGAACCTCGGCATCCAGGAATTGTTGGTCATCGGAGGGATTCTCGTCCTCCTCTTCGGCGCCACTAAATTGCCCGCCCTCGGTCGGGGATTGGGCGAGGCGATGAAGAACTTCAAATCGGGTCTCAAGGAGTTGAGGGAGGGCGACAAGCCGGCGGAGAAACCCGACCGATAGCCTCCGGCCGAGCCGGTTCCCGGCGTTCATCCCGCCCCACCGCCCCCCGGGCGGTGGGGTGAAGTTCCTCCCCATTCCAAACGAAAGGCCGGTCCGCATGAAAGGCATCCAAATCGTCGGTTCCCACCACAGCGGCAAAAGCACCCTGGTCGCGGCACTGGCCGCCCGGCTGAAGGCCAAGGGGGCGACGGCGGCCGTCGTCAAGCACGCCTGCCACCCCCTCGTCCTGGGCCCCAAGGAGGAGAAGGCGCTGGCCCACGCCGGCGAGGTGGTCGTCCTTTCCGAGGATCTCACCCTGTCGGTCTCGAAGCATCCGCTGCAACTCCTGCAGGTCCTGTCCCGGCTGGAATCGGAGGTGGTCATCGTCGAGGGGTTCAAGACGCTGGGGCTGATGCCCCGCATCCTCTGCTACCGGACGGCGGCGGAGAGGAGGGCCATGGCCTCGGGACTGGAGATCGCCTCGTTCGGCCCCGGGGAGTCCGCGAGCGCGGCGAAGGTCGGCCGTGCGGCCGAGGCGGTGCTCAAGAAGGGCTTCGTCCTCCCCGGCGTCAATTGCCACAAATGCGGTTTCCCCACCTGCGCCGGGCTGGCCGCGGCCATCGTGGCCGGCAAGCGGAAGGCGGCCGACTGCACCGTCCTGGACGAAACGACGCGCCTCGCGATAGACGGCCGTACCGTCGCCCTGAGCCCGTTCGTGGCGGAAATTCTGAAAAGCACCTGCTGGGGATTTCTGAAGAGCCTCAAGGGGGTGACCCGGGGGAAAGTGCGGATCGAATTCGAGCCCTGAGGGGGCGCCTCAGCCCCCGCTCCCGCGGCGCTCCAGACGGCTCAGGGTCTCGAGGTCCCCGGGGCCGTTCAGATTGAACAGGGCCCGGGGTTCCTCCCGCAGGAACGGCAGTTCATCCTCGCTCAACACGCGATGCGGCAGGGCCGCCAGGAGGGCGGTCATCCGGTATTCGCTCCGGTCCCGATGCCGCAGAAGGACGGGGAGGACCGACCGGGGATAGAGGGCGCAGGCAAAATGGATGCGCCCCTCCGTCCGGGCAACGACGATTTTCTCTTCGGCCGGGAGGTCCCGGAAGAATTCCAGCGCCCGGACCGGCAGGAGGGGCAGGTCCACCCCGAGAAAGAACCCGGCGGGGGAGGCGCAGTGCTCCAAGCCGGAGATGAGGCCGTTGAGAAGGGCCGACCCCGGCGTCCCCTCTTCCACAACTGCGCCGTTCCAGAGGCCGAACCGGCCGTGCTCGCCCTCCTTGCACAGCAGGGTCGTCCGGGCGAAGACGGAACTCAATTTCTCCAGTTGGCGGGCGTAGAGCGGCTGTCCCCGGAAGGGGAGGAACCGCTTGTCCTCCCCCCCCAAACGCCGTCCGGTCCCCCCGGCGAGGAGGAAGGCCTCAGCGGCCGGCGTGATGGACGGCGCAGTCGGCGATGGTTCCAAGCAGGATCTCGACGGCATGCCCGACGGCGGGGAGGACCGCCTCCAGACACTCCACCGCCCCCTTGGGGCTTCCTGGAAGGTTGACGATCAGCGTCCGGCCCCGCGCGCCGGCCGTGGCCCGGGAGAGGATGGAAAGCGGGGTTTTGGCCAGGGTCGTGTGGCGCATGGTCTCGCCGAAACCGGGCAGTTCCCGCTCCAAGACCGCCCGGGTGGCTTCCGGCGTCACATCGCGCGCGGACAGGCCGGTCCCGCCCGTGGTGAGGACGAGATGGCACCCCTCCCGGTCGGCCCACTCCGTCAGCGCCCGCCCGATGGCCCCCCGATCATCCGGGACGACGGCGCGGACCACCTCCGCTCCCGGGAACGCCTCCAGCACCCTCCGCTCGAGGGCGGGGCCGCCCTCGTCCCGCCGCTCCCCGCGGGAGGAGCGGTCGCTGACGGTGAGAAGGCCGATCTTCATGGGATCACCTCGATGGCGTCGCCTTCCTTCACTTCGCCCCCCTCCAGGACGCGGACGAAGATGCCCTCGGTGGGCATGACGCAGAACCCCACCCGAGCGGAGACGGCGCAGGGGTGGAGGCACTCCTTGCCGATCTGGGTGACCTCGCAGAGGGCCTGGGGCCCGATCCGGAGACGGTCGCCGATCGACAGGGCCATGAGGTCGATCCCCTCCGTGGTGAGGTTCTCGGCGAAGATGCCGGGTTCGAGGTCCATCCCCCTCCCCTCCATCTTCTTCACCGACTCCGCGGCGAGCAAGCTCACCTGCCTTCGGGGCGTCCCGGCGTGGGCGTCCCCCTCGAAGCCCCAATCGGTCTTCAACAAGCCCCTTCCCACGCTCTCTTTTTTATCGTGCTTGGTGGGACTGACGCACACCGCCACCACGCGCCCGACCGTCACCTACCACCCCCCGGTTTCAAGTTTCGAGTTTCGAGTTTCGAGTTGGGGGAAGTGAACTCGCAACTCGCAACTCGCAACTCGCAACCGCTGTGGCGCGGGGGATTATGGTCGTTCATACGTTCCACTCTTCCCCCCGGTTTTTTTGATCAGGCAGATCTCCTCGATGGTGATGCCCTTGTCCACGGCCTTGCACATGTCGTATACCGTCAGGCACGCCACGGCGGCCGCGGTCAGCGCCTCCATCTCCACGCCCGTTTTATCTTCCGCCCGGACCTCGGCGGTGATCTCGACGGCGTCCGCGCCCCGGACCCGCACCTTCACCTCCACGTGTGTGATCCGCAAGGGGTGGCACAGCGGGATGAGCTCGTGCGTCCGCTTGGCCGCCTGGATCCCGGCGATCTGCGCGGTCGCGAACAGATCGCCCTTGGGAAGGCCCTCCTTTTGGAGCATTTCCAGGACCCGGCGCCCCACCCGCACCCGTCCGCGGGCCTCCGCGGTCCGGCGGGTGGCCTTCTTGCCGCCGACATCCACCATCCGTGCCTTCCCCTTGGAATCGAGGTGCGTCAGACGGGCCATCTCAACCTCCGATCCGGTTCATGCCCACGTGGCAGAATTCGCCGCCGCGCTCGGGCTTGAGGGCCACGCTCGCGGCGAGGGCCTCCCGGTACCTTCCCCGGTAGTCCCGGATGTTGACACAGAGGTCCGAGAAGAGGCACGGCATCAGCCGACCGTCGCAGGTGAGGCGGAGTTTGTTGCACTCCTCGCACGGCCCGGGTCGGGTGGCCATGTGGAACCGCAGGGCCGGGTTCCGCGCCCCGCGCAGGTCCATCGCCTCGATGAGTTGTATGATCAGGCCCCGTTCGCGGCAGAATCCGGCCATCGGCCCGATCTCGTCCTCGTTGACGCCGGGCAAAATGACGAAATTGATCTTGACCGGGTTCAGGTCCGCCTCCTGCGCCGCGGCGATCCCCGCCAGCACCGCGTTCAGGTCGCCGCCCCCCGTGATGCGGGCGTAGCGGGCCGGGTCGAGGGAGTCCATGCTGATGTTGACCCGGCCGAGCCCCGCCCCTTTCAGCGCTTTGGCGAGAGGGGCGAGGAAAATGCCGTTCGTGGTCATGACCCGTTCGGCGATGCCGGGGACGGCCGAAAGCATTTCCACGAACCGCACGATGTCGCGCCGAATGAGGGGCTCGCCCCCGGTAATCCGCACCTTGGTGATGCCCATGGCGGCCGCCTCGCAGACGAAGTCCCGCACCTCTTCAAACCGGAGGCGCTCTTCCCGGGGAACCCACCGGATCCTCTCCTCGGGGACGCAGTAGAGGCACCGCAGGTTGCACCGGTCGGTGATGGAGACCCGCAGGTAGGTGATCCTCCGGCCGAAGGCATCCTGCATCATAGGAGGTGGACCGGGAGGCGGAGACCCTTCGGGAGGCGGTCGGCCGCCTCGGGGATCTCGATGTAGCCGTCGGCCCGGGTCATGGAGGTGAGGATGCCGGAGCCCTGGGGGCCGGTAAGGAAGGCCAGCAGCCTGCCGTCCTGCTCGCGCAGACGGACCCGGAGAAACTCGGTCCGTCCGGCCTTTCCCCTGACCTCCTCCCCCAGTTCGGCCGTCACCGACGCCGGAACCAGGTCACGCCGTCCGGCCATGGCCAGGAGGGCCGGCCGGACATAGATTTGGAAAGTCAGCATGGCGGAGACCGGGTTGCCCGGAAGGATGAACACCGGTTTCTTCCCGACCAGGCCGAAGGCCAGCGGATGGCCGGGGCGCTGGCGTACCTTGAAAAAGACCAGCCGGCCGCCGAGGGAAAGGAAAGCGTCCCGGACGAAATCGGCTTCCCCCGCGGAGACGCCGCCCGCCACGACCAGGGCATCGGCGGCCAGGCCGCGGGCCATCTTCCGCTTCAGGTCCGCCACTGAATCGCGGCCGATGCCCAGGATGACGGGTTCGGCTCCGACGGCCAGCACCGAGGCGGCCAGGGTGGGGGAGTTGGAGTCATGGATCCGGCCGGGGCCCAGGGATTTCCCCGCGGGGACCAATTCGTCTCCGGTGGCCAGGACGGCCACGCGGGGGCGCCTGAAGACCTTGACGCGGCTTTTCCCCAGGGCGGCCAGAACGGCGATCTCGGCGGGCCTTATGGTTCTTCCCTTGCGGATCAGGACCTCCCCCTTGGGGAAATCCTCCCCCTTCCGGCGGATGTGCATCCCCCTGGCGGGCAAGCGGGTGATGACGGCGTGCCCGTCCCGTTCCGAGGCCTCCTCGAAAGGGACGATGCGGTCAACGCCCAGCGGGACGGGGGCGCCCGTCATGATCTTCACCGCTTCGCCGGGGCCCGGTGAGCCCCGAAAAGTCCCGCCCGCGAAAACCACGCCAACGATCTTCATACGCGCTGGGAGCACAGATGGGCCGGATCCATTCACGCCGTAGCCGTCCATGGCGGAGTTGTCACAGGGGGGATTGTCGGCGCCGGCCCGGGCGGCTTCCGCCAGAACCATTCCCAGGGCTTGGGTCAAGGGAACGGTTGCCACCTCCAGGGGTCGGGCGGCACCCAGTATCAGGTGCAGGGCCCGTTTCACGGGGATGGTGCTCAGCAAGGATGGGGCCTCCTTTGGATAGACCTGATCGTGCGTACACTCCATTATACAAGAATGATGCGTCCAAACGGTATCCCATGCTCCGGGACATGAAGGAGGTGCCTGAGAAAAACGGATCCCTGCCCGCCAGACCGTGCCGGACAAGTGATGATCTGTTGCAAAAAGCAACACAAGATTCGCATATTCCAGCAAAAAGCGCGCCAATATGACCTTCAGCGATGGCTTGACGCTTGCATACAAATAAACGACCGTTCCACTCTGCCTTGAACGGGAAGGGGTATTGATTTGCTCATGGTGGGCCTGTCGGGAGACGGCGAGCCGTTTGAGTGTTGACGGATGAGCACACTGGTGGTAAGCTCCACAATCCTTCGATGTAAGTGATGCTTTTCACATCTGTTAGTGCCCCACTGGAATCTGCTGGAAGTATCGGCAAGGAGGGAACATGGAAATCTCGCGCACCGTCAAGTATGAATCGGAGCTCGACAAGGACTTTGGAAATCGGGTCATGGAGCTTTCGGGGTGCCATAAGATCTCCGAATGCATCCAGTGCGGCACCTGCTCTTCCACCTGCCCCGTCTCCCTCTACATGGATTATACCCCCCGGAAACTGATGGCCATGATCAAGGCCGGGTTCAAGGATGAGGCCCTGCGGAGCCAGACCATCTGGCTCTGCTCCTCGTGCTACTCCTGCACGGTGATGTGCCCGGCCCAGATCAAGATCACCGACGTGATGTACAGTCTCAAGCGGATGGCCATCGAGGGGGGGATCTATCCCAAGAAGGCCCCCGCCCCCGCCCTGGCCAAGGCCATGGCCGACATCATCGCCCGCAACGGGCGGAATTCGGAAATGGGCGTGGTGATGGAGATGTCCCTCAAGACCAACCCGATGAACCTCCTGAAGATGGCCCCCATGGGGCTGGCCCTCATCAAGCGGGGCCGGATGGAGATCAAGGACTTCTACCACCGGGACAAGATCAAGAACCGCCGTCAGTTGCACGACCTGGTGAAGGGCCTGAAGAAGGAGGCGTGATGAAAACCTACGGCTATTATCCCGGATGTTCCGTCCGGTCCACCTCCAAGGCCTACGAGCGGACCCTGCTGGATGTCTGCAAGGTCCTGGGCCTGGGACTGAAGGAGATCGAGGACTGGAACTGTTGCGGCGCCACCGCCTATTTCGGCGTGGACAAGGCCATGGCCATGGCCGTTTCCGGCCGCAACCTGGCCCTGGCCGAACAGCAGAAATTCGACGAGCTGGTGACCCCCTGCGCGGGGTGTTACCTGACCTTGCGGAAGGCCAACGAGTACCTCAAGGACCACCCGAACGATCATATCAACAAGTCCCTGGACCGCGTGGACCTGCACTACGGCGGTACGGTGACGGTGCGGCACCCCCTGGAACTGTTATCCTCCGAGGAGGCCCTGAAGGCCATGGCCGCCGCCGTCAAACGGCCGATGAAGGGGTGGAAGGTGGCCTCCTATTACGGCTGCCAGCTCGTGAGGCCCTACTCGGACATGGACGACCCCTACCAACCCCTGATCATGGACCGCATCATGGAGGCCTTGGGGGCCCAAGCCGTGGACTACCCCTACAAGACGCGGTGCTGCGGCGGCTCCCTCACCGGCACCGTGGAGGACGTGGGGTTCCGCCTGGTCTACATGCTCCTGAGCGAGATCAACAAGCACGGCGCCAACGCCGTGGCCACCTCCTGCCCCCTCTGCCACTTCAACCTGGACGCCTACCAGTCCAAGGTCATCTCGCGCTTCAGCGGCGGCTTCGACCAGGCCGGCGGGCGCCGACTGGAGCCGCTCCCCATCATCCACTTCACCCAGATCATCGGCTACGCCCTGGGGCTTGAGCTCAAGACGCTGGGGTTCAAGGACCTCATGGTCACCCCCGGGCGGCTGGTCGCGGCGTCGTAAGGAGGTCCCCCATGACGAACGGCACGAACGATCCCATCCGCATCGGCATCTACATCTGCCACTGCGGCTCCAACATCGCCGGCAAGGTCCGTGTGGGGGAGGTGATGGAGTACGGCCGGGACCACGGGCCGAATGTGGTGGTCGCCCGCGAGTACAAGTACATGTGCTCGGACCCGGGGCAGGAACTCATCAAGAAGGACATCCAGGACCACAAGCTGAACCGCATCGTGGTGGCCTCCTGCTCCCCGCTGATGCACGAGCCCACCTTCCGAAGGGCCACGGGGGACGGGGGGATCAACCCCTATTTCTTCCAGATGGCCAACATCCGCGAGCATGTCTCCTGGGTCACCGAAGATCCGGACGCGGCCACCGAGAAGGCCAAGGCCCTCCTGATGGGGGCCATCCACCGCGTCGCCTTCCACCAGCCCCTGGAGAAGAAGACCGTCCCCGTCAACCCGGCGGTCCTCATCGTGGGGGCCGGCATCGCCGGCATCCACGCCGCCCTCGACATCGCCGGGGCCGGGAACAAGGTCTACCTCGTGGAAAAGGAATCGTACATCGGCGGGCACATGTCGCGCTTCGACAAGACCTTCCCCACCCTCGACTGCGCCGCCTGCATCCTGACGCCCAAGACGGTCTCCATCTTCCAGGACAAGAACATCGACCTCATGACCCTCTCCGAAGTGCAGGAGGTGAACGGGTTCGTGGGGAACTTCAAGGTCAAGATCGCCCGCAGGGCGCGGTACGTGGACACCGAGAAATGCACCGGGTGCGGCGTGTGCTGGGAGAAGTGCCCGGGGCGCCGGATCCCCGCCGACCGCACCATCGTCAAGGGCAAACTCGTCATCGGCGACAACCGCGGCAAGCCGGCCCCCGAAGCCGTTCCGTCCGGGGCCGGATCGCCGGCCGGCGAACCGGTGAACTAAGGAGACCCCCATGCACATCGACCCCGCCAAAGTCGACGCCATCATCCAGCGCCACGGGCGCAAGCGGGAGCACCTCATCGCGATGCTGCTGGAGTGCCAGGAGGAGTTCACCCACCTCCCCGAGCCGGTCCTCCAGCGGGTCTCGGAACAGGTGGAGGTCCCCCTCCCGAGCGTCCTGGGCATCGCCACCTTCTTCCGCGCCTTCAGCCTCAAGCCCGTGGGGCGCTACCCCGCCCACATCTGCATGGGGACCGCCTGCCACGTCAAGGGGGCGCCCCGCCTGCTGGAGGCCTTCGAGCGCGAGTTGAAGATCCTGCGCGGCCAGACCACCGACGACCTCCTGTTCTCCATCAACACCGTCAACTGCCTCGGGTGCTGCGGCCTCGCCCCCGCCGTCACCGTGGGCAAGGACGTCCACGGAAAACTGAAGCAGGCCGACGTGCCCCGCATCCTGAAGAAGTACCGGCCGAAGGAGGCCTAAGATGCCCCGGATCACCATCGAAGACCTGAAAAAGATCAAGGAGGAGGCCCGGCAGAAGATGACCCTGCGGTCCGGCGACGCCCGGGCGCGGGTGGTGGTGCACATGAGCACCTGCGGCATCGCCGCCGGGGCCAGGGAGGTGCTGGACGCCTTCCTCCGGGACGCGGAGGCGCGCCACCTGACCGACCTGCTCGTCACCACCTCTTCATGCGCGGGGCTCTGCAGCCGCGAGCCCATGGCCACCGTGGAGATCGCGGGGCAGGCCCCCGTCAAGTACGTGGACCTCGACCCGGCCAAGGCCGGGCGCATCGTGGCCGAGCACATCCTGGGCGGCGCGGTGGTGAGGGAATTCGCCCTCGCCGCCGGCAGCGAGACGGCGAGTTAAGGAGGGAGCGCACGATGGCCTACCGCGCACACTGCCTCATCTGCACCGGCACGGGATGCGTTGCCGGCGGCTCGTTCAACCTGAGGAAGACCCTCGAGGCGGAGATCGCCAAACGGGGGCTCGACCGGGAGATCCAGGTCATCACCACCGGATGCCAGGGGTTCTGCGCCGAGGGCCCCATCATGATCGTCCAGCCCGACGGCGTCTTCTACTGCCGCGTGGAGGAGAGGGACGTCCCCGCCATCGTCGAGGAGCACCTCCTCAAGGGGCGCCCCGTCAAGAAACTCCTCTACACCCCCCCCACGGAGAAGGCCCCCATCCCCGCCCTCAAGGACATTCCCTTCTTCGCCAAGCAGAAACTGATCGTCCTGCGGAACCGGGGGCTCATTGACCCCGACCGCATCGAGGACTACATCGCCGTGGACGGCTACACCGCCCTGGGCAAGGCCCTCACGCAGATGACCCCCGAGGGGATCGTCCTGGAGATCAAGCGCTCGGGCCTGAGGGGCCGCGGCGGCGGCGGGTTCCCCGCCGGGATCAAGTGGGAAACCTGCCGCCACGCGGGGCAGGTGCGCGGCGTCGCCCCCGTCGTCATCTGCAACGCCGACGAAGGCGACCCGGGGGCCTTCATGGACCGCTCCATCATCGAGAGCGATCCCCATTCGGTCGTCGAGGGGATGATCATCGCCGCCCGCGGCATCGGGGCGTCCGAGGGGTTCGTCTACATCCGGCACGAATACCCCCTGGCGCGCCAGCGCCTGCAGCTGGCCCTCGACCATGCGCGCGAGTTCGGCCTCCTCGGGAAGAACATCCTCGGCGCCGGAATGGACTTCGACATCGAGATCCGCGAGGGCGCCGGCGCCTTCGTCTGCGGCGAGTCCACCGCGCTGATGGCCTCCCTCGAGGGGAAACTGGGCGAGCCGCGCGCCAAGTACATCCACACGGTCGAGCACGGCTACCAGGACCGCCCCAGCAACCTCAACAACGTGGAGACCTACGCCAACGTCCCCCTCATCATCCTGCGGGGGGCCGACTGGTTCGCCTCGATGGGGACCGGCGACGTGAAGGAAAACCCCTGGAACGGCTCCTCGGGCACCAAGGTCTTCTCCCTCGTCGGGAAGATCAACAACACCGGCCTCATCGAGGTCCCCATGGGGATCTCCCTGCGGGAGATCATCTTCGACATCGGGGGCGGCATCCCGAAGGGGAGGAAATTCAAGGCCGTCCAGACGGGCGGCCCCAGCGGCGGCTGTCTCCCCGAGGAGAAGCTCGACATGGCGGTGGACTTCGACTCCCTCACCGAGGCGGGCTCCATGATGGGGTCCGGCGGCATGATCGTCATGGACGAGCAAACCTGCATGGTGGATGTGGCCCGCTACTTCATCGCCTTCCTCACCGAGGAATCGTGCGGTAAATGCACCCCCTGCCGCGAGGGGCTCAAGACCATGCTGGACGTCCTCACCCGCATCGGCGACGGGAAGGGGAGGATGGAGGACCTGGGTCTCCTGGAGGAGATGGGGGCGGTGATGCAGGACTGCTGCCTGTGCGCCCTGGGCACCTCGGCCCCGAACCCCGTCCTCTCCACCCTCCAGTACTTCCGGCACGAGTACGAGGCCCACATCCGGGACAAGAAATGCCCCGGCGGGGTGTGCAAGGAGCTCATCACCTACGGCATCGACCCCGCCAAATGCGACGGGTGCCACGCGTGCGTCCGGGCCTGTTCCACGGCGGCCATCATGGGCGAGGTGAAGAAGGTCCACACCCTCGACGTCCACAAGTGCATCAAGTGCGGCGCCTGCATCGAGGTCTGCCGGCGCGACGCCATCACCCGGACTTGAAGGAGTCGGCATGAAGACCATCAAACTCAAGATCAACGGCATCGAGACCGAGGCCCCGGACCGCACGCCGCTGCTGCAGGCGGCCGAGCGGATGGGGATCCGCATCCCCACCCTCTGCCACCACCCCCTCCTTGAGCCCTACGGCGTCTGCCGCATCTGCACGGTGGAAGTCCGGATCCGCAACCGCGTCCGGATGGTCACCGCCTGCAACTACCCCGTCACCAACGGCATCGAGGTGTTCACCGACTCCGAGCGGGTGCGGCGGAACCGGCGGATGATCCTGGAGTGGATGCTGGCCCGGTGCGGCCACGTCCCGGTCCTCAACCGGCTGGCCGAGGAGTACGGCGTCACCGAGCCCCGCTTCGGCCGGGGGGACGACGACTGCATCCTCTGCGGCCTCTGCGTCAAGGTGTGCTCGGAGGTGGTGGGGGCCAACGTCCTGGGGTTCTTCGACCGCGGCCCCAACCGCACGGTCTCCACCGCCTACGACCGGACCAGCGATCGGTGCATCACCTGCGGGGCCTGCGCCCAAGTCTGCCCCACCGGGGCCATCCGGATCAAGGACGACCAGGAGGGGATCTACCAGGCCATGCCCATGGGGCCGCTCACCTCCATCAACATCGATTTCATGCAGGCCGTGCCGCGCAAGGCCGTCATCGACCGGGACTCCTGCATCCATTTCAAGACCGGCAAATGCCAGGTGTGCGTCGACGTGTGCGAAGCCAAGGCCATCGACCACAAGCAGGAGGACCGGGTTGAGGAGGTGGAGGTCGGCACGATCCTCCTCACCACCGGGTTCCAACTGCAGGACCCCCGCGTCCTCAAGGAGTATGGGTACGGCAAGTACAAGAACATCATGACGAGTTTGGACTTCGAGGTCCTCAACAACGCCGGCGGCCCCACGGCGGGAAAGATCCTGACCGCGGATGGGAAGGTGCCCAAAAGCATCGGGATCGTCCACTGCGTCGGGAGCCGGGACCAGAAGTACCACGAGTACTGTTCGCGCGTCTGCTGCATGTACGCCCTCAAGTTCGCCCACCTGATCAAGGAAAAGATCCACGGCTGCGAGGTCTACAACTTCTACATCGACATGCGCTGCTTCGGGAAGGGGTACGAGGAGTTCTACAACCGCCTCCTGCGTGAGGGGGTGAACTTCGTCCGGGGCAAGGTGGCCGAGATCAACGACGCCGCCCTGGATCCCTCGGAAGAGGGGAAACTCATCATGCGGGCCGAGGACACCATGATCGGCGTCGTCCGCCGGATCCCGGTGGACATGGTGGTCCTCTGTCTGGCCATGGAGGCCAAGCCCGAGGCCAAGCACCTCTCCCACCTCTTCTCCTGCAGCACGGGGAAGGATGGATTCTTCACCGAAAAGCACCCCAAACTGGCCCCGGTCTCCACCCCCGCCGACGGCATCTTCATCGCCGGCGCCTGCCAGGGCCCCAAGGACATCCCCGACACCGTGGCGCAGGCCGGCGCCGCGGCCTCGGCCGCCCTCTCGCTCATCCAGAGGGGCGAGGTGGAGACCGAGGCGGTGACGGCGACCATCCAGGAGGAAATGTGCTCCGGCTGCCAGATCTGCGTCGGCGTCTGCCCCTACACGGCGATCACCTACGACAAGGGGAAGAACAAGTCCTCCATCAACGACGCCCTCTGCAAGGGGTGCGGCACCTGCGTGGCGGCGTGCCCCGCCGGGGCGGCCTACCAGAAGCACTTCCGCGATCAGCAGATCTTCGCCGAGATCGACGGCATCCTGGCGATATAGGAGGGAAGCGCAATGAGCTCGACGCCCGATAATTTCGAACCCCGGATCGTGGCCTTCCTGTGCAACTGGTGCTCGTACACGGGGGCGGACCTGGCCGGGATCAGCCGGATGAATTACCCCGCCAACGTCCGGGCCATCCGTCTGATGTGCTCCGGCAGCGTCAAGCCCTTCTTCATCATGTCCGCCCTCCACAAGGGCGCCGACGGCGTGCTGATCGGCGGCTGTCACATCGGGGACTGCCACTACCAGACCGGCAACCACCTGACGAAGAAGCGCATCCCCATCACGCGGGAGCTGCTGGGCGCCCTCGGCATCGATCCGCGCCGCGTCCGCCTGGAGTGGATCTCGGCGGCGGAGGGGCAGGAGTTCGCCGAGGTGATCCACGAATTCGTCAAGGAGCTGAAGGCCCTGGGGCCCAATCCGCTTGCGGGAGGCGACCATGCTCACTGAGATCCGGAAACACTGCGCGGACCTGCTGACCCGGAAGCAGGTGGCCGCCGTCTACGGCCTGCGGGAGCGGGACGGGCACACGGCGCCTTACCTGTTCACCCGGGCGGAGGATCTCGACGGGCTCACCGTCGGGACGAAAGTTCCGGTGACGTTCACGCTCCGGCCCGCCAAGAAGAACATCATCTCGGCGTTCCAGGAGAAATGTCCGGGCCAGAAGATCGCCGTCCTGGTCCGCGGCTGCGACGAGCGGGGCCTCTACGAGGTGGCCAAGCGGGGCCAGATCCAGGTCGCGGACCTCGCCATCATCGGGTACGCCTGCGACGCCGACCAGGCCCGGGCCTGCCACTGCCCCCGACCCCACCCCCAGAACCTGAAGTTCGGCGAGAAGGTCCAGGGCCCGTCCAACGAGGCGTTCATCGCCAAGATCGTGAACATGAGCGTGGCCGAGCGCGAGGCCTTCTGGAGGGCCCAGTTCAGCAAGTGCATCAAGTGCTACGGGTGCCGCAACTCCTGCCCGGTCTGCATCTGCAAGGAGTGCTGGATGGAGAACGACGCGTTCAGCCCCACCGGCTGGCTCCCGCCCGATTTCCCGATGTTCCATTTCGTCCACTTCTACCATCTGTCCGATTCCTGCATCGAGTGCGGGGCATGCGTGGACGCCTGTCCCATGGACATCCCCCTGAACCTGATCCGGAAGGTCCTGAGCAAGAAGGTGCAGGAGGAGCTGTTCTACACGGCCGGGCAGGATCCCGAGGAGAAGCCGCCGCTGGCCTCCCGCGAGGAGGCGAAGGAGCGGTTGGAGAAGGGGATCTGATGAACGGCCAAAAGGAGGGCCCGATGAACTACGAAAACGTCCTGACCACCTGTCCCTACTGCGGAGCCGGGTGCAACTTCTATCTCCAGATCATGGACGGCGAACTGGTCGGCGTTCTGCCCTGCAAGGATCACCCCGTCAGCCAGGGGAAACTGTGCATCAAGGGGTGGACCGCCAACGAGTTCGTCACCAGCCCGGAGCGGCTGACGAAACCGTTGATCAAGCGGGACGGGAAGTTCGTCGAAGCGTCGTGGGACGAGGCCCTGGACGCGGTCGCGGCGAAATTCAAGGCGACCAGGGAGAATCACGGCCCGGACGCCCTGGCCGTCCTCGCCTCCGCGAAGATCACCAACGAGGAGAACTACGCCCTCATGAAGTTCACACGGGCGGTCCTCGGGACGAACAACATAGACCACTGCGCCCGTCTTTGACACGCCCCCACGGTGGCCGGTCTGGCCGCCACATTCGGCAGCGGGGCGATGACCAACGCGGTCAACGAGCTGGAGGACACCCCCTGCATCCTGATCATCGGCTCCAACACTTTTGAGCAGCACCCCCTCGTGGCCCGGTACATCGTCCGGGCCAAGGAGAAGGGGACCAAGATCATCGTGGCCGACCCCCGCGCCGTCACCCTCAGCCGGTTCGCCGACCACTACCTTCCCCTGAGGCCGGGCACCGACGTGGCCCTCCTCAACGGGTTCATGAACGTGATCCTCTCCGAGGGGCTCGAGGACAAGGCCTTCATCGCGGATCGCACCGAGGGAACGGAGGGGCTCCAGGCGACGGTGCAGAAGTACACCCCCGAGCACGTGGAGAAGATCACCGGTGTCCCGCGTGCCGCCCTCGTTGCCGCGGCCCGGGAGTACGGGAAGGCGGAGCGCGCCTCCATCGTCTACTGCATGGGGATCACCCAACATGTGACCGGCGTGGACAACGTCAAGACGCTGGCGAACCTGGCCATGCTGACGGGGCACGTGGGCCGGCCTTCCACCGGTGTGAACCCGCTCCGCGGCCAAAACAATGTTCAGGGCGCCTGCGACA
>DCUZ01000030.1:11768-11897 GCA_002327305.1 Holophagales bacterium UBA2201 | reverse complement strand
CGTTGTTGGCGGAGATGGTGCCGACGAAGGCGATCTCCTCGTTGGACTCGACGGGCTTGGAAAGGCGGGTGATGGACTCGATGGCCTCGTTCACGGCCATATCAATGCCGCGCTTGAGGTCCATCGGGT
>DCUZ01000030.1:0-11721 GCA_002327305.1 Holophagales bacterium UBA2201 | reverse complement strand
GTCGGAGGTCTTGGAGGCGACCTCCTTGACCATCTGGGCGCCCATGTTCTCCAGGGGATCCTCGAGCTCGATCTCCTTGGCCACGGTGACGCCGTCCTTGGTGATGTTGGGGGCGCCGAACTTCTTCTCCAGGATGACGTTGCGGCCCTTGGGGCCGAGGGTCACCTTGACGGCGTCCGCGAGCTTGTTCACGCCCTTGAGGATGGCCTGCCGGGCTTCGTGTGCGTAAGTGATCTGCTTCGCCATTGTTCTTTGTCCTCCCTTACTTGGTGTCGATCACCGCGAGGACCTCGTCCTCCCGGATGATGACGTAGTCTTCGTCGTCGATCTTGATCTCGGTCCCGGAATACTTGCCGATCAGGACATGGTCCTTGGCTTTGACGTCCAGCGGGACGCGCTTGCCGTTGTCGTCGTACTTGCCCTCCCCGACGGCGATGACCTTCGCCTCCAGGGGTTTCTCCTTCGCGGTGTCGGGGATGATGATCCCGCCGCGGACGGTCTCTTTGGGCTCGATGCGTTGGACCAGGATGCGATCGTACAGGGGCTTTACCTTCATACCGTTGCTCCTTTCATGGGGTTTGATTTCGTTGTTAGCACTCATTGAAGCAGAGTGCCAGCAGTGCCCATTATAGGCATTGCAACAACTTTTGTCAAGACCTTCAATCCATTATGTTCCATTATATTATATACATGCTATCAACCAATGGAGCCGCCACGAGTGCGTCTGGCCTATGTGGCTGGTTTTATTTGACTTATGGTGGAAGGTGGGAAGGAGGAAGGAGGAAGGCGGAAGGTGGGAAGGAGGAAGGAGGAAGGAGGAAGGCGGAAGACGGAAGGTGGAAGGCGGGAAAGTGGGAAGGCGGGGAGGCCGGGAGGCCTCGCCGGCCATGCATTGCCGAGGCCTTTTGCCCCGGTTTCTCTGTCGCGCCGTTGCTCTCCGTTTTCTTTGCTATAATGCCGCTTGATGGAGAAAAAGAAGGTCGTCATCGACGTGGAAGCTCTCACCCAACTGGCCCAGAAGTTCGCGGACCAGGGAATGTACGACGAAGCCATCCATTTGTACGAAATGGCCGGCAAACTGCGGCCCGAGAGCTTCGCCCTGAAAATGAACATCGCCCGCCTCAAGGAGTTGAAGGAGAAGAAGGCGGCCGGGGAGATGGAGGAGGCGCGGGAGCGGTTGCGGGAGGAGAAGAAGAAGGACGACATCGACCTCTGCCACTACATCGGCCTGGCCCGGTTCTACCTGGAGCGGAAGGACTACTCCAAGGCGGTGGAACTGCTGGAACTGGCCAAGGTGAAGAACCCCTACCGGCAGGAGGTGCCGGAGCAATTGGGCCGCTACTACTTCACCATCGGGGAATGGGAGGCGGCTCTCGAGGAGCTGGAGGCCGCCCTCAAACTCAACCCCTTCGCCCACGCCACCGCCGAACTGGCCGGGCGCGTCTGCTTCGAACTGCAGAACCACGCCGCCTCCCTCCGTTTCTTCATGGACGCCTACCTCCTCACCATCCACCATCCGGCCCTCAACGCCAAGATCCAGCGGATGATCCGCACCCTCTCCACCATCCTGGGGCTGGACAAGGCCGGGATGAAGGAGGTGTACCGCGAGCGCCTCGACGCCCTCCAGCTGGCCATCGACCGGATGGAGTTCAAGAAGGCCAACCTCCTGGAGTTGAAGGAGAAGGACAAGCAGTTCCACGACATTTTCCTCAAGCGGACCAAGGAGGAGACCCGCAAGGAGAACCTCCTCGCCGTGGCCGCCGAACTTCGGACGCTGGCCGTTTTCAAGCACTTCCGCGACGAGGAGATCTTCGCCCTCGGCCAGGTGGTGAAGGTGACCAAGACCCCCCGCGAGCACTTCGTCTTCCGCGACGGGCAGTCCTCCTTCGACATCTTCGTCCTCAAGCGGGGCGAGGTGCAGGTGCAGAAGGACACCCCCTTCGGCCCGCAGGTCCTGCAGACGGTCCTGCCGGGCGACCTTTTCGGCGAGCTCAATTTCCTGGACCGGGGCAACCGGAGCGCCGACGCCTTCGCCAATGAAGACGCCGAGTTCTTCCTCCTCCCCTTCGCCACCGTGGAGAACCTCATCGACACCAACCGCGAGCTGGGGGTGGCCCTCCACTGGACCTTCTGGAAGTCGCTCGCCGACAAGGTGCGCAACGCCAACGAGGTGCTCAAGACCTTCTTCACCGAGGACATGAAACGGGAGGACAAGCCCCTGCGGCGCGACGAGAAGCGGGGTTCGCAGAAGATCAAGCTGGACGCCGACAAGAAGATGGGAGTGTTCCAGGAAAAGGGGCTTTCCCACGCCGAGATGCGCCTGCTGGCCACCTTCTCCCAGGAGGAGCGGTACGAGGGGGGCTCCATCATCTTCCGCGAGGGGGAGGTGGGCGACAAGCTCTACATCCTCCTCGACGGCCAGGTGCGCATCAGCAAGTACATTCCCGGCATCGGCGAGGAGGCCCTGGCCATCCTGGGGCGCGGCGAGTTCTTCGGCGAGATGGCGCTGATCGACGGGAGCCCCCGCTCGGCCGACGCGCGGGCCCACTCCGGCCACCTCACCACCCTCGCCGTGGACCGCAAGACCCTCCACGAGGTCCTCAACATGGACCCGGCGGCCTCCCTTCAGTTCCTCGGGCTCCTCAACCGGATGCTCTGTCAGCGTCTGCGCGAGATCAACGAAAAAATCGTGCAGTGGAAGTATATTGTCGGGGTGGGGGGGTGACGCGGGGGCGTCATCCTGAGCGGCCATCTCGAACCCCCGCCGGGTCCGAGCGTAGGATCCATTCCGTAGCCGGCAGCCTGTAGCCGGAAGACTGTAGCCGGAAGCCGGGGGAAAGAAGCGTAAATGGTAAATAGTAAAGGGTAAATGGAAAATGCTTTTCTATGCAGACAATGTTCCTCTCGGAGTGCGCGTCAGGTTCTGGATAGATCGTGGCTATGCATTGTTTTGCCTGTTTTCTTGGGCATTGCTCATATTTGACTGGAGTTTCTCGTCTCTCTTTGAGTCTCTCCCACTTGGGAAGGCGCCTTACTATCTGGCTTTTGCTTTTTCACTGTCCGGCATCATTTGCGCCCCTTATGTTATATTTCTGCGAATCAAATACAGAGGTCTTTTCAACAAGCATTTTCTCGTCATATCCAGTTTAATATACCTGCTCATGCTTCCTCTGTCTCTGTTTGTTGTTTTTATCTCCTTAATGATTATTTGCGACGTAAGATTCGCTTAATCCGAGCGGCCACAGAGAGAAACACAGCGAAAGGAGATTTCATGAAGATCCATGCGGATTTGCTTCCGGTTTTTAAGGCCGAACTTTGCGTCTGCAGCGGTATCTGCTACGGCGCCATGGAAACGCCGGGCGAGCACAAGCGCGACATCATGGTGGCCCGCGTCAGGGCGGCGCGGATGATTCTTGACGACAGGGAGGATTGAAATGCACGCATCCCTCTTTTTGCTCATGTCGGTCATCCTTTTTTTCGCCGGCGTCCTGTTGGCGGATCCGCCGGCGAAACCCGCCAAGGTCGAGATCATCCAAAAGTGGAGCGGCACGATCCAGGAGGCCCCTTTCCATACGGCGGTGGTCGTCGACGCGGAGGCCTTCGCCGAGGTCTGGAACCGTCTCGGCGTGCCGGGAAAAACTCCGGACCTCGATTTCACCCGGCATATCGTCCTCGCGGCGGCGATCCGGACTTCCGGGCTGTACATCTGGCCGAGCCTCGACGCAAGCGGCGACCTCAAGACGGGGATCGTTGCCACCCCCGACCAGCCCGCCTTCATCTCCTACGCCCTGGCCGTGATCCCCCGCCCCGGAATCAAAACGGTGGATGGGAACCCTTTGGAAAGCCGGATATTGATCTTGCCCAAAGGCGGCAAGAAGATCAAGCATTAGGGTGATCTGACCCCATGCCGTCCCCCGTCCCCGCCGCGGGCGTCCTCCTCTCAAACATGGGCTCGCCGTCGGCCCCGACGCCGTCGGCCGTGCGGGAGTACCTTCGGGAATTCCTCTCGGACCCCGCCATCGTGGACCTCCCCCGCCTCCTGTGGCTCCCCCTGCTCCACGGCATCATCCTGCGGACGCGCCCGAAGCGGGTGGCCCGCCTCTACGCCTCCGTCTGGACCTCCGCCGGCGCCCCGCTGACGGCCATCACGCGGCGGCAGGCCTCGGCGCTGGAAGCATCGCTGGGCCTGCCCGTGGCCGTGGGGATGCGCTACGGGTCGCCTTCGATCACGGAGGGGTTGAGGGAACTGAGGGACCGCGGGTGCGGACGGGTCCTCGGCCTGCCGCTCTACCCGCAGTATTCCCGCGCCACGACCGGCTCCACGCTGGGGGCGTTCAGGGAGGAGGCGGCGCGGCTGGGGTTCGGGGAGGTCTTCGCGGTCGAGGACTACCACGACCGGCCGGGCTACATCGAAGCCCTGGCCGCTTCCGTGAGCGAGTTCCAAGCCGCCCATGGAGCGCCCGACCGCCTCCTGGCCTCCTTCCACGGGATGCCGGCCAAAAGCGTGACGCAAGGCGACCCCTATTACGAGCAGTGCAAGCACACCGCCTCGCTCCTCTCTTCCGCCTTCCGCCTTCCGTCTTCCGCCTTATCCATGGCCTTCCAGTCCCGTTTCGGCCCGGCCCGGTGGCTGCAACCCTACACCGACGAGGTGCTTAAGGGATGGGCCCGTGAGGGGGTGGGCGCCGTCCACACGATCTGTCCCGGCTTCGCCGCCGACTGCCTCGAAACGCTGGAGGAGGTGGGGGCGGGCTACAGGAAGATGTTCCTCGAACACGGGGGAAAGGAGTTCCACTATATTGCAGCCCTCAACGACCGTCCCGACCACATCGCCTTCCTCGCCTCGCTGGCGCGCCCGGCGCTGGCGTAGCGCGGCCCTCGCGGCCGCCCTGGCGGGGTCGGCCGCCTGCTTCTCCATCCCCGCGCCGCGCACTCCGATCACGGCGCTGGCCTTCGAGCATACCGGGGATCGCGCCACGCACACGCTGATTGTGCTGCTGGCCGGTGTGGCTTAAACTGTGGGAGCGGTTCCTCGACACCGCCCCGTTCGAGCACTATCCCCTTACCCCGCAACAGGCATCGGCACTACGGCGCATCTCTCCATAAGCATCGCGAAGCCCCCAGCCCCCCGGGGACGGATGGTCGGGCCTCCAAGCGTTCCCGCCTGCCGGCCGTCCGCATCGCCGCCCACGGGCGTCCGGAAGCGTTCGATCGATGCCGCGAAGCGGACACCGCGCCGTACAGAACCGCCTCTCCCGGGGGAAGGAACCCCTTGAGGACGGCACGCCGCTTGCACTGATCTTGGCATAAAGGGTTTTGGTTTTATCGAGCGGGAGGGGGCGGCCGGTCACCGCTCCCTCCCGTCGCCTTCTAACCCGGATTTCTCACAACTTCTCTACTACAAGGCCGTACAGGGTTTCGTCTGCTGCGTTTTGCTCCGTCGGCCTTCCTCAACATAGGGCAAGGCTATGCCATCGTCGGCCTCGGTCGCAAAGCCTTGCATCCAAAGCCCTCCGCGTCCTTTTGCGGGCCTTTCGCTACGACAAGTTGTGAGAAATCCGGGCTAAGCGGACCCATCAGAATTTGAGGGTGAACACGGCCCCCCGGTCGGCGTCCGACCGCACGGCGATGCTCCCGCCGTGCAGGTGCATCACCTGCCTGGAGAAACTGAGGCCGATGCCGGACCCCCCCTTCTTGGTGGTGAAGAAGGGGATGAAGACCTTGGGCTCCGCCTCCGGCGCGATGCCGCCCCCGTTGTCGCTCACGGTCACCACCGGCCGGCCCCGCTCGCTCATGGACGCCTCGAGCCGCACCTCCCCGCCGGGGCGGCCCCGCACCGCGTCGAGGCCATTGAGGAGGAGGTTGAGGAGGACCTGCTCGACCAGCGCCGGGTCGGCCGTCACCTCCAGCGTCTCGGGGGCCGCGCTCCAACCGAAGCGTACCCGTTCCTCCTCAAACCGCTGACGCATGAGCCGCTCGGCGCGCCCGAAGAGCTCGCGCAGGGAGACGACCTGGAACTTCGGCCTGGGGATGAGTGCCAGGGAGCGGTAGGCCTGGACAAACCCCATCAGGTCCTTGCTCCGCCGGCGGACGGTGCCCATGGCCTCACGGGCGTCCTTCAGCCGCTCGGCGCACCCTTCCGGCCCCCCGTCCCCCACGCAGGGGTCCAGCCCGGCAAGGAGGTCCTCCGCGGTGGCGGCCAGAGAGGAGATGGGGGTCATGGAGTTCATGATCTCGTGGGTCAGGACCCGGGTCAGGTTCTGCCAGGCCTCGGTCTCCTTTTCCTCCAGTTCTCCGTGGATGTCCTGGAGGGATACCAGGAGCTGGCGCCATTGCCCCATCTTGAACTCCTCCGCCTTCAGGACCAGTTGGGCGGGGGCGCCGTCCCGCTCGATCTGGACCAGCGCCCGCTCACCCGCCCGCAGGGCCTCCAACGCTTCGGCTGCGGCCGGCTGGGCCGGTCTCAGGTCCGCGACGCGGCGGAGATGGGGCACGCCGAGGAGGCGGCGGGCGGCGGCGTTCGCCAGCGTCACCGCCCCCGAATCGTCGAAGGCCAGGAGGCCGACGCCCACGTGCTGGACCAGCGTCTCCAGAAAGCGCCGCTGTTCCTCGGTCTCGGCCCGCTCGCGCCGCACCGTCTCCATCACCCGCTGGAACTCCTCCTCCAGGCCGTCGAAGGGCTCCCCCAGCCGGGGCCCGGAGAAGGTGAGGGAAAAATCGGACTGGCGCACCGCCAGGAGGAACTTCTGAATATCGCGCCCCGTCCGCTCGGCGTACCGGACCAGGTCCACCGCCAGCCACAGGGCGGCCGCGCCGGCGATGGCGCCGGAGAGCCAATCGGCGCGCAGGAGGAGAAAGAGGGCGAGCCCGGCCGCCGCGGCGAATCCCGCCACCCGCAGGGCGACCTGGGCGCGGAAACGCCGGAGGGGGCCGCCCGGACGGTCAGATCCCATGCTTTTCCATCCGTCGGTAGAGGGAGGCCCGCGTCAGCCCCAGTTCCCGCGAGGCGCTGGTGATGTTCCCGTGGTGCTTCTCCAGCGTCCGGCGGATGACCGCCTTCTCCACCTCCTCCAGGTTGTAGGAATCGAAATGGAGCCCCGCCCCCTCGGCCCGCGGCGAGGGGAAGAGGAAGTCCCCCGGCTGGAGGACGGGGGTGTCGCTGAGGATGATGGCCCGCTCGATGGCGTGCTCCAGTTCCCGCACGTTGCCGGGCCAGCGGTAGGCCTGGAGCTTCTTGAAGGCGCCGTCGCTGACCTTGCGCACCGGCTTGCCGTACTTGCGGGCGTAGCGCTTGAGGAAGTGCTCCACCAACTGCGGCAGGTCGCCCCCCCTCTCGCGCAGGGGGGGGAGGAGGATCTCCACCGTGTTGACGCGGTAGAGGAGGTCCTGACGGAACTCCCCCCGGTCGGCCATCGCGTGCACCGGCCTGTTGGAGGCGCAGACGAGGCGAACGTCGAAGGGGGCGGGGCGGTTGGACCCCACCCGGACCACCTGCCGCGTCTCGAGCGCCCGAAGGATCTTGGCCTGGAGGGAGAGGTGGAGGTTGCCGATCTCGTCGAGGAAGAGGGTGCCGCCGGAGGCCGCCTCGAACCGCCCCGCCCGGTCGCACCGGGCGTCGGTGAAGGCCCCCTTGACGTGGCCGAACAGCTCGCTTTCGAAAAGGGTTTCGGTGATGGCCCCCATGTCCACCGAGATGAAGACCTCCCCGGCGCGGGAGGAGGCGCGATGGAGGGCCCGGGCCACCAGCTCCTTGCCGGTGCCGTTCTCCCCCAGGATGAGGACCGAGGCCTCCGTGGCCGCCACCTTCTGGACCGTTTCGTACACGCGGCGCATCTCGGACGAGTCGCCGACGAAACCGTGGAAGGGCTGGTCCTGGGCCTCGCCGAGCGCCGCGCGGCCCGACCGGAGGTGCTCCACCTCGTCCCGGGACCGGCGCAGGGAAAGGGCGGCCGAAACGGTGGCCAGCAGTTTCTCGTTCTGCCACGGCTTAAGGACGAAATCGGTGGCCCCGGCCTTGATGGCGCGCACCGCCGTGTCCACGTCGCCGAAGGCGGTCATGAGGACCACCACGGCGCCGGGATCGAGGGCAAGGATGCGGTCCAGCCAGAAATACCCCTCCCGGCCGGAGGTGCTGTCCCGGGTGAAATTCATGTCCAGGAGGACGACATCGTAGCGGGTGTTGTTCAGAAGGGCGGGCAGCGTGTCGGGAGAACGCTCCGTGTCCACCCGCGCGGCATACTGTTTGAGGAAGAGGCGCGCCGCCTGCAGGACCCCCTCGTCGTCGTCCACCACCAGGATTGTGCCGGATCTGCGATTGTTCGTCATGCCCCCTTCCTTGCAATCCCCGTGCCCGGGCTGCCGGCCCGTTTCATGGGCGGACACTCCAAAAGAGCGTCCGATTGCGGACACTTCTGTATACCACACGAACACCTCCCGTTCAAGCCCCCCCCCTGTCTTGCGGGGCGCACGGCCTGGACCAGGTTGGCACGCCCCTTGCTATAAGTATGGCGCGGGCGCCCTGCCGCGCCCCAGGAGCGAATACGATGATCGAAGCCCGGGACCTCAAGAAGGTCTACCGCACCTCGGAAGTGGAGACCACCGCCCTCAGCAATATCAACCTGGCCATCCAGGAGGGGGAGTTCGTCTCCGTCATGGGCCCCTCCGGCTGCGGCAAGACCACCCTGTTGAACATTTTGGGCCTGATCGACTCCCCCACCGAGGGGCGGCTTGTTTTCCGCGGGCGGGACGCCTCCCACCTTCCCGAGGGGGAACGGGCCCGCCTCCGCCGGGGGGCCGTCGGCTTCGTCTTCCAGAGCTTCAACCTCATCGACGATCTGACGGTGGAGGAGAACATCGAGTTGCCCCTCCTCTACGCCCGCATCCCCCCGGCCGAGCGCCGCCGGCGCCTGGGGGAGGTGCTGGACCGCCTGGAACTCGCCCCCCGGCGCCGCCATTTCCCCCAGCAGTTGTCCGGGGGACAGCAACAGCGGGTGGCGGTGGCCCGCGCGGTGGCGGCCCGCCCCGCCCTCCTCCTCGCGGACGAACCCACCGGCAACCTCGACTCCAACCAGGGGACCCAGGTGATGCAGTTGATCGCGGGCCTCCACGGCGGGGGGACCACGGTCCTGATGGTCACCCACTCCCGGACCAACGCGGGCTACGCCCAACGGGTCATCCACCTCTTCGACGGCCACATCGTCACCGAGAACCTCCAGGGAGGATTCCGTGCCTGAACCCGGCGGGGGCCTCCCGTGCTGACCCACACCGTCCGCCTCGTCCTGCGCTCCCTGGCCCGGCGCAAGGGGCTGGCCCTCCTCAATCTCTCCTGCCTGGCCCTGGGGATCGCCTGCGCCGTCTTCATCTACCTCTGGGTGGCCGACGAGCTTTCCTACGACCGGTTCCACGCCGGGAGCGGCCGCCTCCACCTCCTGCTCAACGACCAGGCCCACCGGCCGGGGTTTGCCACCCGCACCCCCATCCCCCTGGGACCGGCCATCCGGGAACGCTTCCCCGAGGTGGAGGCCTGCGCCCGCTACAACAACGACGGGAGCTGGCGGGTGAAGGCGGGCGACCGGTTCTTCATGGAGTACCAGTTCGTCATCGCCGACCCCGACTTCTTCAAACTGTTCACCTTCCGCTTCGTCGAGGGGGACGCCGACACGGCCCTGACGGACCCCCGCTCCATCGTCATCACCACCGCCATGGCCCGGAAGTATTTCGGGGACGGCCCGGCCCTGGGGCGCACCCTCAACATCGACAAGACCACCGACACCATCGTCACGGCCGTGGTGGAAC
The DNA here is from genome assembly GCA_002327305.1 of Holophagales bacterium UBA2201. Classification (GTDB taxonomy): domain Bacteria; phylum Acidobacteriota; class Thermoanaerobaculia; order UBA2201; family UBA2201; genus UBA2201. The sequence goes on along the minus strand of DCUZ01000030.1, from coordinate 1,926 downwards.
CCCTCCCCCACAACTCCCACCTCAAGGTGGATTTTGTCGTCCCCCCCACCCTGCACACCGATGCCGACATGCCGCCGGAGAAGGCCTGGCAGGTCCACCTGTACCAGACCTATGTCCTGCTCCGCCCGGGGACCGACCCGAAGGCGTTCCAGTTCCGCCTCAACGAATGGCTGCGGGGGCTCAACATCTTGGGGCTTTCGCGGCTGGACCTCCTTCCGGTGGAGAAGATCCATTTGATCCCGGGGCTGGCCTCCCTCTTCAAATCCTATAAGCTGCTCGTCACGCCCCAGGCCACCGGGGAGGCCCCGGAGAGCGGAGACCTCGCCACCGTGTTCATTTTCGCCGCCGTGGGCCTCTTCATCCTCCTGACGGCGTGCATCAATTTCATCAACCTGGGGACCGCCCATTCCATCAACCGCTCGCGCGAGACCGGGATGCGGAAGGTGCTGGGGGCCACCGAACCCGCCCTGGTGCGCCAGTTCCTGGTCGAATCGGTCCTGTTGTCCGCCCTCGCCCTGGCCCTGGCCCTGGCCCTGGTGGAGCTCCTCCTGCCCGGATTCAACCGCCTCACCGGCAAGCCGCTGGCCATGGCGGAGCTCCTGCGGCCGGGGAGCCTACTGGCCCTTGCGGGCATCACTCTGGCCACCGGCCTCATCTCGGGGCTCCTCCCGGCCCTGGCCCTGGCCTCCTACCCTCCCGCCCGGGCCCTGCGAAGCACCTTCCAGCCGGGCCTCCGCGGCGCCTGGATGCGCAAGGGCTTCGTCGCCCTTCAGTTCGGGGTGGCGGTGGTCCTGATGGTGGGGGCCCTGGTGGTCCAGCGCCAGGTCCGTCATCTTGAAACGAAGGACCTCGGCTACGATCCCCGGGACCTCTACTACTGCCTTCTCGGCCCCCACCCCGAACTGACCCGGCACTTCCTCGACCTCAAGGCGGTCTGGTCGCGCGTCCCCGGCATCGTCGGCGTCACGGGCTCCAACCGCCTTCCCATCTATCCCCTCGACGCCATCCAGGGGCTCGACTGGGACGGGAAACCGGCCGGTTCCGATCCGTCCTTCCCCTACATGCAGGTGGACCCCGATTTCCCCTCCACCTTCCGCATCCCCTTCGTTGAGGGGGGGGTGCCGCCCATCGTCTCCGACGCTCCCGGCCTGAGGCAGTATTGGCTCAACGAGTCCGCCGCCGCCGTGATGGGAGCGCGCACGGGAACGGCTTTGCGCCATGGCAAGAGCGGGGGGAAGGTGGCCGGCATCGTGAAGGATTTCCATGCTTCCACCGTTCGCTTCCCCCTTCAGCCGCTCGTGATGGTCCTCGCCCCCTCGCAGTCCGGCATGGCCGGTTCCTATGCGTTTTTCCGCCTCGACCCTTCCCGGCGCGAGGAGGTCCTGGCCGCGGCCGGTGAGGCATGGAAAGAAGTGAACCCCGACTGGCCCTTCACGGCCTATTCCCTGGAGAAGGACCTCATGGCCTTCTTCACGCCCGAGCGGCGGACCGCCCGCGTCCTCCAGATCGCCTCCATCGTGGCCGTGGTCATCTGCGCCCTCGGCCTCCTGGGGCTGGCCGCCTTCCTGACCCGCCTTCGCACCCGGGAGATCGGCATCCGCAAGGTGCTGGGGGCCTCCCTCGGGGAGATCACCCTCCTGGTCTCGCGGGAATACGCCCTCTGCATCCTCGCCGCCAACCTCCTGGCCTGGCCCGCCGCCTGGTGGCTCCTGAACCAATGGCTCGGGCAGTTCGCCGACCGCATTCCCCTTCGGCCCGGCCCGTTCCTCCTGGCGGCGGTCATCTCGGCGGCGCTGACCCTGGGGGTGGTGTGGGCGCAGGCCCTGCGGGTGGCCCACACCGACCCGGCCCGAGTCCTGCGGTACGAGTAGCCCCCACACGACCCGTAGTCCGTAGCCCGCAGTCCGCAGCCGGGGACCCGCCCAC
>DCUZ01000096.1 GCA_002327305.1 Holophagales bacterium UBA2201 | reverse complement strand
GGGGTGGTGTAGGGGGAGGGGAACCGGTGCTCCCCGGCCTGGTAGTGGGTGGTGCTCAGCAGGCCCGCGGGGCCCTCCTTGGCCAGGGCGTGGTGGACGAGGTGGGCCACGGTGGTCTTCCCTTTGGTGCCCGTGATTCCCGCCATGACGATGCCCCGCTCCGGATTGCCGTAAAAGTGAAGGCAGAACCGGGAAAGGAGGCTCCTCGGGTCGGGGTGGACGAGGGTGGGGAGCTCTCCGGCGGGGCGGTCGGAAAGGGCGGCGGCGGCCCCGCGCTCCTTCGCCTGCGCGATCCAATCCAGGCCGTGCGACCGGGCGCCGGGCAGGGCGATGAAGAGGGCGCCGGCCAGGGCCTCCTGGGCCCGGATGGCCAGGGAAGAGACCTCGGCGTCGGGCCCGTGGAGGGTCAGGCCGGGGAAGGCGGCGGCCAGGTCAGATAGTTTCACCGAGCCTCCCGCCGAGATTGAGATAGTGGGCGATGTCGCGCGCCACGGGGGCGGCCACTTCGGAGCCATAAAAAACGCCCCGCGGCTCGGAGACCACCACCAGGACCAGCGCCTGGGGCCGGTCCACCGGGAACCACCCCACGAAGGAGGAAACATAACTGCCCGGGACATAGCCCCGGCCGGGGACCGCCTTCTGCGCCGTGCCGGTCTTGCCGGCCCACGCCACCCCGTCCAGCCGGGCCTTCTTCCCGCTTCCCGCCTCCACGGTCTGGAAAAGGATGTTGCGCAGGATCCTCAGCGCCCCGGGGTCGGCCGCCGCCTTCCGTTCCTCCTTGAAATCCGCCGCGAAGTGGGGCGTCACCAAAAAGCCTCCGTTGGCCAGGGCGGCGTAGGCCCGCAGGACCTGGGCGTGGGTGACCGAAAGCCCCTGGCCGATGCTCATGTAGGCCCGGGCCAGCTCATTGGCCCGACGGGCCGGGGGAAGGGAGCCCGGGGACTCCGGCGCCAGATCGATCCCCGTCTTCCGGCCCAGACCGAACCGGTGGAGGGCCTCCATGAAATCGGCGCCGCTCAGGCGCTGGCCCCACTTGATGCACCCGACGTTGGAGGAGAACATCAGGGTCTCGGTGAAGGTGAGGTCGTCGAAGACCGCGTGGTCCTTGATGGTGCGCCCCAGGAGCGTGACGGCGCCGTGCCCGCACCAGATCGTCTCGTCCGGCCGGGCCACTCCCCTGGCGAGGGCGGCCTCGGCCAGGAGGGGTTTCACGATGGAACCGGGCTCGAAGGGGTGGCTGGCCAGCCGTTCGTCCCTCGCCTGGCCGCGGGCCCCGGGGTCGAGCGGGGGCCAGATGGCGTGCGCCAGGATGGCCCCCGTGCGCGGATCCATGACGGTTGCGGAGGCCCACTCCGGCCGGCACACCGCGTCCAGTTTCGCCAGGGCCTCGGTGCCGACGTGCTGAAGGGGAATGTCCAGGGTGGTTTCCAGCGGCGTCCCGGGGACCGGCGCCTCCAGGACCTGGTCCAGGTCGTAGGAGGCGCGGCGGGAGTCGCGCAGGATCATCTTGGCCCCGGGCCGCCCCTTGAGGCGCGCGTCGTAGAAGCGCTCCAGCCCCGCCTGGCCGTCCTCCTTGTAGTCCACGAAACCCAGCAGGTGCTCCGTCAACCCTTCATAGGGATAGACCCGCTGGTGCTGGAGCGGCAGGAGCAGCCCTTTGTGCCCCAGGGCGCGGAGGGCCTGGATCTGCCCGTACTCCGCCTTGCGGGTCACCACCGAGTAGCCGCTCCGTTTCGCGGCGGCCGCCTTCACCTGGTCCAGGGGGAGGCGGAGGCACCGGGCCACCTCCTGCAGGTCCTCCGGTGTGAAGGCGGCGCTCCGCGTGTCCAGCGCGACGGAGAGGGAAAATCCCGTCTCGGAGCCCGCCAGGAGGCGGCCGTTGCGGTCCAGGATCTCGGCGCGGCGGACGAACTCCTCCACCCGCTGGGTGTGGAGCGAGCGCGCCAGGTAGTGTTCGTGCTGGAGCACCTGGATCTGCCCCAGGCGCAGGGCCAGGATCAGCATCCATGTCCCCATGACGAGGTAGAAGAGGGGGAACCTACGGGACATAGATCCGCCGCACCTGTCCCGCATCGAGCGGCTGCAGGCCCTGTGCGCGGGCCTGCTCCAGGACGCGCTCGGGCTTGAGCAGTTTCTCCCGCTCCAACCGGAGGGCGATCCGTTCGTCCTCCAGTTTCTTCTGCTGGAATTCCAACTGACGGATCTGCTTGCCCAGGGTCGCCACCTGGTTGTTGGCCTGGATGATGAGAAGGACCATCACCACCAGGGGGACCACCAGGACCAGGAGGAGCCCCAGCCGCTTGAGGAAGGCGGTGTCCACGCTGTGGTCCATGTAGCGGTCCTCGGGCGCGGCGCAGTAGATGGGGAGGCGGTGGGGACGGCTGCTCACGCGGGGAGTTTCTCCGCCGCGCGCAGTTTCGCGCTGCGGCTCAAGGGGTTGCGCCGTTGTTCCGCTTCGGAGGGGGTGACGGGCTTCCGGGTCACGACCTTGAGTTGGTGCCGGGGGGCGCACCGGCAGGGAAGACCGTCGGGGGGACAGATGCAATGGCCGGAGAGGTGCTGGAAGGCCCGCTTCACCATCCGGTCCTCCAGGGAGTGGAAGCTGATCACCGCGAGGCGTCCTCCCGGCGCGAGGACCTCCGCCGCCAGGGGGAGGAACCGCTCCAGGCGGTCCAGTTCGCTGTTGACGGCGATGCGCAGAGCCATGAAGGTGAGGGTGGCGGGATGAAGAGAGTCGCCGCGGCGTGGGTGCTTCACGGAGGCCACCAGGTCGGCCAGTTCATGGGTCGTGCGGATGGGCGCCTGTCCCCGCACCTCGCCGATGCGGCGGGCGATCCGGAGGGCCAGCGGTTCCTCGCCATACTCCTTCAGAACGCGGGCCAGCTCGCGGACCGGCCAGTCGTTGACGATCTCGGCGGCGGTGACGCCGGTGCCGTCGAGGCGCATGTCCAGGGGCTCGTCGCGCTGGAACGAAAGTCCCGGCACCGCCCCCTCCAACTGCCACCGGGATATCCCCAGGTCGGCGAGGATGCCGTCGGCCGCCGTCCAGCCGGCCGCGGCCATGGCCTCGGACAGGTCGGTGAAATTGAGATTTTGGAGGGTCACCCGGCACCCGTAGGGGCGCAGGGCCGCCCGGGCCGCCTCCATCGAGGCGGCGTGCCGGTCCAGGCCGAGGAGGGAGCCGCGCGGGTCCGCGTCCAAAAGGGCCCGGGAGTGCCCCCCCAGGCCCAGCGTGGCGTCGACATACCGACCGCCCTGTTTTAGGATGAGATGGGCCACCACTTCCCCGGTCAGGACGGGCTCATGGTTTTTGGACATGGCCCCCGGCCCGGATGCGGGCCATCTCCCGGTTGGCGATCTTGTTCTGCTCCAGGGTCTTGTCCACGAGGGACAGGGGGTACACTTCGAGGTGGTCCACCACGGCGGCCACGATGACGGGCCCCATGAGGGCGGGGTTTTTCAGGCGCATGTACTCGGAGATCATCACCTTGCCCTGGCCGTCCATCTTCGCGATGCGGCCGCACATGTTGAGATCGGACATCTTCTCCGCCAGGGAGGGGTTGGTCAGCGACTCCCCCATCATGGCCTCCCACACGGGCATGGGATAGACCAGCAGGGATTCCAAGTCGGCCGAGGTGACGAAGAAGGCGTCCCCGTAGGCCTCCTGGAGATGTCCACGGTACTCCGCGGGCAGTTTCAACCGCCACTTTGGATCGACCGTGGATTTATAATGGCCGCAGAATTCCATGCGTGTCGCCCCTTCTAAACACGAATAGACACTTTCAGGCACCATTGTAACGCCCCCACCCCCCCTTGTCAAGGGGGTAGCCATCTAAT